>NZ_JANFYJ010000038.1:0-39216 GCF_024460495.1 Hungatella sp. SL.1.14 | reverse complement strand
TCGTTAAAAATATGCTGGAAAGTGTTCATAAGACTATTATAAGAAAAAAGCAGCAAAAAGGAAGTCCCTAAATTCCCCTCATGAATGAGGGGCTAGGGGAGTTGAAGTGCCGAAGGCACTTTCTTGTCCCGCCAAACACAAAGGACCGTCCCGCGAATCGGGTACGGCCCTTTGCCACCTATTTAAACTTATTTACCGTAGTAAGCTTTTAAATACATTTCCTTGAGCTCGCTCATCAGCGGGTATCTCGGGTTAGCCCCTGTACACTGATCGTCAAATGCCTGCTCTACCATCGAGTCAAGTGTATCCAGGAAGTATTTCTCATCTACACCATACTCTTTGATCGTCTTCTTGATTCCAACTGCAGCTTTTAATTCTTCAATCTTATCGATGAATTTCTTTAATACTTCCGCATCTGTCTTGCCCTGGATTCCGCAGAAACGTCCGCATTCCGCATATCTGGCAAGTGTATGAGGATATTCATACTGCGGGAAAGTACCCATCTTGGTCGGTACTTCTGAAGCGTTGAATTCCATAACCAGCGTAATTAACAGCGCATTTGCAACGCCGTGCGGCAGGTGATGGAACGCACCCAGCTTATGCGCCATGGAGTGGCATACCCCCAGGAATGCATTGTTAAATGCCATACCGGCCATACAGGAAGCGTCAGCCATCTTGCATCTTGCCTCAACATTAGATCCATCATTATAAGCTGTCGGCAGATATTCCAGAACGTTCTTCATTGCCTTTAAAGCGAGACCGTCTGTATAATCAGAAGCCATAACAGATGCATAAGCTTCCAGAGCATGAGTCAGAACATCAACACCGGAGGCACTCGTTAAGCCCTTCGGCTGGCTCATCATGTTGTCTGCATCTACAATTGCCATCTTAGGCATTAACTCGTAGTCAGCCAGCGGATACTTAACGCCCGTATCCTGATCTGTAATAACTGCGAAGGAGGTAACCTCGGAACCTGTACCGGAAGAGGTCGGGATCGCTACGAAATACGCTTTTTCACCCATCTTCGGGAAGGTGTATACTCTCTTACGGATATCCATGAAACGCATGGCCATATCCTGGAAATCTACTTCCGGATGCTCATACATTACCCACATGATCTTACCTGCATCCATTGCAGATCCGCCGCCCAGTGCGATGATCGTATCCGGCTGGAATGCTCTCATGGCTTTGGCTCCGGCCTGTGCGTTGGCAAGCGTCGGGTCCGGCTGAACATCGGAGAATACCGTGTAAACGATGCCCATCTCATCTAATTTATCTGTAATCGGTTTTGTATATCCGTTCATGTAAAGGAAGGAGTCTGTTACAACAAATGCCCTCTTCTTGCCATATACATCCTTTAACTCGCTCAGTGCAACAGGCATACAGCCTTTTTTGAAGTAAACCTTTTCAGGATTTCTGAACCACAGCATGTTCTCTCTCCTCTCGGCAACGGTCTTGATATTTAACAGATGTTTTACACCTACATTTTCAGATACGGAGTTTCCGCCCCAGGAACCACAGCCTAATGTTAAGGATGGTGTCATCTTGAAGTTGTAGATATCACCGATACCGCCATGGGAAGAAGGAGTGTTGATTAAGATACGGCATGTCTTCATAGCTTCGGCATGCTTCATGATCTTCTCATGTTCATTTACATTCACATACAGGGAAGCCGTATGGCCATATCCGCCGTCTGCAACCAGCTGAGCAGCCTTTGCAAGCGCCTCATCAAAATCCTTAGCCTTATACATGGCAAGAACCGGAGACAGCTTCTCATGTGCAAATTCTTCTTCTATATTAACAGATTCAACCTCACCGATTAAAATCTTGGTATCTTCCGGTACATCGACACCTGCAAGCTTTGCAATGGTGTGCGCTTTCTGTCCTACGATCTTGGCATTTAAAGCGCCGTTGATGATGATGGTCTTACGAACCTTCTCAATCTCATCGTCTTTTAAGAAATAGCAGCCTCTTGCTGCAAATTCATTTCTCGCCTCATCATATACACTTTCCAGGACCGTCACTGACTGCTCGGAAGCACAGATCATACCGTTATCAAATGTCTTGGAATGGATAATGGAGTTAACTGCAAGCTTAATATTGGCTGTATCGTCGATGATAACCGGTGTATTACCTGCGCCTACGCCCAGGGCCGGCTTTCCTGAAGAGTAAGCTGCCTTCACCATTCCAGGGCCGCCTGTGGCCAGAATAATGTCTGCGCTTCTCATAACTTCGTTTGTTAATTCCAGTGAAGGAACGTCGATCCAGCTGATGATTCCTTCCGGAGCACCGGCCTTAACAGCAGCCTCTAAAACTACCTTTGCTGCTGCAATGGTACAGTTCTTCGCACGCGGATGTGGGGAAATGATGATCGCGTTTCTTGTCTTTAAAGAGATCAGTGTCTTGAAAATCGCGGTTGATGTCGGGTTTGTTGTAGGAATAACAGCTGCTACGATACCGATCGGCTCTGCCAGCTTCTTAATTCCATATGCCTTATCCTCTTCAATAATACCGCAGGTCTTTGTTTCTTTATAGGCATTGTAGATGTACTCAGCTGCGTAGTTGTTTTTGATAACCTTATCTTCCACAACACCCATGCCGGTTTCTTCCACTGCCATCTTGGCGAGAGGGAGTCTCATCTTATTGGCTGCACTTGCTGCTTCATAGAAGATCTTGTCCACCTGTTCCTGTGTGAAGGTTGCAAATTCTCTCTGAGCTTCTCTCATTGCATCCATCTTTGCAATCAAAGCGTCTACATTGTCAATGATTTCCGGAACTTTTACCTGTTCTTCTTTCTTTGCCATCCTGACTTACCTCCAGTTTTTTAATAAGTTTAATAGGTTTTTTTATGTTCGATATTTTTTTAACGAACTTTGTAGTATCATTATATGATTTCGTTAAATAATTGTCAATAATAGATTTGACAAAAAAATAACAATATCACCTCCTTTTTTATTCAAATCTAATAAATACTTTTATACTGATATAATTTCCAGTTTGAACCAGCTGAATTACCAGTGATTTGCCCCCTTTCTCAACACAGCCAGCTCTGCAATGGCCTTGGTATACTGGTCCTTATTAAATGTCAGCTTTCCCTTCACGATCCCGATCATGCCTGTATCCTTCAGCTTCTTCACCGTACGGTTCAAGGTCTTAATGTTGATTCCCAGCTCCTCCTCCAGCTGATTCCTGGTAAATGGAACGGTAATGCTCGTTTTATTGCCTGTCATATGTTTGTCCGCATACTGCACCAGATACTCCAGGAGAAGAAAGTTCGGCGGATAAAACAGTGTCGCCCCATTCTTTGAGGAAGAACGGTACAGCTTAAATGCCACCTTGCTGGCAATTAAGTACAGAAGGTCAATATCTTCCTTAATCCACCTTTCAAAGTCTTTTCTCGGCATCTGAAGAAGGACACATTCTGTAATCGTCTCCAGAGTAACGGAGGTCCTCTCCTGCCCCGCCAGGATGGTTACCTCACCGACAAAATCAATGGCTTCGTTCTTCTCGATCATATACACGTTTCCGTTCTCGAATTCATTGATGGCCCGGTGATCACCACAGCAGACAAATGCAAAATAATTCAGTTCATAATTTTTCTGGTGAATGATCTGTCCCGGTGGTATTACCTTTATGACGCAGCGGTTTTTGATATCCGGCGGCATATTCTTGACATAGTCTGTAAGCTTTGGCGCTCGTTTCAGCAATTCCTCCCAATTCATGTTCCGGCTCCTTTTCCGATGTTTTCCTTTTTCTATTATACAGCGTTAAAAAACAAATGTAAAATATGGAATAAAATAATTTTCAGAATTGCTTGACAATTTTCCATCCATGTGATAGGATAAGAGAGTATTTTAATGAGATTTTGATTCACATATTTTTGTAAGTCATTATTTTCTGATGATGATTTACAAAAATATGTGATTTTTAGTTTCAGAACAAATATAATAATTTTAATTCAGGAGGTACCTCAATGAATAAGGGTACAGTAAAATGGTTTAACAGCTCAAAGGGATATGGCTTCATCACAAACGACGAGACAGGAGAAGAAGTATTTGTTCACTTTTCCGGAATTATGACTGATGGTTATAAGTCTCTGGAAGACGGCCAGAAAGTTACTTTCGATACCACTCAGGGCAACCGTGGAATCCAGGCTGTTAACGTATACGCAGCTTAATCAGCTTCAACGCTTGAACTGATAAAGAAAGGTCTGATCAGATGTCAGGAACTCCCTGCTGTCTGCTCAGACCTTTTTTACTTCCTTTTTCTTTCATTTTCCTCTACCGTTTTAGTATTATCTTATAATATTCGAAACATTTTTCCCTGTTTTTGTGCAAAATATCTCATTTGTCCTTTTTTATCTGCTTCTCTTCCGCTAGAATGGAGCTAACAAACATATCCGAAGCGAATGTTACCATTTTACAAAAAGGAGCGTAAGTGTATGAAAAAAGAAACCTTCCAGTATTCCTCCCTAAAGGAGCGGATCAAGACAGAGTACCGCGTGTACATCTTAGCCTTCATCTTTATCCTGATTGCAGACAGCATCGGGCAGATTAAGATTCCTCTCGGCCCCGGCATGCTGATCCTGTTCCCCATCTTCTATTCCCTCTTTATGGGAATTTTATCAGGACCTCAGATCTTAAAGATTATGAAAGAGAAGGAAGTAACTGCAGCGTCAAAGCTGGTAATAGTCGCCATATGTCCTTTTATCGCAAAGCTCGGCATTAATGCAGGCGCCAGCCTCTCAACAGTGATTCAGGCCGGCCCGGCCCTCTTATTACAGGAAATCGGCAACCTGGGTACAATCTTCCTTGCCCTGCCATTTGCACTTCTCCTCGGTTTAAAGCGCGAGGCGATCGGTGCAACGCATTCCATCAACCGTGAAACCAATCTGGCTTTGATCACAGATATGTACGGACCTGATTCAGCGGAAGCCCGCGGCAGCTTATCCATTTACATAGTCGGCGGCATGATTGGTACCATCTATTTCGGATTTATGGCTACCATGGTAGCTGCTTTAAATATTTTCCATCCCTATGCACTGGGAATGGCATCCGGCGTTGGCGCCGGCATTATGATGGCGTCAGCCACAGCCAGCCTGACAGAGATTTACCCGGCTATGGCCGATAAGATATCGGCTCTTGCCAGTACCAGCGAGACACTTTCAGGAATCACCGGCATCTACGTTGCCATCTTTATAGGAATTCCGCTCTGCAACAAACTGTATGCGTTTCTGGAACCCAAAATTGCACGCCTGCGTGGAGAGAAATAAGGAGGACTGACGATTATGAGATATAAAGAATGGGGTTTTTTACTGATTATTGCCTGCCTTGGCATTATGACTGCAAACTTTGTTGGATTTAAGGTAGCGTTTCTCGATTCTCTGCCTGGTGTATGCGTGCTCCTTGTCATCTCCTGCATTGGAGTTGTATTGAGCAAGATTATTCCGTTAAAGCTTCCGATTGTAGCCTACTGCTCCATCGTGGGACTCTTAGCGGCCTGTCCGATCTCACCTCTTTCTTCTTTTGTCATTGAGTCTGCCAACAAGATTAATTTTACGGCTCCTCTGACTATGGTAGGCGCATTTGCCGGTATTTCCATCGGAAACGAAATTAAAGCATTTGCAAAACAGGGCTGGAAAATGATTATTATCGCGCTTCTGGTTATGACAGGCACCTTCTTCGGCTCGGCTCTGGTTGCCAATATCATCCTGTCTCTGACCCACGCAATCTAACTTGCCCTGACACAATTGATTTATGGAGATTATTATATGAAAGAACCTGTTTATGATATATTGATTAAGAACACCCGCATCCTCACTGAGGACATGAAGATCCGTACCGGTGTGGATGTGGCTGTGAAGGACGGTATCATTGCCTCTATCTGCGATTCCGGCTCTCACGTTCCTGCGGAGGCGGACCAGACTGTCGACGGAAGCCGTCTTCTCTGGATGCCCGGCCTGACAGACGGTCATATGCATACCTGCCAGCAGCTGCTCCGGGGGAAGATACTGGATGCACTGCCTATGATATGGACCCGGATTATGCTCCCGTTTGAGAGTACTCTGACTCCGGAGGCAGTATCCTTAAGCGCCGCTCTCTGTTCCCTGGAAATGATACGCGGCGGTACTACTGCCTTTCTTGATGCAGGCGGTATTCATATGGATCAAGCGGCCGAGGTCTATATAAAATCCGGTCTGCGCGGCGCGCTTACCCTGTCTACCATGGATGATACGAAGGTTCCTGACTCTATGAGGGCTGATGCGGCTGAATCGATTTCCCGTTTAAATGAGTATTACGATACCTGGAACGGATCCGGCGACGGAAGGCTGAGTGTCTGCTATTCACTCCGCTCCCTGATCTCCTGTTCCGAGGAACTGATTCGCGGTGTATTTGAGGCTGCTGACGAGCGCAGTGCCATGGTGGAAGCCCATATGAATGAATATCCGAATGAAATCAACTACCACCTGGAGCGATATCAGATGCGCCCTGTAGAGTATTTAGACAGCCTTGGAGTGCTCTCTGAACGTTTTGTCAGTGCACACAGCATTCTGTTGTCGGAGCATGAGATTGAGCTTATGGCAGCGCATGGAGTAAAGGCCGTCCATTGCCCATTCAGTAACTGCGGCAAAGGAGTTCCCAATACCCCACGGCTTTTGGAAAGCGGAATATCCGTCGCCTTTGGTACAGATGGAACCGCTCATGGCGGCATGAGCCTGTTCCAGGAAATGAAGATTTTCCGTTCGATTATGAATATCCGGTACGGTGTTACGGATTCAAATCCTGTAATTATGCCCGCTGAGACGATTCTCTCCATGGCACTGAAAGGCGGGAGCAGCGTTTTAGGTTTACATAATAGAGCGGGTGTATTAAAAGAAGGCTGCTGTGCGGATTTCATCGCAATTGACTTAGACCAGCCCCATCTCTACCCTACCAATAATCTGGTGCACACCCTGGTAGAGAGTGTTTCTTCTCAGGATGTAATTCATTCTGTTGCTGCTGGGAAATTTCTGATGAAGAACAGGGAGATTCTCACGCTGGATGAAGAAAAAATACGCTTTGAGGCGCATTCCTGGCTTACGAAAAACCATCTTATGGAGGACGAATTATGTTACCGGTAATAGCAGTCATGAACCTGATTGTCGGCACTCTGGTAGGAGTCTCCGGCATTGCCGGATTCCTGCTTCCCATTGTATTTACGGGCTATTTAGGCATGGATTTAAGTCTCTCTTTGGCCTTAAGCTTTATTTCCTTCCTCACCTCGGGAATCATTGGTTCCTACCGCTATCAGAAGCAGGGACAGATGGATATAAAATTCGGGGTTCTGGTAGGAGCAGGAAGTATAGCGGGAGCGGTACTTGGTGTTAAGCTTAACTTTATGATTCCACTGACTACTGCCAAGATGTTTCTCTATCTGGTCGTACTGGCTTCCGGTCTTTCTATTTTACTTAAGAAAGAAAAACCAGAGACTAAGTCAGAGACACCACAGGAAGCCCAGCCAGCCTCTCCGGTTTATACCGGGTTACTTGCCAACAAGCCATTCGTACTGTTGTTCGGTTTTATTACAGGCGCTATCTGCTCTCTTTCCGGTGCAGGCGGCCCGATTCTTGTTATGCCAATCCTGGTTACGCTTGGCATGCCGGTCCGGACAGCCGTTGGTGTCAGCCTGTTCGACTCCATTTTTATTGCACTTCCGGCCTGTGTTGGATACCTCTCCAATTGTCCCAGAGAAGGGCTTTTGGTTCTCTGTCTGGTCAGCTTTATATGCCAGGCGATCGGCGTCTTCTTCGGCGCCGGACAGGCAGGACGCATTAATGTAAAAATTCTAAAGAAGGGTGTGGCCGTCTTTTCAATTGCCATCGCCGTTTATATGATCATTGGATTGATTTAAAAACTTTGCATTCTGAATAATCTATGATATACTAGGGTCACTGAAAACAGTGACCCGTTTATTTTTGCATACAATTGTCGAATACACACGCCAGCATCTCCCTTCACAACTGCCGCCGGGGTAAAAAACCGCAGCTTGCGGCGCTGCAGATTTGATGTATGACTGCCTGCGGCAAAGTTTTTGATCTTTATACAGCATGCGTGTCACTGCTACAATCAAAGGAGATTCTTGCTTATGGGAATTATCATAGGAATTGATATTGGAGGAAGTACCACTAAAATTGTTGGTTTTGATAATAATAACCTGAAAATTCCAACATTCGTGAAAGCTAATAATCCTATCGCATCTCTCTTCGGTGCTTTTGGAAAATTTATTTACGACAATGCAATACAACTGGGTGATATTGAAAAGATCATGATTACAGGAGTAGGAAGCGCCAATGTAGAACAGCCGCTTTATGGAATTCCTACTTTTAAGGTAGATGAGTTTACATCCAACGGATTAGGCGGCCGCTACTTTACCGGCCTGAATGATCTAATTGTTGTCAGCATGGGGACCGGTACCTCTTTTGTCCAGGTAAACGGCGATAAAATCGTACATACCGGTGGTATCGGTATCGGCGGCGGCACGATTATTGGCCTGTCCAGCCTTCTCTTAAAAACCCAGGAGATCAGTAAAATTATGGAACTTGCAAGCGGCGGCGATTTAAGCCACGTAGATTTACAGATCTGTGATATATCAAAGGAAGCGCTGCCGGGACTTCCTCTTACAGCCACAGCCTCCAATTTTGGCAAGGTAAGAGGGCAGGTCAATGAAGAGGATATTGCCATCGGCCTCATTAACATGGTGCTTCAGGCAATTGGAAAATCCGCTATTCTTTCCTCTCTCAACAGTGAGATCAACAACTTCGTCATGATCGGGAATCTTGCGAAATTCCCTCAGTGTAAGGATATTTTCTGTTCTCTGGAAACCATGTTTGATGTTCATTTTATTATACCGGAACAGGCAGAGTATGGAACCGCAATTGGTGCTGCTCTGACAGAATCGCACCATGCGAATATGACTGAGATTCTCTAAATACAAAACCCCTTTTCATTTGTGAGGAATCATCTCCTCCCAAATGAAAAGGGGTTTTTATTTCACTACACGGTTTGTCCTTGTATTACAGAAATCAGCCAGGGTGACAAAGTCAGTGTATCTGGATTCAACTCTAATGGTATCCCAGTGCCTGCTCCAGAGCGTCTTTTTCTTCACTTCCTAACAACACATCTGTCTCTCCCCGTTCTACTTCCTTTATATAGACGTAGCAGCCTTCCCTGCTGTGTACAGAGTTCAAAACAAAACCTGTGTTGGTATAATCAAGAAGAGCCATTGCAAAGCTCAAATTTCCGCCCATACCTTTAAAAGCATTGTATTTCACGAGACCAAATTTCTGGAAAGCGCTTCTGTAATTCTTGTTTGTATTGCGGATCGAGTCTTTATTTGCACGGTCTTCCGCTTTCAGCGCCTCGATATCCCCCATCTGCTCCATGATGATCTCCTCAAGGGTTTCCGCGTCCTTACCTCTCATAAAATAATCGTATCTGCGGTAAAGCCGTCTCATCTGAATCAGGCAGATGATTACGATAATCAACAATATTAGTGTAAGTACAGCCAACCCCAGAATCATATAGCCCGGGTCGACCGGCCATAAATCCATCATACTGTTTTCCATTTCTTTCGTCCTCACTTCCGTTACTACTATCTTATGGATTCTATCAATTCTACTATTCTTTCCAATTCTGACTCAGAATAGTACTCAATTTCTACTCTTCCTTTATTTTTGTCTTTTCTGTTAATGCTTACTTTCGTTCCCATTGCAGATTTCATCCGTTCTTCCAGATCACGGAAAATCAAAGTAAGACTCTCATCTTCCACTTTCTTTTCTTTGGGATTTTTCTTTTTTGATAACGATTTAACAAGCTTTTCTGTTTCTCTTACACTCAGATTCTCAGCAATAATCTTGCCTGCCAGTTCATACTGAAGTTGTCCATCCTCTACCGACAGCAGTGCACGCGCGTGTCCGCCAGTAATCTGGTTTTGAACCAGCAGATCCTGTACCCGTTCATCCAGCTTCAGTAATCTCATACTGTTCGTAATGGTTACACGGTTTTTACCGACTCTGGCCGCAATCTCCTCCTGCTTCAGTTCGAATTCCTGAATTAAGCGCTGATAAGCTTTAGCCTCCTCAATCGGATTCAAATCTTCACGCTGGACATTTTCTATGAGGGCAATCTCCATGGTTTGTTGTTTCGTATACTCACGGATCACGACCGGAACTTCCTTCAGTCCCGCCAGCTTTGCCGCTCTCCAACGGCGTTCACCTGCGATTATTTCATAATAATCGCCTTTTTTCTGTACCAGAAGCGGCTGTAATACTCCATATACTTTCATGGATTCAGCCAGTTCCTCCATTGCCTCCTCGTTAAAGTCCTTTCTGGGCTGTTCCCGATTTGGCTCTATGGCTGTAACTTTTACCATTAACTCCTTGCCAATATCATTTTCTTCCTCTTTTTTTTCCGGTTCCTGAGCACTCTTACTCTTAGCCTGATGTTTTGCTTCCTGCTCTTCCGCTGCAGATTCCATTACTTCATCTCCGAATATTGCTCCAAGACCTTTTCCTAATCCTGTTCGTTTCGCCATAACTAAATATCTTCCCCTCTGCTTATCACTTCAGCTGCTAACAGCCTGTAACTTTCCGCGCCTGCCGATCTGGAATCATATAAGTTAATCGGCATTCCATGACTTGGCGCTTCCGCAAGTCTGACGTTCCTCGGTATAATTGTTTTGTAAATATTTTGATTCAAATTATTTTTTACACTCTCCACAACTTCCAATGACAAATTCGTCCTGGCATCATACATGGTAAATACAACTCCTTCCATCTCTAACGATGGATTCAGCTTCTTTTTTACCAGATTAACTGTTTTTAACACCTGATTTAAACCTTCCAATGCATAATATTCGCATTGAATGGGCACCAATACAGTATTGGCAGCCGTCAGGGCATTGATCGTTAATAAGTTTAATGATGGTGGACAGTCTATGATGATGAAATCATAGTTGTTCTGGATTTTAGAAAGATATGTCTTTAGAAGAACTTCTTTATTTTCTATTTCTAACAGTTCTATTTCAGCTCCAGCCAGGTCTACATTGGAAGGCAGTAGATCCAGGTTTTCCTGCATATTAGAAATAAGACATTCCTCAATATCACACTCTCCAACCAGCAAATCATAAACGGTTTTATCGATTTCGCCCTTTTCAATTCCAAGGCCGCTTGTGGCATTACCCTGGGGATCAAAATCTACAGTTAATACTTTTTGTCCTGATTCTGCCAGACATGCGGACAGATTAATTGCGGTCGTCGTCTTACCGACACCGCCTTTTTGGTTTGCAATAGCAATAATTCTACCCATTTTTATATTTCCTCTCCCTGAAGCAACCGGAAAATACGGTTCAAAATAGAGTATAGCACATTTCAATTCTTTTTCCTATGCTTTATAAAAAAAAATAGAGAAATAGGATAAAAATGTTTCACGTGAAACATTTTTCTTAAGATTAAGAATTTTTTAATATGTTCCCCGTTGTAACTGGGATTCTATTATATTATAATAGGTATATATCTTGTACGGACTGGTGCATGGAATGGAGGAAATCATGAAAACAAAAAATAAATTACTTACACTGCTAACCCTGGCAGCCGGCGCTGCTGCTACTGCAGTAATCAATAAATGTATTAAAGTATCTGCCACCTCCAAAAATATTCTGGCAGAATCTAAATCACTTTGTTATAAATGGCGCTTTGGAAATATCCATTATACAAAAACAGGATCAGGAAAACCTATTTTACTGGTTCATGATTTAACAGCATTTTCCAGTGGCTATGAGTGGACGCAACTGGTTAATTATTTAAAAGATCAATATACCGTATATACAATTGATTTGTTAGGCTGCGGACGATCAGAAAAACCCGATTTGACTTATACGAATTTCCTATATGTACAATTACTGTCCGACTTTATTAAATCAGAAATCGGGCATCGAACAAATGTAATCACTTCCGGTGCCTCAGCTGCTCTTGTAATTATGGCCTGCAATCAGTCATCAGAGTTATTTGATCAAATCATGCTGATTAATCCGGACAGTCTTATTACATGCAGTCAGATACCGAATAAGCATGCAAAAGTTTATAAGTTTATTCTCGACCTTCCAATTATCGGAACTTTATTATATCACATTGCATCCAGCAAACAGGCCATTACAGAGGAATTCACACGGGATTATTACTTTAATCCGTATTCAGTAAAATCTTCCTATGTAGATGCTTACTATGAAGCAGCACATTTGGGTGAGTCTCCGAAATCGCTGTATGCCAGTGTAAAGTGTAATTATACGAAATGTAATATAGTCAATGCATTGAAGAAAATAGATAACAGTATTTATATTGTCGGAGGAACTGCTATGGATTCTATCAAGCAGCTGATTGGAGAATATCATGAATATAATCCTGCGATTGAAAGTTCGTTGATCAGTGAATCCAAGTATCTACCACAATTGGAAAATCCTATGGAGTTATACAAAACCATCCAAATGTTTTTTGTATAATTATAGAAAGAAATAGGATTTATTTTACTCTCGTTCTCTGGATGGTTTTGCCATTATAAAAGCGGATGTTTCACGTGAAACATCCGCTTCTCATTTACTCACTTTAAAGGTTCTTTACCAGGTACCCCTGCTTTGCGTGGATACCTTTTTGATATCTCACTTACTTTTTCAATCTTTATTAATGTACGCTCTGCTTCTGCTCCATCCAACGTAAAACTTTCAATCCTGTTAACTTTTCCACCAAGTAAAAAAATCGCATGTTTCGCAGACGAAAGCTCCTCTTCTATTTTCCCTGATTTATAGGAAATAAAGAAACCACCGGGTTTAACAAAAGGCATACAGTATTCCGAAAGTGTTGATAAATTGGCAACTGCTCTGGACACCGAGAGATCATATTGTTCCCTGTAATCTTTATCTCTTCCTAAATCCTCGGCTCTGCTATGCACCGCAGTAATTTCTTTCAACCCTAATTGCTCAATCACTTCATTTAAAAACTTTATTCTTTTATTCAGTGAATCCATTAAGGTTATTTTTAATTGTGGAAATGCAATTTTCAACGGAATTCCAGGAAATCCAGCTCCGGTACCTATATCGATGATTTTATATTCCTTCGTGGATATTTCTCCCATTGCTTTCACCAGGGCCAGACTATCAACAAAATGCTTTGTAATCACCTCATTCTGATCTGTAATTGCTGTCAGATTCATGACCTTATTCCATTCATCTAATAATTCATAATATTGGTAAAATTGATTTATTTGTGAATTTTCTAAAATAATAGAAAATTGATTCAATTCTCGATTTAATCTATCCTTAAATTCTGCCGTCATCTTACACTTCCTTCCACATCTTCTTATATTCCCTCAAATCATGCTGGCTTCTGTTCCTTACTATTGCTCCTTACTTTTCTTCACTCTTTTCGTCCCGTTTTTGATAACGCAGCTGCTCTAAATGAACCAGAAGAACAGAGATATCAGCAGGGGATACACCGGAGATTCTGGATGCCTGTCCTATCGACATGGGTCTGTATAAATCCAGCTTCTGTACTGCTTCCTTCCGAAGACTCTTTACACTGCTGTAATCAAAGTCTGCATCCAGTTTTTTATTTTCCAGTTTTTTATATTGAGCCACCTGTTGTTTCTGGCGCCGGATATAACCGTCATATTTTATATTTATGTCAACCTGTTCTATGACATCCACCGGTAATTCTGGTCTTTTAGAATCTAATTCAGTTAACATAACATAGTTCAGTTCCGGTCTTCTAATCAGTTCAGCCAGCGTCGTTCCTGTTTTTAAAAGAGTACTTCCATTTCTTTCCAAAAACTCCTGAACTTCTTTTGATGCACCGATATTGGTGCTTTCCAGACGCTTTATCTCCGTCTCAATAGCTGACTCCTTTTTCAAAAGCTTCTCATACTGCTCATCACTGACAAGGCCGATTTCGTGACCAATCCCCATCAGACGCAGGTCGGCATTATCCTGACGCAGAAGCAGACGATACTCTGCCCGGGATGTCATCATGCGGTAAGGCTCATGGTTTTCCTTCGTCACCAGATCATCAATCAGAACACCAATATATGCCTGAGACCGGTCCAGAACAAAACTCTCTCTCCCCAAAACCTTCATAGACGCGTTTACACCGGCCATAAAGCCCTGTACCGCCGCTTCTTCATAGCCGGAACTGCCGTTAAACTGGCCGCCGCTGAACAGGCCGCTGATGGTCTTAAATTCCAGCGTGGCTTTCAGCTGACGGGAATTAATGCAGTCATACTCAATTGCATATGCATTCCGAACGATTTTTACATGCTCCAGTCCCGGAACGGTCCGGTACATCGCGTGCTGCACATCCTCCGGAAGAGAACTCGACATACCGCCCAGGTACATTTCATTGGTATACAATCCTTCCGGCTCCACGAAGACCTGGTGACGGTTCTTATCCGGGAACTTTACCACCTTGTCTTCAATCGAAGGACAATATCTGGGGCCCGTTCCCTCAATCGCACCGGAAAACAGCGGAGACCGATCGAGATTGGCCCGTATAATCTCATGGGTTTTCTCGCTGGTGTACGTCAACCAACAGGAAACCTGCTCCTTCTGGATGGTTTCCGGGTCCGTAGAGAAAGAAAACGGTACTATTTTTTTATCCCCAAACTGCTCTTCCATCCTGGAAAAATCAATGCTGCGTTTGTCCACTCTGGCCGGTGTTCCCGTCTTAAACCGATACATTTCAATACCGTGTTCCTTCAGTGAATCCGTCAGATGATTCGCCGCCTGAAGACCATTAGGCCCTGTGGCATTGCTCACATCGCCGTAGATGCATCTTGCTTTTAAATACGTTCCAGTAGCCAAAACAGCCGCTTTACAGTGATATACCGCTCCTGAAAATGTCTTTACCCCGGTAAGAACACCATTTTCTACAATTATATCGGTCACCTCAGCCTGGCGAATGGTAAGGTGATCCGTATTTTCCAGTGTATTTCTCATTTCCCTGGAGTAATTCTGCTTATCCGCCTGAGCCCGCAGGGAATGAACCGCGGGTCCCTTCGATTCATTCAGCATTTTAGACTGAATAAAAGTCTTATCAATGTTCTTTCCCATCTCTCCGCCCAGGGCATCCAGCTCTCTTACCAGATGTCCCTTGGAGCTGCCGCCTATATTGGGATTGCAGGGCATCAGCGCGATACTGTCCACGCTGACTGTAAACATGATGGTCTCAAGTCCCAGTCTGGCTGCAGCCAGAGCCGCCTCACAGCCGGCATGTCCGGCTCCAACCACCACAACGTCATATGATTCTTCTAAATTTGGCATAACAACCTTCCTTCTCTCTATTTGCCCATACAGAACTTACTGAATATCTCATGAACCAGATCGTCTTCCACCGCTTCGCCTATAATGAGGCCCAGCTGCTCGTAAGCATCCATCAAGTCGATGGAATAGAAATCCTCCGGCATACCGTTTTGGATGCTCTGCTCCACCATTTCCAGGCTGCTGTACGCCTGTTCCAGTGCATTCTTATGTCTTACATTCGTAATCGTGACTTCATCATTAAAATCAATCTCACCATGATAAAACATGGTTTTAATCTCATCCTCCAAAAGTTCAATTCCTACCCGTTCTTTTGCAGAAATGGCAATCACACTATGTGCCGTCCTGGAAGCCAGCATATCAGCAGTGATTTCCATTGTCAGATCCGATTTATTCAAAAGTACGACTGCTTTTCTGTCTTTGATAAACTTAAGAATCTCCTCGTCGTTTTCATCAAGAGGGCAGGAACCATCCACCACATAGATAATTAAGTCGGCGGCATCGGCAGCATTTCTTGCCTTCTCCACTCCGATTTTTTCTACTATATCATCCGTATCTCGAATTCCCGCAGTATCAATCACATTCAGTGTAATATCTTCCAGACGGATGGTTTCCTCCAGCGTATCCCTTGTGGTACCCGCTACATCCGTGACGATGGCTCTCTCTTCTCCCACCAGAACATTCAGCAGAGAAGATTTTCCCGCATTGGGCTTTCCCAGAATTACAGTCTTAATCCCCTCAGTCATCACTCTGCCGTTATCAGCTGAACGGATCAGCTTCCATAAGCCTTCCTTCAGCCCCTGAATCACCGATAACAGTGACTCTCCATATCCATCCAGAGATATATGCTCCGGATCATCCAGCGCCGATTCGATAAACGCAATCTGATAGATAATCTGCTCCCGCAGTTTCTTTACCGCATTTGAAACTGCTCCATCCAGCTGGCTGACAGAGGCCTTTAACGCGTAATCATTTTTGGAATTGATCACATCGATGACCGCTTCCGCCTGGGCCAGATCGATTCGCCCGTTTAAAAACGCCCTCTTCGTAAATTCTCCGGGCTCTGCGGGCCTTGCTCCATATTTTAAAACCGTTTCCAGTATTTTCTTCGTAATCAAAACACCGCCGTGACAATCAATCTCAACCGTGTCCTCGGCCGTGAAACTCTTCGGTCCCCTCATTAACATGACCAGAACCTCATCAATGATTTCATCACCATCTGCGATATACCCGTAATGGATGGTATGGGAAGGAGCATCCGATAACTTCCTGCTGTTTTTCCCTTTTCCCCTGTAAATCTTATCTATAATTGTAAATGCCTCATCCCCGCTGATCCTGACGATTCCGATTCCTGAACTGCTCATGGCAGTGGCAATTGCTGCAATTGTATTCATCTTCATATTTTTCACCTGAAAAAGAAAAGGGGTGAGGTGCCTTCCGACAGCCCCAACCCCTCAATCGACGTTACTCTATTTTTCTCTGTTATCCTGATAGCGGTCCTTCTTCGAGTAATCCTTTTTTAAGGAAATCACTACGTGGCGGAAGGGCTCTTCACCCTCGCTTCGTGTCACTACATACTTATCATTCTGAAGCGCGGAATGGATAATTCTTCTTTCATATGGATTCATAGGCTCCAGCGATACGGAACGTCTCGTTCTCTTCACTTTATATGCGATATTCTTAGCCAGTGTTTCCAGTGTCTCTTTTCTTCTCTCACGGTAATTCTCTGTATCCAGCTTAACCCGGATATAATCTTCACTCTCCCTGTTTACAACGAGACTTACGAGATACTGCAGAGAATCCAGGGTCTGACCGCGTTTTCCAATCAGTATTCCCATATCGTCGCCTGCTAAATTGATAGAAAGTTCTTTTTCCTCCTGATTAAAAGCGGTTTCGATATTCACGCCCATATCCATGGCGCCGAACACCTCTCCGAGAAATGCGATCGCCTTATCATCTATAGTCTCTTTCTTTCTTGCACGAATGATGGCCGGTTTGGAACCGATGAATCCCAGAATTCCACTGTTTCCTTTATCAACAATCTCATACTCCAGCTTATCGCTGGTCGTTTCCAATTCGATTAATGCCTTCGTAATTGCTTCATCTACGGTTTTAGCTGAAACTGTAATCATATCCATCCGGAACCCCTCCTATTTACTGTGCTTTTCGTTATATTTCTGAACCATGCGTGCCTTTGCAGAAATACTGTTGGGATTGGCTGCTCCGCTGCTGTAATAATCATTGGAGGCCTTCATCTGCTCCTGTGTTCTCTCAATCTTCTTCAGTCTGTCGGCTTCCTCTTTCTCATTCGCTGCCTGAATGCTCTTTAAATTGGCTGTTGCATTCTGTGCCACCTTCTGCGGAGGAAGTCCCTTTTTAGCGCGCTTCTTGTTTGCCTTTTCAACGTTCTGTTTTACCATTTCATCGATATCAATTCTGTCCATATAACGATTTACTAATACCTGCTGGATAACCTGGAATACACTGGATGCAATCCAGTAAATACCAATACCGGAAGCAAAGGTAAAGCAGAAGAATACAGACATCAGAGGCATCATGGTATTCATCATCTTCATGGACTGAGCCATGGAATTACCATCATCATTACCGGTTGAAGGCTGATTCACTGTCATTAACCTTGCACTTAACCACTGGGATAAACCTGCAAGAATCGGAATTAAGATTGCCAGACTGAAATGAAATCCTCCGGTAAATCCATTGGGGAACATAACGCTAAACGGTGTGCTCGCCAGATTGATTCCCAGGAAAGAGTTCATATGCTCAATCTTTGCAGCATTTTCCACGATCGTTCCCTGAATACTCGGAAATAAATCCTGAAGCGCCGACCACTGAGTCGGATTCAACTGGTAAAGAAAATCTACAAGGCCATTGTTTGTAGCCATATCCTTTACCATAGCCATATTGACTTTATTATCCGTTGCAAACTGGGTCAGCATTCCCACATGATCCACGCCAAGAGATGTAATAGATGTCACTACATTCATAAATACATCCTTAACACTGGATACGTAGGCCGGAATATGGTAAATAACCTGATACAGTGCGAACAGAATCGGCATCTGGATCACGAGCTGTAAACAGCCGCCCGTCATGGATGTACCGTATTTTTCATATAAAGCCTGGATTTCCACGTTCTGCTTCATCATGGATTCCTGGTCTTTTTTCCCTTTATACTTTGCCTGAATGGCATTCAGTTCCGGCTGCATAATACTCATCAGCTTCGATGACTTCTGCTGTTTTAAAGTCAGTGGGAACATAAGAAGTTTTGTTACAAGAGTAAATAAGATAATACATAAACCGATGTTCTGGATTCCGAAAATACTGGTCAGCTTAAACAGCCAATCCATAATAATGCCCAGAACAGTTGCGAACGGCCCCAAAATGCCTCCGACTTTCGTGAGTACTAAAAATTCCAATGAACTACCTCCTCAAATTCCTGTCTTTTACGGAACTGGATCATAACCGCCTTTTGCAAAAGGATGACACCGAAGTATCCTTTTACAAGCCAAAAATGTACCTTTAAACACACCATACTTTTGCAGTGCCTCAATGGCGTATTGAGAACACGTAGGCGTGTAAATGCAGTGAGTTCTTACTTTCAGCGGGGAAAGAAATTTCTGGTAACCCCGAATCAACAGTATCATGATTTTCTTTACCATAAGATCACTTCGATTCTTTTTTTAAAATGTTATGCAGTCCGCATAAGTGCAGATACGCACTCTCGATTGAATGATAATTTTCTTCTTTTGCCGCCGCTCTGGCGACGACCACGATGTCTAACCCTGTCTCTGTCATGTCTTCATGAAGCCTGAAGCTTTCTCTCAATAATCTGGTTATATGATGCCGGACCACACTGTTGCCAACTTTTTTGCTGACCGAAATCCCAATTCTGGTTTCCGGCCTGTCCGTCTTTTTCACATACATGACAAGTAACTTGTTTGCATAGGATTTCCCGGTCTGGTATACTTCCTGAAAATCCCGGTTTTTTTTAATCGAATTAAAATGTTTCATGAACTCCCTCTGCCTGGCTCGCCGCTCACGGAAATGAAGAAAAGAAAAGGCCACAATTACTTGCGGCCTGGTCCATCATTTCCCCTGAACGCATGTGAAGGGGCTTTTCCATGATTCCCCCGTACAAAATGCGAGGGGCTTTTCTTTCCTTAAGCTGATAATTTCGCTCTACCTTTTGCTCTTCTGGAAGCTAAAACTTTTCTTCCGCCTGGAGTGCTCATTCTGGCTCTGAAACCATGAACTTTAGATCTCTGTCTATTCTTCGGCTGAAACGTCATCTTCATATCTACGGACACCTCCTCTTATTACAATAGCTTATCATAGCAATATGAATAAACATATTGAGACTATTTTAGTTAAACATCGTTTCAATTATATAGAAGAAATAAGGGTTCGTCAAGCTAAAAATGCTATTTTTTCTTATAAAATAAGGGTTATACCATAAAATGTATGGATATCAAAAATCTGTTACTATATTTTGTATCTATATTTGTATCTATTTTTTGTATCTATATTTTATATCAAAAAAACAGGCGGCCGGAATCCTGTTTCCGGCTACCTGTTTTCTATGACTTTTTACTCAATGATTTCTTTACCAATCAATTCCTTCCTCTTATGAATTGATCATTTTCTCAATTTTTTCAAGAGAAATATTCAGCTCTCTGGCTGCTTCCTTTGGAGATTTCCCTTTTAAGAGGAGCTTTAAGACCTTCACTTCCTCGCCTTTTTCTTCTGCTTCTTTCTGCTTTTCCTCTATTTCCTTCTCTTTTTGTTCAATTTTCTGCTCTTTTTCTCTCAGTTCCTTCTTATGCTCCATCTCAATTACATCAATATCCAGAATCAACGCCTCTTCCACCGCTTCGCTCACTCCTTCATCTGAAACTTCCTGATACCGATCATAAATATGATGGTATAACTGCAGAGTCATATTTTTTAATTTACGGCCATCAGTTGGTGTTATATTTCCTGCTTTTACATTCACTTCTATTGATCCAATTATATCATGGGTAACAAGGTATTTCAACGCCTCCAGATTCTCTTTTGTCCTCTTTTTTTCCATTGACTTTTTAAGTTTCAAAAGCTGAAACGGTATCAGAATAATCATATTTCTATTCTGAAGTTCTTCCGGAGACAATGAAAGATACTTTATAACAGGTACCTTATAAATATAAGTACCACTATTTCCAAACCGGATTGTTAAGTCTCTCTCATCTGGTTCAGACTTCCCTTCATACAGGCAGATCAAAACCGGATCCGGAAATTCCAGTACATTTTCCTCTCTTCTGATTTTAATAGCATGATGAAATCCATATTCAAAAATACGGAATGTAATACTGCCATCCTCATGCTCCGTCCAGTTATAAGTCACTTTACTATCCATCGGATGATTCACCCCAAACGTCCCATTTATAAATTGGATAATCGCACGGTTTGACAGCGTCAGGCACTTTTTAGCCACGCGGTCATACATATCGTGATATTGGTTCATTGCATACTTTTCCTTTCTCTTTTGTTTTTTAGCATAAAAAATACATTAGCGTTACCTATCCATATGCATCCGCCGCCTTTCCATATTTACCTGAGATATTAAATTATTTTTTGAATATGTTTGGAGGAACCTCCATGAAATTACCTGACTGCCACAGCCGTTCTGCACGGGCGGCATACTAAAAATTAGATATTTATTACTAAATCATGATTCTGAATCCTTGTGGAATTCACACTTACAGTTTATCATACTACTGGTATTTCGTAAATCATTATCAGAAAAAGAGGCCTGAAAATTCCCCTCCCATGATTAATATCTATCTTACTGAAAATACAAAAGCAGTAACCCATCTTCTCTTCCAATGGATTACTGCTCTTTACAATTTCATTCTTCTATCATTTCATTGTTCTATCTCTTCATTGCCTTAAACAGTGCCTGCGTGACCGCCACGGTTAAAACTCCCGCCACAATAGCCTCAGGAATTCCGTTCAAACAAATGATTCCCAGTATAACTGTATAGATTCCTTCCGTCAGTCCCTTTGCTGCCGCTCCATACTCTTTTCCAAAACATAAGTAAATCAGATTCATTACCAGCAGAGTGTTGGTTAATGATCCGGCAACTGCCGCTGCAGCCAGAGCAATGCTTCTTCTTGCCCGATTCGCTTTCAGGGTCTTCATAATACCTCTGAATACATAATATGCCACAATTCCAATCAGGATTCTCGGCACCAGGCAGATCACCAGGCTCCAGAAATTTCCGCCGTACTCTCCGATTTTGATAAACGGGGAGAACACAAACGAGGTGGCATTCGGCATGTACGTATTTTTCCACAGACTGGTTATTCCGAACACCAAACCTAAGAATCCGCCATATTTTGGTCCAAGTATAATGGCTCCAATTATGACCGGAACGTGAATGATGGTGGCATTCATGAATCCCAGCGGGATATACCCGAAAGGCGTAAATGCCATGATGATGATAATGGCCATAAAGACTGCGGCCAGTACCAGGTTGCGGGTTTTGTTCTCAATATTCATTTTTTACCTCCTGTGCTACTGTTCTTTTCCAAGATACAATGCAACTGTTACAACCGAATTATACCCAGTAGAAGGCGCCGCGTCAATGGTGTGATGTGTACTTTTTCACATGCATATTGTTAATTTACATAATGTTATCCCCAAAATGTGGATAAGTTGTTGATAACTCTCTGGATAAGCTCTTGATAACCTGTTTATTGTTCACACCCCATATTCACAAGGCCTCTTAAATTCAAATTTTTCCGTCTGTGTATAAATGAACTTAGAAAATGCCTCATTTTTGTGGACAACTCCCCTTCAGAATCATTATCAACACCCCATAAACAACAAATTCACATGTCTTACACATACTTATCCACAAAATTTTTCTATTATCATTGAAAAATAGTTCGAAATAGTATAAAATGGTTTTAGATTGGGCTAATGCGCACTATTCCCCCAAACAGGTATGAGGGGGACTTTCCGTTATTTGCATTTTGATAGATGTAGGAGACTTGAAATGTTAGAAAAGTTAAAAGAAAAATGGGACGAAATCTTACTTAATTTGAAGGAAGAGCACGAAATTACCGACGTTTCCTTCAAAACCTGGCTTCTCCCACTGAAAGTACATTCCATAAACGGAGACACCGTAACGGTTACTGTCCCGGACGTGGAATTTTTAGGGTATATCCGTAAAAAATACGGATTCCTTTTAAAAATTACCATTGAAGAGGTAACGGGATTTGAATGTAACGTAGACTTCGTTGTGGAAAACCAGGTTCCGCAGGAAGAAGTTCCCAAGGCCCAGACCGGAAACACGCTGATTAACAACGCGATGAACACGGTCAGCCAGTCGGCCATCATAAACGCCAATTTAAATCCGAAATATACATTCGATACCTTTGTAGTCGGTGCCAACAACAATCTGGCCCATGCTGCATCGTTGGCGGTTGCCGAATCCCCCGGAGAAATCTACAACCCGCTTTTTATCTATGGAGGCGTGGGACTCGGAAAAACGCATCTGATGCATTCCATCGGTCATTTTATTTTGAAAAATAACCCGAATGCAAAGGTTCTTTATGTAACGAGTGAGAAATTTACCAACGAGCTGATCGATGCCATCCGTAATAAGAACAACTTCTCTCCTACTGAATTCCGCGACAAATACAGGACCAACGACGTCCTGCTGATCGATGATATTCAGTTTATTATCGGCAAGGAAAGTACACAGGAAGAATTCTTCCACACGTTTAATGCATTATATGAATCCAAAAAACAGATTATTATCTCCTCAGATAAACCGCCAAAAGAAATTGAGACTCTGGAAGAACGTCTCCGTTCCCGGTTTGAATGGGGTTTAACCGTAGACATCCAGTCTCCGGACTACGAGACAAGGATGGCCATCCTCCGGAAAAAGGAAGAGATGGAGGGCTACAACATCGATAACGAGGTAATTAAATACATTGCCACCAACATTAAGTCCAACATCCGTGAGTTAGAAGGCGCCCTGACAAAAATCGTCGCTCTTTCCAGGCTGGATAATAAGGAAATTACCGTAGAACTGGCTGAAGAAGCCTTAAAGGATATCATCTCTCCCAACGACAAGCGGGAAGTGACTCCTGAGTTAGTCATCCAGGTGGTGGCAGACCATTACGGAATCACCCCCCTCGATATCTGTTCCCAGAAGCGGAACAAGGAAATCGTCTATCCGCGCCAGATCGTCATGTACCTATGCCGCGAGATCGTGGGAACACCGCTGCAGTCTATCGGTAAGTATTTAGGCGGACGCGATCACACGACGATTATTCACGGAATCGAGAAGATAAAGGCCGATGTTGTCAAGAATGATTCCAACTTAATAAACACTCTTGATATCCTCAAGAAAAAACTCAGTCCACAGTAGCTTCATCCACAATTTCATGTGAATTGGATGTTGATTGCCTGTGGATAACCATGAGGTTCTTTTCCCTTCTCAGGCTCATGTGGATAACCTGAGAGTTTTCCTTAAGGATTGTGGACGTTATTCACACTCTTATTCACAGGGAAAAGCCTGTCCCCTTCGACGGTTTTAAGGCTTTTACACATACCCACAGCCCCTACTACTAATACGACGGAATTTATCTATTTATTTATCAATATAATTCGTGAATTTACTGAAAAGGAGTTATCAACAATTATGAAGCTGACATTTCAACAGGATGCCATTTTAAACGGCATCAACATCGTTTTAAAAGCAGTTCCATCCAAGACAACCATGTCGATCTTAGAATGTATCTTCATTGATGCCAGTGGTTCCGAGATTAAACTGACAGCCAACGATATGGAACTCGGTATTGAAACTAAGGTAGAAGGAACCATCCATGAACGGGGAAAAATCGCTCTGGATGCCAAGCTGTTATCCGAAATCGTTCGAAAGCTTTCATCTGCAGGTGACTCTGTCGTTACCATTGAAAGCGATGAAAAATTCACCACTACGATTTCCTGCGAAAAATCCGTGTTCCATATTCAGGGACGTGACGGTGAGGAATTTGCATACCTTCCCTATATAGAAAGAGATAACTACATCTGCCTTTCCCAGTTTACACTGAAGGAAGTGATTCGCCAGACTATTTTCTCCATTGCTCCCAACGACAGCAATAAGATGATGACCGGTGAATTATTCCAGGTATCGGGAAGCCAGTTAAAGGTCGTTTCTCTGGATGGCCACCGCATTTCCATCCGGAATGTGGAATTAAAAGATACGTACCATGATATAAAAGTCATCGTTCCTGGCAAGACTCTCAGTGAGGTCAGCAAGATTCTGGGCGGCGACAACGAGAAAGAAGTGCTGATATTCTTCAGCAGCAACCATATTTTATTTGAATTTGACGATACGATTGTGGTATCCCGTCTGATTGAGGGCGAGTATTTCCGGATCGACCAGATGCTTTCCAGTGATTACGAGACCAAGATCACAGTCAATAAGCGGGAACTGTTAGATTCCATTGAGAGAGCAACCATCCTGATCCGTGAGAATGACAAGAAGCCGTTAATCATCAACGTGGTGGATCAGGAGCTGCAGCTTAAGATGAATTCCAGCTTTGGATCCATGAACGCCGAAGTGGCGGCTCATAAGACAGGAAGCGATATCATGATCGGCTTTAATCCAAAGTTCCTGATAGATGCGCTCAGAATCATCGATGACGAAGAAGTAACTCTTTATATGCTGAATCCGAAATCCCCATGCTTCATCAGGGATGAAGAAGGAAAATATATCTATTTAATTCTTCCGGTCAACTTCAACGCCGCATCCGTTTAGGATAACGGGATGAAAAAAGGAGAAAAAATTGGAAATAATCAAGTTAAGAGATGAATACATCAAGCTTGGCCAGGCCCTGAAAGCAGCGGGTCTGGTCGGCTCCGGCGTGGATGCAAAATACGTAATAGAAGAAGCCCTGGTCAAAGTAAACGGCAGGACAGAGCTTCAGCGCGGTAAAAAACTGAGAGCCGGAGACATCGTCGAGTACGACGGAAAGACGATTAAAATCGAGGAATAAGAGAAGTCCATGATTATCGAGTCGATAGAGCTTAAAAATTACAGGAATTACGATAAACTACATATGGATTTCAGTCATGGGACCAACATCCTGTACGGGGATAATGCCCAGGGGAAAACCAATATCTTAGAAGCAATCTATGTCTGTGCTACGACAAAATCCCACAGGGGAAGCAAAGATAAGGAAATCATACAGTTTGACAGGGATGAGTCGCATATCAAATTAAACGTCAGAAAAAGAGATGTTCCATACAGAATCGACATGCATTTAAAGAAAAACAGAGCTAAAGGCGTGGCGGTCAACGGCGTTCCAATCAAGAAGGCCAGCGAATTATTTGGAATTGTCAATGTTGTATTTTTTTCTCCGGAAGACTTAAATCTCATAAAAAACGGCCCTGCCGAACGACGGCGGTTTATTGACTTGGAGTTATGTCAACTTAATAAGCTGTATGTCCATTCTCTGGTTCAGTACAATAAAATTGTTACTCAGAGAAATAAGCTGCTGAAGGACATCATGTTCCGCCCGGACTATGAGGAGACACTGGATATCTGGGATATGCAGCTGGTTCAGTACGGACGGGAGGTAATCCGGTGCCGGGAGGCCTTTGTAAGCCAGTTAAACGACTTAATCGGAACCATCCACCGGCAGCTGTCAGGAGAAAAAGAGTCTTTACATATCTGCTATGAGCCAAATGTCACGGCCGATATGTTTGAAGATACATTAAGAAAAAGCAGGCCTTCGGATTTAAAGCAGAGGACGACGTTAACGGGACCCCACAGAGATGATTTAAGCTTTATCATCAATGATATCGATATCAGAAGGTTTGGTTCCCAGGGACAGCAGAGAACGGCTGCTCTGTCCTTAAAGCTTGCAGAAATAGAACTCGTCAAAAAAATAGTAAATGATTATCCAATCCTTTTGCTGGATGATGTGTTATCTGAGCTGGATGGCAGCAGACAGAATCACTTGTTATCGGGAATTAATCATATACAGACCATGATCACCTGTACGGGGCTGGAGGATTTTGTCAATAACCGGTTCCGGATCGATAAGATCTTTAAGGTTGTGAGTGGTGAAGTTTACAGTGAGAATTAGGAGGAAAATATGAGCGAAGAATATGGTGCAGATCAAATCCAGATATTAGAGGGGCTTGAGGCGGTCAGAAAGAGACCTGGTATGTACATTGGCAGTACTTCCGTAAGGGGACTCCATCACCTTGTATATGAGATTGTCGATAATGCGGTGGATGAGGCTCTGGCCGGATACTGTGATATGATTGATGTGACGATTAATGAAGACAATTCCATTACCGTAGTCGATGACGGCCGGGGAATTCCGGTAGGCATCCAGAAAAAAGCCGGAATACCAGCAGTAGAGGTAGCATTTACCATCCTCCACGCAGGCGGTAAGTTCGGAGGCGGGGGATACAAGGTATCCGGCGGCCTTCACGGTGTTGGCGCATCCGTAGTAAACGCATTGTCCAACTGGCTGGAAGTAGAAATTACTCAGGATGGAAAGACCTATAAGCAGCGCTACGAAAAAGGTAAGACCATGTATCCGCTTAAGGTTATCAGAGAAGCGGGACCGGATGAACACGGTACGAAGGTTACCTTCCTTCCGGATGAGACCATTTTCGAAGAAACCGTATTTGATTATGATACGCTGAAGATTCGTCTGAGGGAGACCGCATTCCTGACAAAGAATTTAAAAATTGTATTGAGAGACAACCGGGAAGAGAAGCACGAGCACGTATTCCATTATGAAGGCGGAATCAAGGAGTTTGTCACTTACTTAAACCGCGGGAAAACTCCGCTTTACGATCAGGTATTTTACTGTGAGGGCTCCAAGGATGGTGTTTATGTGGAAGTTTCCATGCAGCACAACGATTCCTATACGGAGAATATCTACAGCTTTGTAAATAATATCAATACACCCGAGGGCGGAACCCATTTATCCGGATTTAAAAACGCCCTTACCAATACACTCAATGACTATGCGAGAAACAATAAGCTGTTGAAAGAAAACGAGGCCAATCTTTCCGGTGAGGACATCCGGGAGGGCTTAACCGCTATTATCAGCGTTAAGATTGAGGAACCTCAGTTTGAGGGTCAGACAAAGCAGAAACTGGGCAACAGTGAGGCGAGAGGCGCCGTGGATAACATTTTGAGGGAACAGTTTACGTATTTCCTGGAACAGAATCCGTCTGTAGCCAAGACAATCTGTGACAAGTCCATAATGGCTCAGCGGGCCCGTGCGGCCGCCAGAAAGGCCAGAGATTTGACGAGAAGAAAGACGGCTCTCGAGGGTATGGCTCTTCCGGGCAAGCTGGCGGACTGTTCTGACAAAAACCCGGAAAACTGCGAGATTTATATCGTCGAGGGAGATTCCGCCGGCGGCTCTGCCAAGACGGCCCGTTCCAGAGATACCCAGGCCATCCTTCCACTTCGAGGCAAGATTTTAAATGTGGAGAAGGCCAGACTGGACCGTATCTACTCCAATGCGGAGATAAAAGCAATGATCACAGCATTCGGTACCGGAATTCACGAGGATTTCGATATCTCTAAGCTTCGCTATAACAAGATTATCATCATGACCGATGCCGATGTGGATGGAGCGCATATCAGTACGCTTCTTCTGACCTTCCTCTACCGTTTCATGCCGGAGCTAATCAAGCAGGGCCACGTCTATCTGGCTCAGCCGCCGTTATACAAGGTGGAGAAGAACAAAAAGGTGTGGTACGCTTACAGTGACGAAGAGTTAAACAACATCCTGAAGGAAATCGGACGTGACACCAATAATAAGATTCAGCGTTACAAAGGTCTGGGAGAGATGGATGCCGAGCAGCTCTGGGAGACGACCATGGATCCGGAGCGCAGGATTCTGCTTCGTGTCGCCTTTGACGAGGAGACCGCATCGGAGATTGATCTGACATTTACGACACTGATGGGAGACCAGGTAGAGCCGAGACGTGAATTCATCGAGGCCAACGCCAAGTACGGCAATCTGGATATCTAAAAAACAATTAATATTGCGTTATGAAGGAGAAGAATTATGGAACCAAATATCTTTGATAAGGTTCATGAGGTAGATTTGAAAAAGACCATGGAAAAATCGTACATCGATTACGCCATGAGTGTTATCGCTGCCCGTGCGCTTCCTGATGTAAGGGATGGTCTTAAGCCGGTACAGCGAAGAGTCTTATTCTCAATGATCGAATTAAATAACGGACCAGATAAACCCCATCGTAAATGTGCCCGTATCGTCGGTGATACCATGGGTAAATACCATCCTCACGGCGACAGCTCCATCTACGGAGCTTTGGTTAATATGGCGCAGGAGTGGTCCACCAGATATCCGCTGGTGGATGGCCATGGCAACTTTGGTTCTGTCGATGGTGACGGAGCGGCGGCCATGCGTTATACGGAGGCGCGCTTGAGCAAGGTCTCCATGGAAATGCTGGCTGACATCGGTAAGAATACGGTTGATTTCACACCGAACTTTGATGAGACAGAGAAAGAACCGGTGGTTCTTCCCGCCAGATTCCCCAATCTTCTGGTCAACGGAACATCAGGAATCGCCGTAGGTATGGCGACCAACATTCCGCCTCATAACTTAAGAGAGGTAATCGGCGCGGTTGTTAAAATTATTGACAACCACGTTGAGGAAAACAGAGAGACCGAGATGGAAGAGGTCCTTGAAATCATCAAGGGGCCGGATTTCCCCACAGGGGCAACCATCCTGGGCAAAATGGGAATCGAGGAAGCTTACCGCACAGGCCGCGGAAAGATCAGAGTCCGCGCTGTGACAGATATTGAAACGCTTCCAAACGGAAAGAGCCGTATCATCGTAACGGAACTTCCTTACATGGTAAACAAGGCCCGTCTGATTGAAAAGATGGCCGAACTTGCTAAAGAGAAGAAGATCGATGGAATCACGGATTTACGAGATGAGTCTGACCGTTCCGGTATGAGAATCGTCATCGAACTTCGCCGTGACGTCAATGCCAATGTTATATTAAACCAGCTTTTAAAACATACCCAGCTGCAGGATACATTCGGCGTCATCATGCTGGCGCTTGTCAATAATGAGCCTCGGGTCTTAAACCTGATGCAGATGCTCAAGCTGTATTTAGAGCATCAGAAGGAAGTTGTAACCAGAAGGACCCAGTATGATTTAAACAAGGCGGAAGAGCGTGCTCATATTTTACAGGGCTTGCTGATCGCTCTCGATAATATCGATGAGGTCATCAAGATCATCCGCAATTCTCAGAATGTTCAGATTGCGAAGGCAGAACTCATGGAGCGCTTCGGCTTAAGCGATGCTCAGGCCCAGGCGATCGTGGATATGCGTCTTCGTGCTCTTACCGGTCTGGAAAGAGAGAAGCTGGAGAATGAATTTAAAGAACTGGAAGCAAAGATAGAGGAGTTGAGAGCCATTCTGGCAGATGAGAAGAAGCTTCTCGGCGTAATCCGGGAAGAGATCATGCTGATCTCTGATAAATACGGGGATGACAGAAGAACCTCCATCGGCTTTGATGAATTCGACATGTCCATGGAAGACTTAATTCCGGATGAAAACACCATCGTTGCCATGACAAAGCTTGGCTATATCAAGAGAATGTCTGTAGACAACTTCAAGAGTCAGAACAGAGGCGGTAAGGGAATCAAGGGAATGCAGACCATTGATCAGGATTATATCGAAGATCTGATCATGACGACCAACCACCACTATATCATGTTCTTTACCAATACGGGACGTGTTTACAGGCTTAAGACGTATGCGATTCCGGAAGGAAGCAGGACGGCCAGAGGCACGGCGATCATCAATCTGCTTCAGCTGCTTCCGGGTGAGAGTATTACCGCCATTATTCCGATGAAGGAATACGACGACGATAAATTCCTGTTTATGGCTACAAAGAACGGTATGGTGAAGAAGACCCCGATGATGGAATACGCCAATGTCAGAAAGAACGGACTTCAGGCTATTGTACTCCGCGAGGATGATGAGCTGATCGAGGTAAAGGCTACCGATAATTCAAAGGATATTTTCCTGATTACGAAGATGGGCCAGTGTATCCGCTTCAATGAGACTGACGTCCGCGTAACAGGGCGCGTATCCATGGGTGTAATCGGTATGAAGCTCAACGACGATGATGAAGTTGTTGGCATGCAGATGGATACTCAGGGAGAGAAGCTTTTGATCGTATCAGAAAACGGTATGGGAAAACGAACCCCGATCGACGAATTTACCCCGCAGAAGAGAGGCGGAAAGGGCGTGCTCTGTTATAAGATTACAGAGAAGACCGGTAAGATCGTGGGTGCGAAGCTGGTGCATGACGATCATGATATTATGATTATCACCAATGAGGGAATTGTAATCAGAATTTCCGTGGAAGACATCTCTGTGATCGGACGCAACACCTCCGGAGTGAAGCTCATGAACATCGATCAGGAATCTGATATACGTGTGGCCAGTATTGCCAAAGTACGTGATGACGGAAGCAAGTCAGAAGGAGAAGGGCTGGAAGACCTGGATCTGGATGATGTTGAGACTGAAACGGAAACAGAAGAATAAGAGGCGGCAGCGAAAAACTTAACATTTTTTTAATAGAAATTCCGCTCTCTTTATATTATAATGATAACATCAATAAAGGGGAGTAGCCGGCATAACCTTATGGATTCCCGTGCGTCAGTACGATTAATGAACGCTTTCATAAAACAAGTGAATGGCTTTTCATAAGCCGCAGTCTCACTCTGTTGGATTACCGGGCGTGGATTGAAATAATCCGCTGGGAATTGAAATGGCAAGACTTTTATTGCAGTATGGAATATTCATGCTGCAATAAAAGTCTTTTTATTTATCAGGAAATGCCGGATACCCAACCTGAATAAAGGAGGAATTACGCTTGGACAGTGACCCAGGCGCGGCCACGATAGCCGCACAGATTTTATTATTAATAGCCCTTACAATGATGAACGCATTTTTTGCAGGGGCGGAAATGGCAGTAGTATCTGTCAACAAAAACAGGATCCGGATGCTTGCTGATAACGGCAATAAAAAAGCGGCCCTGATTCAAAAACTGTCAGAAAATTCTACAGGATTTCTGTCAACCATCCAGGTGGCAATCACATTTGCCGGATTTTTTTCCAGTGCATCCGCCGCGACAGGTATATCGCAGATATTGGGGAACCGCATGGCGCAGTCAGGAATTCCTTATAGCCAGAGTATCGCCATGGTGCTGGTTACGATCATCCTGTCTTACTTTAATCTGGTGTTTGGTGAACTGGTACCGAAACGGGTTGCACTGCAGAAGGCGGAGGCATTCAGTCTGTTTGCCGTGAAGCCGATTGCCATCATTTCCAGGATTATGGCCCCGTTTATTGCATTGTTGTCCGTATCTACCAACGGAGTATTAAGGCTTCTGGGGCTGAAAACGGAGAATCTGGAAGAGGAGGTTTCCGAAGAAGAAATCCGCTCCATGCTTCAAACCGGCCGGGAAAGCGGAGTATTTAATGAAATTGAACAGGATATGATTACCTCCATCTTTTTATTTGACGATAAGAAAGCAAGGGAGATCATGACTCCGCGTCAGGATATGATTGCTGTGGATTTAAGCACGCCGCTGCTGTCCAGCATGGATGAAATCTTAAACAGCAGACACTCCAGAATTCCGGTTTACGAGGATGAGATTGACAATATAGTGGGAATCCTGTTTATGAAGGATTTTATCATAGAAGCGAATAAAAAGCCTGTCAGAGAAATTGATATTCGTGCAATCATGCAGAAACCATACTTTATTCCTGAAAACAGAAAGACGGATAAATTATTTCAGGAAATGCAGAAAAACAAGATTAAGATGGCGGTTCTCGTTGACGAGTACGGCGGTGTGTCAGGCATTGTGACCATGGAAGATTTAATTGAAGAGATTGTGGGCGATTTACACGATGAATATGAGGACGTGGAGCCGGAGATCACAGAACTGGAACCTCACGTCTATCAGGCAGCCGGAAGCATCCTCCTGTATGACTTAAATGAGGTTCTCCATGAGGAGATTGAAAGCTCCTGTGATACTCTGTCGGGCTATCTGATCGAACGCCTTGGATACATACCCAATGAGAAGCAGATGCCGATAGAATTGTATGAGGATGGAATTCATTATACCATTCTCAAAATGAATGAAAAGGTCATTAAAACCGTAAAACTGGAACTGAATCGAGAAAAGGAAACAGGAGGCTGAAAATGGAATTCTTATTAGAAGGAATTATGTCGGTTACATGGCAGCAGATACTTATGTATCTGCTGGGAATCATCCTGATATGGCTTGCGATTAAGAAAGAGTATGAGCCGGCCCTGCTTCTGCCCATGGGGTTTGGCGCAATTCTTGTAAATCTGCCGAACACAGGGGTTATCAATCAGGTATTGTCCGGTGTCGGTGACACAAACGGAATTATTGAATGGCTGTTTCATGTGGGGATCGAAGCATCAGAAGCGCTTCCCATCCTTCTGTTCATCGGAATCGGAGCCATGATCGATTTTGGTCCTCTGCTGTCCCAGCCGGTGATGTTCTTATTTGGTGCGGCGGCTCAGCTGGGAATTTTCATTGCAATCTGTGCGGCAGTACTTCTTGGATTTGACTTAAAGGATGCGGCGTCCATCGGCATAATCGGTGCGGCGGATGGGCCCACATCCATCCTTGTGTCTCAGATTCTGCATTCAAAGTATATTGGAGCCATCGCGGTGGCCGCCTATTCCTATATGGCCCTGGTGCCGATCGTCCAGCCGTTTGCCATTAAACTGGTTACGACGAAGAGGGAAAGAACCATCCATATGGAGTATAAACCGGCGGCTGTATCGAAGACGATGCGAATTGCATTTCCAATTGTCGTAACCATGATTGTAGGCATGATTGCCCCCATGTCGGTGGCCCTCGTGGGATTTTTAATGTTTGGTAATCTTCTGAGGGAGTGCGGAGTTCTCAGCAATCTTTCTGACACGGCTCAGAATGGTCTCGCCAATCTGATTACCCTGCTTCTGGGAATTACGATCTCCTTTAGTATGCGTGCGGACGCATTTGTGAGAATCGACACACTGATGATTATGGGAATCGGTCTGATCGCATTCGTATTTGATACCATAGGAGGCGTGCTGTTTGCCAAACTGTTAAATCTGTTCCGAAAAGAAAAGATTAACCCGATGATTGGGGCCGCAGGAATATCCGCATTCCCCATGTCGGCCAGAGTAGTGCAGAAAATGGCACAGAAAGAGGAACCGGGAAATATTATTCTGATGCATGCAGTCGGTGCAAATGTATCCGGACAGATTGCCTCCGTGATTGCAGGAGGACTTGTTATCAGTCTGGTAACCAGGTTCTTATAGGAGGTTGAGACAATGATGGAAAATTTATTAATCGCTCTGGAGATCATGGGAAAAGGCATGGGAGGAATCTTTGTATCCATCCTGATCATTATGGGCTGTGTTATCATTATGGGTAAAATCTTAAAATAATTTTGTTTCGAAATAATTTGGCTTTGGACTTGACAAAAAAAACTGTAACTGATAGTATTACATCATAAACTGAAACAATAATAATTACAGATTTATGTTTCAGAAAAAGAGTATGAATCAGACAGGGGGCGAATCACGTGACAAGTGAATTTGCAATAGCGGTCCACGCCTTGGTGTATTTGAATCACCGTCAGCAGACAGTATCCAGTGAGGCACTGGCTTCCAACGTATGTACCAATCCGGCCAGGGTGAGAAAGGTTATGGCCAAATTAAAAAAAGCCGGGATCATTTCAACCAAAGAAGGTCTGGAAGGCGGATACCATTTTGAAAAAGACTCATCCTGCGTAAATTTAAGGCAGGTATGCGACGCATTGGAGGTCGATTTTGTATCGGCTTCATGGAAATCAGGAGATAAGGAAATGGATTGTATGATTGCATCCGGTATGGCGGCCATCATGGATGAAATCTATGCAGATCTCGACGAATTGTGCAGAAAGCGGCTGGAAAGCATTACCATTGCTTCCATTGAAGCGAAGATATTTAAGAGCTAGATTTTGAAAAGTTCTGCCGGTGAGAAGACGGAAGCAGAACAGAATAGAAAAACGTGAAAATTCCGATTGGAGAAAATATTCTAATCGGAATTTCCACGTTTTTTATTTATAATCTTTTCACCCAAATGAGATTACTCCAGATTAAGCTTCTTTGTAAACACATAATCTGTTATGGCATAAAATCCCGCTGTACAGGCCACGCTGAAGATGGTGGTGAACAGCATGTAGTTCTTAACGGTCTGAACGGCATACTCCGAATTGCTGATCACAGGAGAGGAGTAACCGCATATGGAGAAATAAATGCTGCTGATAATCTGCATTACCACATAGATGGCAAAGTAGGAAATAATAGCCCAGAGAACTCTGTGTTTCTTAAATAAATGGCCCAGGGCAATGGCGGCATACAGCATCAGGGGGCCGGAGATCAGCCCGGCAATACAGGTGATGGTAACTTCAATCAGGAATACCGGCATATTTAAGTATTTTGATACTTCCTGATAGAGTGTCCCGATATCGCGGAATATCTGCTGGAGATCTGTCAGATGGAGATGGCCGGTAAAAAAGATGAAGATGGATAAGATAAACAAAAGGCCGGCTAAGATTTCCCACAGAACAGCCGATAACAGCTTTGCATTGATTAAGGTTCCCATCTTCACTGGAAGCGTATTGGTTAAATATCCCTGGTCACTCACCATGGTCTTATAAAAGTGCATGACGATAAATACAGAAGTCATGACAAACAGGGCGATAATATAGATGAAATACAGGACAAAAAAGATGACTGTAATTGTTTCCATCAGCCGGCTGTTTCCCAGAAACGCACTGTAACTGCTCTCAAATGCAAATTTACATAAAAGTGTAATCGCGATGAAACCAATCATCAGCGGCAAAAATAATCTGGATGTAGATTTCATTTCATATTTGAATACTTTTCCTAGCATTTGAACACCTCCCTGAACAGAGCGTCTACGGATTTTCCGTTTTCTTCCCGGATCGCATCTACGGAACTGGTCAAAACGATTTTTCCATCTTTGATAAAGATGATGTCATCCAGGACCGGCTCAATATCGGAAATTAAATGGGTCGATATAATGATGGAACCCTGTTCATTGTAATTCGATAAGATCGTGTTTAATATATAATCCCTGGCGGCCGGATCGACACCGCCGATGGGTTCATCGAGAAGATAAAGATCGGCGTTACGGCTCATGACCAGAATCAGCTGAACTTTTTCCTTCGTTCCTTTGGAGAGCGTTTTCAACCGGCTCTTTGGATCGATGTTCAGACGTTTTAACATTTCGTAAGCCTTATTTAAATCGAAATTATCATAAAAGTCGTGAAAATAATCGAGAATCTGGTTAATTCTCAGCCCGTCATTTAAGTAATTCTTATCAGGCAGATAAGAGACTCTCCGTTTTGTCTCCACACTTACCGGAAGATCGCAGATCGTGATTGTTCCGCTTGTTGGAGTCAAAAGGCCTGTGGCCAGTTTGATAAATGTGGACTTACCGCTTCCGTTAGGGCCAAGCAGCCCTACGATTCTTCCCGGTTCGATGGTGAAATTTACATCATCGAGAGCCGTCAAAGAGCCAAATTTTTTTGTGATATGGCTGCACTGTAGTATGGAATTCATTGACTCATCTCCTTTGCTGCTTTTTCTACTAATTTTAATGTATCCCCCGGTTTCAGGCCCAGACTGTTCATGACCTTAAAAAAATCTCTGATTTTCTCTTCTGCAATTTCTTCTTTTACGTGTTCAATCATTGCCGTGTCCTCCGTGACGAATCGCCCCGATGTTCTTTGAGAATAGATAATGCCGCTTTGTTCCAGTTCCGATAATGCCTTTTGCATCGTATTGGGATTGACAGAAGCTTCTCCGGCCAGTTCCCTGACTGAAGGAAGGCGACTGCCAGCCGCGTAGATGCCGGATATAATACGAAGACGTATCTGCTCTAACAGCTGTGTATAGATCGGTCTGTCATTTTCAAAATGCCATGTCATTTGCTCACCTCCTATTGTATTACTGTACTAATTACTTAATACAATAATACACCTCGATCCATTCTTTGTCAATAGCAATTGCAAAAGAAATAACGCATGATTATACTTGATTTCGACGGATCAATCCCTTATGATTAGTAAAAGAGAGTGATGGCTTCATCATTTATATGGAGGAATCGTATGATAAGAACCATTCAGAGCGAGGAAATAACAAGAAATATTAAAGAAATGTGCATAGAAGCAAACCATGTACTGTCGGATGATATGAAGAAGGTATTCTGCGACGCGGTGGGGAAGGAGCGGTCACCACTGGGAAGACAGATTTTATCACAGTTGGAGGAAAATTTAAAAATCGCCGGGGAAGACATGATTCCCATTTGCCAGGATACCGGTATGGCGGTCATTTTCCTGAAAATAGGACAGGATGTACATATAGAGGGCGGCAGTCTGGCCGATGCGGTTAATCAGGGAGTACATGACGGATATGTGGAAGGATATCTCCGTAAATCAGTCGTAGAGCCGGTAAAAAGGATTAACACAAAAGACAATACTCCGGCAGTCATCCATTATGAGATCACGGATGGAGACCAGATCGATATAACCGTGGCCCCTAAGGGATTTGGAAGTGAAAACATGAGCCGTATCTTCATGTTAAAACCGGCGGATGGAATTGATGGAATTAAGGAAGCCGTGCTCACTGCGGTTCGGGATGCAGGTCCGAATGCCTGTCCCCCCATGGTAATCGGAGTAGGGATCGGAGGAACCTTTGAAAAATGTGCGGAGATGGCAAAACATGCTCTGACCAGAAACTTGGATAAGCAGCCCTCTTCCGGCTATGTCGGAGAACTTGAGACGGAACTTCTCGAAAAGATTAACAGTCTTGGAATCGGTCCGGGAGGACTCGGCGGCAGCATCACTGCACTGGCAGTCAATATTGAGACGTACCCCACCCATATTGCCGGTCTGCCCGTGGCAGTCAATATCTGTTGTCATGTTAACCGTCATTCGCACCGGATCATATAAGACAGAGAAGGAGGAAGAATTAACAGGATGGACCGTTACATGAAAGCACCGATTACCAAAGAAGATGCAGCCAGCCTTCAGGCGGGAGATTACGTATATTTAACAGGAATTATCTACACAGCCAGGGATGCGGCACATAAACGGATGCAGGAAACACTGGATCAGGGACAGGAACTGCCGTTTGAAATCAGCGGCAACATGATATATTATATGGGGCCTTCTCCTGCAAGAGAGGGGCGTCCCATCGGATCTGCAGGACCGACGACGGCCAGTCGTATGGACCGGTATACACCAACGCTTCTCGACATGGGGTTGGGAGGTATGATTGGAAAGGGAAAGAGAAGCAAAGCGGTAGTGGATGCCATAGTCAGGAACGGTTCTGTGTATTTTGCTGCAGTAGGCGGAGCGGGCGCACTTCTGTCCAAATGCATCCTTTCCTCAGAGGTAGTCGCATACGATGATCTGGGGACGGAAGCGATCCGGCGTCTGGAAATCAAAGATTTTCCTGTCATTGTTGTTATTGACGGCAAAGGAAATAATCTATATGAGACAGCCATACAGGAATACAGGAGGGAACCATGAACCGTATAGCATATATGGTGCTTCGGAATCTTTTCCGGGCTCCAATATGGTTTTATCATATCTGGAAGCTGGGCAGATCCGGGGATACCCACACAGAACAGCAGAGATATGATTATATTAGAAATGTTGTAAAAACAGTAAACCGTACAGGCCGCGTGGAAGTTGAAGTACACGGAATTGAACATCTGCCATCCCAAAATGGTTTTATTCTGTTTCCAAATCATCAGGGGCTGTTTGATGTTCTGGCTATCATGGACAGTTGTCCTAATCCGCTGGGAATAGTCGTCAAAAAGGAAGCTTCTAATATTATCTTGATTAAGCAGGTGATCGCAGCCATGCATGGTATGTCCATAGACCGTCAGGATGTAAAAGCTTCTTTAAAGGTCATCACAAAGATGACGGAGGACGTGAAGCAGGGAAGAAATTACGTAATATTTGCCGAAGGAACCAGGAGCAGGGAAGGAAATCATCTTCTTGCTTTTAAAGGAGGAACTTTTAAAAGTGCGGTAAATGCACGGTGTCCCATTGTCCCCGTAGCGCTGATCGACTGCTTCAAACCGTTCGATGTTAATTCAATCAGGAAGCAAAAAGTCCAGGTACGTTTTCTGGAACCGCTTCTTCCGGAACAATATGTTGGGTTAAGGACTATTCAAATAGCAGATATAGTACACGATAAAATTCAACAGGAAATAAATGAAAATATGGGTTGACAATCGAAATATTCTCTAGTATAATTGTCAATGCGTCTGGGAACAATCTTGTTACAGGACGAATCATATGGAGATTATGAACTACGGAGAAATACTCAAGAGGCCGAAGAGGCGCCCCTGCTAAGGGTGTAGGTCGGGTGACCGGCGCGAGGGTTCAAATCCCTCTTTCTCCGCTCTTTTCCAAATGATTATTTTTTTGCCCTTTCGTGGAGAAAAAAGTAAAATTATGGTTGACTCGATAAAAACGATGTGCTATAATGTAACTCCACCGCGAAAAACGGTGAAAAAAGAAAAAAAGAAAATAAAAAAAGTTGTTGACAAAACAGAAACGATATGGTAAGATAAACGAGTTGCTGTTGAGAACAAAACAACGCAAACGCACTTTGAAAACAGAAGATTGAACAGTATGTAAAACCCTGAAAATTCTAATA
>NZ_JANFYJ010000379.1:0-298 GCF_024460495.1 Hungatella sp. SL.1.14 | reverse complement strand
AGAAGCTGACTGCCAGATCGGACAATTTCACCTCGACCGCGTTATGCACCGGTGAACAGCGGCGTTGTGCCTCTGTGATTCAGAATTCTCACCGCGGCCTCTTTTGCGATACGCTGACGGATGTCTCCTGCTCGGTGGGGATGAGCTACCGCCATATGTTCCGGCTGCTGGGAAAGCTCTGTGAAGAAGGGATACTGGAAAAGAGGGAGAGCGGATACTGCATTGTGGATCAGGAGGAACTGGCGAGGCGCTCACGTACGGCCGCGGAGCTGTATCAGAGAGTTTAAATAAAACGAGA
>NZ_JANFYJ010000378.1:0-298 GCF_024460495.1 Hungatella sp. SL.1.14 | reverse complement strand
CCTGCAGCAGATGCACGGAAGCGTTAAAGGCGGTTATGAAGGCCGGCAGCGGCTGGATTGGTAAAACGGCGGGAGCGTTTGCCGATGCCCTTTGCAGGGAGATGGAGCAGCGGGGGATATCAGAGGCAGGGGCCCTTGTCTGTGCGGGAGCCCATGCGGCGGTGCCTCATTATACGGGAAAAGATGGCATCATTTCAGCAGATGCGTGTCTTCTGGTGGATTTCGGAGGCAAATACAGGGGATACTGTTTAGATATGTCGAGAACCTTTTATTTCTGCGGAGAGAACGATAAGAGACG
>NZ_JANFYJ010000377.1:0-298 GCF_024460495.1 Hungatella sp. SL.1.14 | reverse complement strand
TAATGAAGAAGAGCGGGCAAAAGACGCATTTGCAGATGACGGCTGGGCACACGCATGGATTTTCGTATCTTCTGCGGGGTGGTTCCATACATTTCTTTAAAGATCCGCATAAAGACCTTGTAATTGGTAAGACCATTCTGCACCATCAGCTGCGTGATGCTTTCATCAGATTTCAGAAGATCCTCGTAAAAATTCATGGTTCGTACAGAATTTACGTATGCAAGAAATGTCTGGCCGGTATACTTCTTAAACAGGCGGCAGCTTCCCAGGGCTTGAGCCGTGAGTATTTCTGCCGCCT
>NZ_JANFYJ010000376.1:0-298 GCF_024460495.1 Hungatella sp. SL.1.14 | reverse complement strand
GGCGGAGCGGATTTGCCGGCCCACCGTGTGGTAAACGCCTCCGGATATCTAAGCGGAGCGGCTTCCTTCCGGACTACGGATACACAGAAGAAGCTGATGGAGGCAGAGGGAGTGGCCGTAAATGACGAAAACCGGGTGGATTTAAAGCGGTTTGGGTGGCATCATACGCTGGAGGACGCACTGGAATTCAGGGAGTGGTTTGAGAAGAACGGGATTTGACGGTGCGCAATAGAAGCGATGATACATGGTTACAGCAAGGTATTTGAAAAGGACTCAAAAAGCATTTTTTGTTTTTTGA
>NZ_JANFYJ010000375.1:0-299 GCF_024460495.1 Hungatella sp. SL.1.14 | reverse complement strand
TTTCCATTTATCGTTCGGCTCGTAACGGCGCCTGAGCAGTTTTTACTTCCCGGGATTGGATTGTTTCTTGGACGACACCGATCAAAAGCGGTCATTCATGCGGGACAAGAGAGAGAGAATGTGGTATACTGACAGCAGGGCAGGCGGTCTGCGGGAGCAGATCTGCCGTAAAATACGAGTGCAGGGGAGTTTCTGAGCGTGCTCAATACCTGAAAGGGAGGGAAAACCATGGCACCAGTGATCAGAATGAATGCAGCGGCTCTGTGCCAGATTCGCCTGTCATGAAACTCTGCACAGAG
>NZ_JANFYJ010000374.1:0-299 GCF_024460495.1 Hungatella sp. SL.1.14 | reverse complement strand
GTGGTTTGGACGGGATGTGACGTTTTCCGGGGAGTATCAGAACAGCAGACTGGCAGGGCTGGATTAAAATGGGATTGTGCGGTGTGACGGGGAATCTTGATTTCAATTTCATTGTGTTGCCCGCTGGTCCGCAGTGCACCTCGGTTCCGCTGCGCTCCACCTCGGTCACGGGCTTCGCCCTATGAAAAAAGACATGGAAGAATCTGATTATGTGCGAGCACAACGCAGATTCTTCCATGTCTTTTTTCGCACTGCTCATTGCCAGCGCGCACGTTATTTCTTCTGAACGTACTTGAGAC
>NZ_JANFYJ010000373.1:0-299 GCF_024460495.1 Hungatella sp. SL.1.14 | reverse complement strand
CGGACATCCTGGCACTGACCGAACACCCTGCGGAACCGGGCAAAATTTTCAACGGCCACTTCTCTTTTTGCTGTTCCCAGCCCAATCATTGTGTCGGATAGTTTTTCTGCATTTGATACATGTATGGGCTGCCCATTTAGAAAGCTGCCCTTTCTCTTAATTGCAGAAAACACTTCATCGCGGAAGGGATCATATATAATTCCCATAATAATCTCCCCCTGGCGGCAAAGGGCTAAAGATACAACGCTGTGCTGATAGTCGTGCATAAGGTTTGTCGTCCCGTCAACAGGGTCTAAAAT
>NZ_JANFYJ010000372.1:0-299 GCF_024460495.1 Hungatella sp. SL.1.14 | reverse complement strand
ATTTTACTTTTCCATACAGTCTGCTTCCGGTAAACGGTGAATTAGAAGATTAGGATGCAAATTCCCCTACGGTCCACTCTTCCTCCGGATCAAAGAGCACCAGGTCCGCCGCCTTTCCTTCTTCCACAGAACCGGAATCCAGATGATAGAGCTTCGCCGGATTAAGGCTCATCTTCTCCATCAGCTGAAGCAGGCTTAAATGGCCAGACCTCTTCAGCAGGCGCCCAGCGGGATCATCGGGCTTGAGACGGCGCTGGGACTGGCAATTACATATCTGGTTCGGCCGGGCCAATTAAGCC
>NZ_JANFYJ010000371.1:0-299 GCF_024460495.1 Hungatella sp. SL.1.14 | reverse complement strand
ATGATTACGATTTGGAGGAAGAAGCTGTACCGCCTGTTCTGTTTCAGGAGTTGCGCGGTGGAAATATCGAACATCTACGCCCTATTTTTGCTCTCTATGGGCAAACTGGATTAAATATGTTACAAGAACTTTTGGAAATTGATGAAATCAGCAAAGATACAGCAAAGGTTGAACTGCCAGACGAACAAACCAGCTATGCAGGGTATTTCTTTACTCGATTTTCAGAAGATAATAGACAGAACGCTGAAAATGCAGTACAAGCATATATTAGAAATATAAATCGTATTTTCGTGGAGGAG
>NZ_JANFYJ010000370.1:0-299 GCF_024460495.1 Hungatella sp. SL.1.14 | reverse complement strand
TGAACGCTCCATGGTCTGCCCGTCCTGTGGCAACACTGTCTACCCAAAGATCGCACCAGCCGTCATAGTGGCTGTCACCTATGGAGATAAGCTTCTTCTCACCAAATACGCAGGCCGTGAATACACCCGCTATGCTCTGGTAGCCGGCTACACAGAATTCGGTGAGACTCTGGAAGAGACTGTCCGCCGCGAGGTTATGGAAGAAGTCGGCCTGAAAGTATAAAATATCCGCTATTATAAAAATCAGCCATGGGCCTTCAGTGACTCCATGCTGGTAGGTTTCTTTGCCGAGCTGGATG
>NZ_JANFYJ010000037.1:0-41289 GCF_024460495.1 Hungatella sp. SL.1.14 | reverse complement strand
ATGAACCAGCGCTCCTGGAGGAGACCCCTCCTGATATGACATCACAGAATATCCTTACATCTATACCACAAAAAGAATAAGTCTATAGCCTGTTTTGCTTGGCTATAAACTTATTATACGAGGAGGGTTACAAATGAAACGTGAAATGGGTATCGCAAGATGTGGTCTTGCCTGCTGTCTTTGTTCGGCAAACGATACATGTGCAGGCTGTAATTCCGGTGAATGTGCGGATCGGAACTGGTGTGAAAACAGGAACTGTTCTATGGAAAAAGGAATCGCAGGCTGTTACGTCTGTGAGGAATCCTGTTCAAAAGGGCTGCTGGGGAAAATAAAGCCGCTTGGATTCAGAACATTTATTCAGCGGTATGGTGTGGAAGCCCTGCTGGACTGCCTGGAGCGCAATGAAAAGAATGGAGTCATGTATCACAGCGAGGGAATAAACGGGGATTACGACAAGTTTGAGAACGTGGAAGATCTGATTTCTTTTATCCAGTCCGGGAAATAGTCAGAAGTGCTGGTTCCGCGTATAATTTAACGCAGTCAGTGAGAACATAACAGGGTAACCATCAATCTCAGATCATTTACAGGGGGTGTATTTGCAGCTGCAAGTATGCCCTCTTTTTACAGAAAGGAGGTGGTCCTGTGGACAATCATAAGAATATACCCAATAGGTTAATCAATGAAAAGTCGCCGTATCTGCTGCAGCACGCTTATAATCCTGTGCAGTGGTATCCGTGGGGCGGGGAAGCATTTGAGAAAGCGCGGCTTGAGGATAAGCCCGTTTTTCTATCTATTGGGTACAGCTGACGTGTCTGCAGGGATGTACTTGTCACTGGTGTCACGTAATGGAGCAGGAATCATTTGAAAATGACAGGATTGCAGCACTTTTAAACAGGGAATATGTCTGCGTAAAGGTGGACAGGGAGGAGCGGCCGGATGTGGATGCGGTGTACATGTCTGTCTGTCAGGCAATGAACGGACAGGGTGGCTGGCCGCTTACGATTATTATGACTCCTGACTGCAAACCGTTCTTTTCGGGAACGTATTTTCCGCCTTATGCCAGATATGGCCGTGTGGGGCTGGAAGAATTGCTGACCGCGGTGGCCGGGCAGTGGAAGGCGGACAGGGAAACATTCTTAGACAGTGCGGGGCAGATCGAAGCTCACTTAAAAGCGCAGGAACGAATCACCATGTCGGCAGAGCCTGGACTCGACGCAGTGCATCAGGCGTTTCGGCAGTTTTTGGGTGATTTCGACAAAAAGAATGGGGGCTTTGGCGGTGCACCTAAGTTTCCGACACCCCATAACCTGATCTTTCTGATGGAGTATGGCGTAAGGGAGAAGAAGCGGGAAGCGCTTGCGATGGCGGAAACAACGCTGGTACAGATGTACCGGGGAGGAATTTTTGACCACATTGGAGGCGGGTTCTCCAGATATTCAACGGACGAAACATGGCTGGTGCCGCATTTTGAAAAAATGCTTTATGATAATGCGCTGCTTGTGATGGCTTACGTGGAAGCGTTTGGCCTGACTGGACGTAATGGATATAAACGTGTGGCCCGCCGGATTCTTGCTTATGTGGAGGCAGAACTGACAGATGAAAAAGGAGGCTTCTATTGCGGGCAGGACGCAGACAGTGAAGGGGTAGAAGGAAAGTATTATGTATTTACTCCTCAGGAAATATGCCGGATTCTGGGCCCGGACGCGGGAACGGACTTTTGCAGCTGCTACGGAATTACTGAACGTGGGAATTTTGAAGGGAAAAGCATCCCCAATCTGCTGAAAAATGAAGCGTATGAAGCGGTATGGGAAAATCACGAAAGCCCGGATTTAAAAAAACTGTATGATTACCGTATCACCCGTACCCGGCTTCACAGAGATGATAAGATACTGGTCTCCTGGAATGGCTGGATGATTTGCGCGTGCGCGAAGGCAGGAGCAGTTCTGGATGATACAAACTATCTGGATATGGCTGTCCGGGCGGAGACATTTATCCATGAAAATCTCGTACGAAATGGACGGCTGATGGTGCGTTATCGTGAAGGAGACTCTGCGGGGGAGGGAAAGCTGGACGATTATGCCTGCTATATTCTTGCCCTGCTGGAACTTTACAGGGTGACATTTCAGACAGATTATCTCACGCGGGCAGCCCAATGGGCGGAAACCATGGTACAGCAGTTTTTTGACCGGGAGCGGGGCGGGTTCTGGATGACTGCGGAAGACGGGGAACCGCTTATTGTGAGAACAAAAGAGACTTATGACGGTGCAGTGCCGTCAGGAAATTCAGCTGCAGCTTTAGGACTGTATCAGCTGGCCCGGATCACCGGGGAGACGAAATGGCAGGATGTATTGAATCAACAGCTGCATTATCTGGCAGGCGCTATGGAGGGATATCCGTCCGGACACAGTTTTGCGCTGCTGACGATGATGAATGTCCTGTATCCCTCCAGGGAACTGGTGTGCACGGTTTCACCTGATGAAAGCGGTGAAACGCTGAGCATTCTGGCTCGCCGTCTGGCATATCTGGCAGAAACCGTGCCGGGACTGACCGTTGTGGTGAAGACGGCAGACAATGAAACGGAGCTGACGAAGCTGGCGCCCTATATCGGAAATTACCCGCTGCCGGAAGCCGGATCTCTTTTTTATCTCTGCAGCGGCAGCAGATGTATGCCTCCTGTGAAGAGTCTGGAGGAATTAGCGGGGAAATGGACATGAATCTAAACACACAGATCCACTATACCTCCAGACGGTCAAACTGTGTTGGTTTATTCAAACTTACCAGCGGCAACGCTTTCAGATCACCGCCGGACGCCGAAGGCAGTTTGGCAGATGTAAACCGGCTGTTATCATATGTTTTAAAGAAATATTCTTTTGCAGACAGATCAATAAATGCCGTGTACTGGGTATAGCTGGGCGTACCGCGGGAGGTCATGACGGCTCCTTTTGGAATGGTGACGCTGTTCATAATGTGAAAACAGGTGTTTACAGCCGCCTGCCTGTCAGCCGGAATGGGGGTGTGACTCTTTAGCCATGCGGTTCGCACGAATCTCGACGGCGAGGTATAATCTCCCGGAAGGCCGAATGTTCCTCCTCCCTGTCCAAATGGCGTAAGCTTTACAGAATCCCACTCTCTCTCGGGAGGCTGATCCGGCGTCACATTCATGTAGTTGCGGAGATTGGTCAGATGCCACGGAAGATCAGGACTGTTGGCAAGCACCCCTATGGGATTCTCCATAATATGTAAGCCGTCTGCTGTTTTTTCCGCGACAAGGCATTTACCGCTTTGATCCGCCATAATCCAGTGAAGCGGTGCAATGGAATGGGTGACAGAGTCTTCCGCACCGACGATTCTGACAGAGCGGAGCAGAGAGGCGGCATGATCTGCAGAATGGCACATTCCCAGCAGAAAACTGACGACCTCGAGGGCAGTAATGGAAAGTCCCCTGGAATCCGGTGAGGCGATGGGATCGTAAACGGCGTAACCGGGGAAATACAGCATTGCAGCCGCAAACCCCATCTCGTTGACACCATCGGCGAAGATAATCCGTGAGATGTCCTGGCCGATTCCCATGAAACTGTATTGATTCCTGATTTTGTGAGTGTTCAGGAGATTCTTCCATTCATATCCTTTTGGAATAAAATACAGCTCCGGTTCCAGCTGATAGGAAAAATCCATGGTGCGTCCAAAATAAACTTCTCTTTGCGGTGTCTGGACAGTGATTGCGGTACACATTCCAATTCCTCCATGTTCAGGTAAAATAAGATATGGTAATGTATATTCCTGTCACAGTATAAATATTCAGACGGGTCTGTCACCGCCCCGAGACTGTATGATAAATGGCAATGAACCCTGTAATGGTTACAATGGCGACCATCACCGGAGTAATAAACTTGATTAAGAAAACCCAGATTTTTGCCAGTCTGAAGCGCACACCGTTTTGCTCGATTTCCGCAATCAGATTTTTGGGACTCCATTTCCAGGCCACATAATAACACATGAAGATGCCGCCCAGAGGGAGAAAGATGTTGTCCGTCAGCATGCAGACAAAATCAAAGATATTGTAATTCAGTATGGAGATATCCGCCAGTGGTCCGAAGGACAGGGAACTGGGGATTCCAAGCAGGAAGATGGCCGTGGCTAAGAGAAGCACGGCTTTTTTTCTGCTCCAGTGCCACGTTCCCATGACGAAGGAGGCACATACCTCCAGGAGAGCTACTGCGCTTGTCACAGCGGCAAACAGCACCAGTAAAAAGAAAAGGGCAGCGAAAACCGTTCCGCCCTTCAGGGCATCAAAAACCTTTGGAAGCGTGACGAAGATCAGACTGGGGCCTGAGGCCGGCTCTAAGCCGCTGGCAAATACAGCCGGGAAGATGGCAATTCCCGCCAGCACGGCGATAGTGGTGTCCAGCGCGGCAATATTCATGCAGCTTCTCGGGATGCTGACTTCTTTGTTTAAGTAGCTTCCATAAGTAATGGTGATACCCATGCAGAGACTTAAGGAGTAGAAGACCTGTCCCAGAGCCGCACTGACCGACGTAATGTTAAACGCTTCAAATTTTGGTGAAAAGATAAACGCAAGCCCTTCTCCGGCTCCCGGCAGAGTGACGCCGCGGATGATGATGACGATCAAGATGACAAACAGCGCCGGCATCATGAATTTGCTGGCCTTTTCAATTCCATTTACACCGAAATAGCAGATCAGCCCGGTAATCAGCATGAAGATGAAAAACCAGACCAGCGGTTCCACCGGCTTCGCTGTAAATGCCGCGAAATCGGCCGGAGCCTGAAAGGCAGTTGCATAGCTGACAAAGTATTTGATAATCCAGCCGCCGATAATCGCATAATAGGACAGGATGACAAAGGCCGCCAGAACACCGAAATAGCCAACGATCCTGGCGTGCGGGTGAATCGTGTCATACGCAAGAACGGGGTTTTTTCCGGTTTTTCGTCCCAGGGACATCTCCGTGATCATAACGGGAACGCCCAGAATGCAGATAAAAAACAGATAGGCGACCAGAAACGGAAATCCGCCGTTACGCCCCATGAGATACGGGAACTTCCAGAGATTGCCCAGGCCGATGGCCGCACCGGCGGTAGCCAGGATAAATCCCATCTTGCTGGCCCATTTGTTGTTAGTTTTCATAAGTGATAACCCCCAATAATATGTTCTTTTCTCGTGTGTATACGCCAAAGGCCGGAACCTGAAAACGGGCGGCTGATACACAGCTTTTTTATTATACTGAATAATTGGGGAAATAGCAATTCTCATTCCATGTAAATATGACAGTTACTGAGAAAAATGGTTCAGTAAGCTGTATTGACTGTTTTCTGATTTTGTCGTATTATAACGATGTTATATAACACTGTTATAAAAACGCTTGAACCAGAGCAGAATTGAGGTAATAAATGGGTACCCAAAACAGGGATACGGCTGCGGCAATTCTGGAGGCCGGCAGGAAAGAATTTATGGAATACGGATATGAGAAGGCTTCATTAAGGCGGATTGCCAAAGAAGCCTCGGTCACCACCGGCGCAATCTATGGTTATTTTGCAGGGAAGGAGGCGCTGTTTGCGGCGCTGACGGAAGATGCGGCGGAGGAACTGGTGGAACTGTATACAAAGGTACACAGCGATTTTGCGTCGCTTCCGCCCGAGGAGCAGCCGGCTATGTTGAATGTTGTGACGGAGGAGTGTGTTCCGTGGCTGGTGAATTACATCTATGACCATTTCGAGGCGTTTAAGCTGCTTCTGTGCTGCGGCGCTCCCGGCTGTGGAGAACGCTTCTTTGACCGGCTGGCCGAGGTGGAGGAGCGGTCATGCCATGATTTTGTGGCGGCGGTAGAGCAGATGGGTTATCCGGTCCCCAAACTGGGAGACGCGTTGATCCATATCGTGTGCAGCACCTTCTTTCGGCAGATTCAGGAGTTTGTAGACCACGATATCCCGCGGGAAGAGGCAGTGTCCTGCTCCCTCATCTTAAGCCGTTTCCAGCATGCGGGGTGGAAAAAGATCCTGAATCTGCCTTCATAGTCAGGAATGGAAGACAGATAAATCAGATGCAATAGTACCTGTAGACAGGTACGTATTGTACTATATGGTTAGTTAAAACTAACTAAACGGCGGGAGACGATGCGAGTTACGATACAAGTTACAATTCAACAAAAAGGAGGATGAAAAATGGAAAGCAGTAACAGGAAAATCATGACACGGCTTCCGGAGACAAAGAAAGTCACGCTGATGACCTTTGCCGGAAAATACCGGTTCCTTACGGGAGCCGGCTGTGTCTTATCGGGAATCAGTTCCGTGATTGCGCTGGCGCCCTATCTGTGCATGTGGAATGTCGTAAAAGAGGTGGTTCTGTCCTGGAATACCGGACTGGACAACCGGCACCTGGTTTATTGGGGCTGGCTGGCGGTGGCCTCCTCACTGATCAGCATGCTGTTATATTTTGGAGCGCTTATGTGTACTCATTTATCGGCGTTCCGCACGGCCAGAAATATGAAGACCGTGGCACTTCACCATCTGACAAGGCTGCCGGTCGGATATTTTAAACAGGAGGGAAGCGGAAAGCTTCGCCGGATTATCGATGACGGAGCCGGGCAGACGGAGACTTATCTGGCCCATCAGCTTCCGGACCTGGCCGGGGCTGTCGTAACGCCTGTCGCTGTTCTCGTGCTTCTTCTGGTCTTTGACTGGAGATTTGGCCTGATCAGCCTGGTTCCTATGGGTGTGGGCGTATTTTTCTTAAGCCGCATGATGGGAACCGGGATGGCGGAGTGTATGCGGCAGTATCAGAATGCCCTGGAAGATATGAATAACGAAGCGGTGGAGTATGTCCGGGGAATTCCGGTGGTTAAGACGTTTCAGCAGAGTATATTTTCGTTTAAGAGCTTTCACGATTCGATTCTACGGTATCGGGACTGGGCGGTGAATTATACCATCTCCCTGCGCATTCCCATGTGTGCCTATACAGTCAGCATCAACGGGATTTTTGCCATACTGATTCCCGCCGGAATTCTGCTGGCCGGTGATATTTCCAGAGGGGCCTCCTATACGGCTGCTGCGCTGGATATTATCTTTTATATTCTGTTCAGCCCGATCTGTGTGGCAATGATGGATAAGATCATGTGGACCAGTGAAAATACCATGGCAGCCAGAGATGCCATGAACCGCGTCTTAAAAATTCTGAAGGAAGAGCCGCTTTCCGAACCGCCAGTCCCGAAGAAGCCGAAGGATTATACGATTCAGTTTCAGGATGTGACCTTTTCTTACCGGAAGGGAGGTATTGCAGCTCTGGATAAAGTCTCCCTTACGGTTCCGCAGGGGACTGCCGCGGCCATAGTGGGGGCTTCCGGCAGCGGAAAGACCACACTGGTAAGCCTGATTCCCCGATTTTTCGATGTCAGTAGCGGAAGTATCACCATAGGAGGTGCTGATGTGCGTGAGATCGGTACGGAAGAACTGATGAAAAAGGTCAGCTTTGTATTTCAGGACTGCCACTTATTTAAGGATACCCTGCTGAATAACATACGGGCAGCCAGGCCCCAGGCTGCGGAGGCAGAGGTGAGGCGGGCTTTGGAAGCCGCACGATGCGAAGATATCATTGAGAAAATGCCGCAGGGGCTCCATACCGTCGTCGGCACAAAGGGAGTCTATTTATCGGGAGGCGAGGTACAGCGGATCGCCCTGGCGAGAGCGATCTTAAAGGATGCCCCCATCGTTCTGCTGGATGAGGCGACTGCATTTGCAGATCCTGACAATGAGTACCTGATTCAACAGGGATTCGAGAAACTGGCAGAAGGCAAGACGGTTATCATGATCGCCCACAGGCTGTCCACCATTTGCCGTGCGGACCGCATCTTTGTGATGGAGAAGGGACGCATTGCGGAAGAGGGAAGCCATAACGAGCTTCTCGCATCCGGCGGACTGTACGCCAGGATGTGGGAGGATTACCAGAGGTCGGCAGAATGGAAGGTAGGTGGAACGGCATGAGTAAATATCTTCAGAAAAAATTTGCATTGAGCGAGCAGGGGGGAAAAGATCTGACAAAAGCAATCGTTTGCTGTGCCCTGACGAATATCAGCCTGATGTTTCCGATGGGAATCCTGTTCCTGTTTATGGAGCGGCTGACCGGCCCCCTCATCGGTCTTGTCCCCCCGGACCTGGGAATCGGCGGGTATGTGGGAATCAGCGTGGTTCTGCTGGCGGTTATTGGCTTCTTTGAATATCTGCAGTACAACGCGACGTTTCTCTCCTCCTATCAGGAGAGCGCCGATATGAGAATCAGACTGGCGGAACGGCTTCGTATGCTGCCTCTGTCGTTTTTTGGAAAACGAGATCTGGCCGATTTGACAACCACAATTATGGCGGACTGTGCATTTGTGGAGAAAGCATTTTCTCATTTTATCCCGGAACTGATCGGAGCTTTGATTTCCACAGTGCTGATCGGAATCGGACTTCTTGCCGCAAACTGGAGGATGGGAATTGCGGTGTTATGGGTTGCTCCAGTGTCAATTCTGCTGGCAGTTCTGTCAAGACCGCTTGTGGACAGGATGGAGCGCAGGCAGAAGGGGAAAAAGATCGCAGCCTCCGATGGTATCCAGGAATGCATTGAAAATATTCAGGATATCAGGGCCAATAACCAGCGCGCGGATTATCTAAAGAAGCTGGACCGGAAAATCATGGATGTGGAATCCGTTACAGTTAAGCTGGAACTGTTAAACGGCACGCTGGTGACCTCGGCTCAGATGATCTTAAAGATCGGCATGGCAACTACCGTGCTGGTTGGCGCGTCTCTTCTTGTGTCTGGTTCCATAAGCTTTATGATCTTTCTGATGTTCATGCTGGCTGCGACCAGACTGTACCAGCCGCTCAGCGGCTGCCTTCAGAACCTGTCTGCCGTATATTCCACGCTGCTTGTTGTGGAGAGGATGAAGACAATTGAGGAACAGAAGATTCAGCAGGGGAGAGAAGACGCCGACTGTCATGGCTATGATATTGTGTTTGACCGGGTGGGCTTCTCTTATAAGGAAGGGGAACCGGTTTTGCGTGAGGTGTCCTTCACTGCGAAGCAGGGGCAGGTTACGGCTCTCGTGGGGCCATCCGGAGGAGGAAAATCTACCAGCGCAAAGCTGGCCGCACGGTTCTGGGATGCCGACAAGGGCAGGATCACCATCGGCGGCAGTGACATCAGCAAAATAGAGCCGGAGACGCTGCTGAAGAGTTTCTCCATCGTATTCCAGGACGTAGTTCTGTTCAACAATACGATTATGGAAAATATTCGTCTGGGCAGAAAGGGGGCCTCCGACGAAGAAGTCCTGGCGGCAGCCAGGGCAGCTCAGTGCGAAGAATTTATTAGCCGTCTTCCTGAGGGCTATCAGACCAGAATCGGAGAAAACGGCTCCACCCTTTCCGGCGGCGAACGGCAGCGGCTGTCCATCGCCAGGGCTCTCTTAAAGGACGCACCGATCATACTTATGGATGAGGCTACCGCTTCCCTGGATGTGGAAAATGAGACATTGGTCCAGGAGGCCATCTCCAATCTTGTAAAGGATAAGACCGTGCTGATTATTGCTCACCGGATGCGGACTGTGGCTGGCGCCGATCAGATTATTGTGCTAAAGGATGGATGCGTGGCGGAACAGGGAACGCCGGAGAAGCTGTTGGAGGAGAATGGAATTTACCGTCATATGACGGAGCTTCAAAACAGGAGTTTGTCCTGGCGTCTGTGAAGACAGATCTCCTATTCATCAAAAAATCATAGAATCGCCTGTGTTTCTACGGAAAGTATCTGTAAAAAAACGGTATTTGATGGTAAAATGGTTAGTAACACAAATAAGGTGACTATAACATAGATGAGAGAGGATAAAATGGAGAATCAGAAAATCAGAATTATAAAGAAAAACAATGATTTTTCCCTGGAATACAAGCCGGGCGATATTTTCACGGTAGACAGCACCTGGTACGGAGGCGTCAACGTTACAAGCAAATCCGGAATTCCGCTGTCGCTGGACCGGGAGGAATACGAGCTTTATCAGGAGGCAGAGGAGCCACGCCGTGAAATCGACCGGTATTCCTATCATCTGGGCGCTATGGACAGTTTCTGTGAGATGGTGGCGGCAGGAGTAAAGAAGCTGGCCATGAGCCATCCCTGCGCCACAAAGGAGGAGCGGGACTCATTTTTGCCGGAGGTGAAACGGATTTGTGATTCATACGGGATCCTGTTCTATCCGGAAGATGAAGCATTTCTGACAGATTTATTTCCTGAAGAACTGAACCGGGGGACGTATAACTATCTGTTTTACAGCACGAACGAGGTGCTGGAGGCGTACCTGGGGCTGAAAGAAGAACAGAAGCGGCTTATGGAAGACGGCACATACACCAGACAGCAAAGCTATGAGACCGCCAGGCAGTTCGGGCGGCTTCTCTCCTATACGGAAGAAGGAATTGCGCGGCTGATAGAGAAAACAGAGAAGCAGAAGATAGAAGGATAAGCTGACCGAGGTCCGGATGGAGGAAGCCGGGAAGCTGCTGGAGGAGTCAACCGTGAACGTAAAAGAGATCGGTAAAGCAGTCGGTTATGCGGACTCCAATTACTTTGCAAAGGTATTTAAACGGACTACGGGACAGAGTCCTACAGAATATCGTATGGATATTTTTCAAAGGACGTAAGAAACTGCGTAAAAACGGCAGGTGCAGACGGCTGGACAAGTATTTCCAGGCCATTGCGGAAAAAAACTGGCAGAAAGGAGGTACTGTGCTGTGAGAATAAAGGCGGTGTTATTGTTTGGTTTAGCAATGGTTATTCTGACTGCATGCGGCGGACGGAAGGAAGATCAGAAAATGGCTTCTGCTCCTGAATTCGTTTTTACGTATGCAGAGAATCAGGCAGAAGACTATCCCACAACACAGGGGGCCTGCAGATTTGCTGATCTGGTGGAAGAGAAGACCGGAGGGAGAATTAAGATTCTGGTCAAGGCGGACGGCAATCTGGGCGATGAGAAGACGGTAATCGAGCAGATACAGTTCGGCGGAGTCGATTTTGCGCGTGTGTCCCTGACGCCATTGGCGGAATTTGTCCCCAGGCTGAATGTGCTGCAGATGCCTTATCTCTATACGGGAAGGGAACATATGTGGAAGGTTCTGGATGGGGAGATCGGAGACGATTTCTTAAATTCCTTTGACGGTTCCGGCCTTGTAGCCCTCTCCTGGTACGATGCGGGAGCCCGCAACTTCTACAGTTCGACGAAGCCGATCACAAAGCTGGAGGACATGAAGGGCATGAAAATCCGAGTCCAGGAGTCGGAGCTGATGGTGGGAATGATAGAGGCGCTGGGGGCTTCTGCGGTGCCCATGGCCTATGATAAGGTCTATTCTGCCCTGCAGACCGGACTCATCGACGGGGCGGAGAATAACTGGCCTTCCTATGAATCCACCACTCACTACGAGGTTGCTGGATATTATACGATTGATGAACACAACCGGGTTCCGGAGCTTCAGCTGATATCCCGGGTCACATGGGAGAAGCTGACGAAAGAGGATCAGGATATCATACGGGAATGCGCCCGGGAATCTTCTCTGTACGAACGGGAACTGTGGGAAGAACGGGAACAGAGTTCTGAGAAAAAGGTGCGGGATGCAGGCTGTCAGGTGGTGGAGCTGTCTCCGGAGGAAAAGGCCAGATTTCAGGAGGCGGTCACGTCCATGTACGGAGAGTACTGTGCGGAGTATATGGATATGATCGATGCGATTGCAGCTGCGGGGAAATGAAACCTGCCGGAAAATAACAGAAAATGGGAAGTGGACGCCGGACAGGGCGCTTCACTTCCCATTTTTTAATCTTACGTTCTGATTGCTTTTTCCAATTCGTGGATCAGCACGCTTACATCCAACGGCTTGATCAGATAACCGTTCATGGACGCTTCGAATGCCTTTTTCCTGTCTTCTTCAAAGGCGTTGGCAGTCATGGCTAAAATCGGTATCGAGTCAGAATCCTCACGGCCCAGGGCACGGATTCCCTTGGTAGCCTCCAGACCGTCCATGACAGGCATGCGGATATCCATTAGAACAGCCTGATAAGTTCCGGGATCATGACTGCTGAAGCAGTCTATGGCGGCCGCACCGTTTCCGGCGACATCTACGACTGCGCCGTTCATCTCCAGAAGCGTCTTTGCGATCTCCTGATTAAGCTCATTGTCTTCGACAAGGAGAATCCGGGCCCCCACCAGTACAGATTCCTGAGTCTGCAAATCGGGTATGGCTGGTTCCGGAGCCTCCTTTCTGTCGAGTTTTAAAAGTGTGTCGTAAATTGTCGAACGGAATAACGGCTTGGCGATGAAGTAATCGATTCCGGCCTCCCGGGCCTCCTCCTCAATGCCGCGCCAGTCATATGCGGTTATCATGATAATCATGGTATCCGGACCTACCAGACGGCGGATCCGGCGGGCGGTTTCGATGCCGTCCATCCCCGGCATCTTCCAGTCGATCATGGCGATATCAAACATCCAGTGTTCCGCCATGGCGTTTTCCACTTCCCGGACGGCGCGGATACCGGAGTCCACCCAGCGGGTGGCTGCCCCGATGTCGTCCAGAATCAGAGCCGTCTGCCTGCCCACAGAAGGATCGTCGTCTACCACCAGTACCTGGAACCCTTTTAGGAGATTCTGGCGTTTCCGCTCCCATTCCTGCTCCTCGTTATCGGTTACCAGCTGGAAGGGAACGGTGACGGTGAAACGGCTTCCCTCCTGCTTGTGACTCGTGACGGAGATGGTACCGCCCATCAGCTGTACGAGGCTGTAGACGATGGAAAGGCCGAGGCCGCTCCCCACATTGTTCCGGGCATTGCCGGGAGCTTCCTGCTCGAAGGGCTGGAAGAGCCGATCCATGAACTCTTCTGACATTCCGATTCCGTTATCCTCAATGACAAACTGAATATAGGCGTATCCGTTGGTCCGTTTTTCCTCTGCTATATCGACGGAGACAGAACCGCCCGGCTGTGTAAATTTCAGTGCATTTGACAGGAGATTCATGAGAATCTGCTTCATACGGAGGGAATCTCCAATATAGTGGCTTTCCAAAGGTTCCCGGTGACGCATCTCATAAGCAATCTCCCGTTCCAGTGTCTGCGGATAGATAATCTGATTAATCTCTTCCACAAACGCCCTGAAATCAAAAAGATCATGGGCGATTTCCATCTTATCAGTCTCAATCCTGGACATATCCAGGATATCATTGATCAGGGAAAGAAGGTATTTGGACGAAGTATCAATCTTTTGGAAGCAGTCCTTTACGGTTCTGGAATCATGAAGCTTGATCTGTCCGATGGTGCTCATGCCTATGATGGCATTCATCGGAGTCCGGATATCGTGGCTCATGCGGGAAAGAAAGTCTGATTTTGCGCGGCTGGCTGCCTGGGCGGAGGCAAGGGCATCGCGGAGCAGCTGTTCCTGGCGGGCCTGTTCCTGACGGAGTTCATCGAGAAACTTGACGAGACAGATCGTCAGAACATCGTCGTTAAAGGGATTTTCCACGGCAATTGCGTGAAGGGACAGCCAGTGGTACTTCCCATCCTGTCCCTGTCCCTGCAGCTCCATATAGATTTCCTGTTCTCCGGCAGAGAAGCGGCGCTGGAGAGCTTCAGGGCTGAAGGTGCTGGCAAAGTCAGCCTGATAGGAACTGTAGATATCTGGAATACAACTGGCATAAAGCTCCGTAAAGCATCCATCCGGACTCAGCTGATACTCCGCCTGTTCATTTAGAAAACAGTGGTAGGTGTCCTGCGTCAGATTGACACTTACGATTAAGGGATAAGCAGTGCAGATCGCAGCACGCAGGAAACGGTTCTCCAGTACCCGCTCCTGTTCCTGCGCCTGTTCCAGCCGCATCTGTTCCGTAATATCAGTAAATACCGCCTGGATGACCTCCATACCGTTGCTGTTGATGATTCGTCCCATAACGACATTGATCCAGGCCTCCTCCCCATCTCTCCTGATACAGTGACGGCGGTAAGATGCAGATTCCCCATTCAGGGTCAGCCGGTCGAGGAGTGTGGAAATCCATTCCTGATCCTGTAAGTCAACCTTCTGGAGCGGGTTACTGACGGCTTCCCGGTACTCGGTCTCAGAATCATATCCATAAAATTTCCATACCATGGGATTGACTGAAATGATAGTATGGGCCGGATCTGTAGAAAACTGGAGAATACCGCAGGGAAGCGTATGATACAGCTGCTCCAGAAAACGCGTCTGATGCTCATACTCCTGTTTTTTCGTGTCCAGGGCAGATTTAAGACGTTCAAAGGCCTCGCGGCCTGATTCCACCGGAAAGAGTTCGTCATCATGAATCTCCGAAAACGGGACAGAGTTGTGAATATGGACTGTCTCTAAGCCATCCCCTTTTTCGCGGAAAACGAAGGTGGCTCTCTGCTGGGTGTTTAAGTAGGCCCCGGATTCCGGTTTGCTTAAGAGACGGCTGACTGCTTCACATAAGTAGGAACCGCCGCCTAAATCGATGGAATGATACTGCTCATCGTACATGCTGCAGGCAATCATACCATCTTTTCCACTGCGGAATACCGCGGCCACTGCTTCTTTTCCTTCCGCCTTCTGGTGCTCTCCGCCGCCAAGCCATATGATATCATCTGCAAATGTCGATATCATAAATTCCATGTCAGAGTCGCAAAAGTACGTAGTCAGTATTTTGCGGGTCAGTGACTCTATTTCAGCCAGTGTCTTTTTACCCAATACAATTACCTCCCGGATTAAACCCAAAGTATATTTCTTTTATCATAGCACAGATTGATATGGGAAGAAAGTGTGCCTGATTTAATTAAGGAATAAAAAAGTAAAAAAATGGAAATTAAAAAAGGCAGTAAAACTCACATATAAAAATGTAAAAATGATATAATTTGTCCATGATAAAATAAAAAGATATCGCTAATCTCTATAATATACTCAATTTTTATAAGCAAATCAAGAAAAAAATATCTAAAATATCCAAAAAACGCTTGCAATTTAAAAGACATTCCTCTATAATACCGGTGTGAAACAGGTGTCCCGTAAAATGGGACAACACGAAAGGAAGGTAAAAATTATGATAGAGAAAGCATTTATGATCCTTGAAGCAATCACACAGACACGGGGAAATAACAGTTTGAACATTATCAGCGACCATGTGGACATTCCAAGGAGTACCGTGCACAGACTTTTGAGAATGATGCAGGATTGCGGGATGGTGGATTACGATCCAGACAGAGGATACCTGTTGTCCGGTAAGCTGGTTCGTATGTGTCTGGCGGGATTGGGGGACAGGGATTTTCTGGATGTGGCTATACCAGTAACGCAGGAACTAAATTCCATAATCAGGGAGACTGTTTCAATTAATGTACTGGTAGGCTATGAACGGACATGTGTTTATCGGGTGGAAGGAGACATGGCTATTATAAGAAATGTGAAGATTGGAACTCACAATCCGCTTTTCATCGGATCCACAGGAAAGGTGCTTGCCTCGGGACTCTCACCAAAGAAATATGTGGAAGCACAAAAGTACATGATCGAGCAGGGGAAGGTCAGTCCGGAAGGCTTAAAAAAACTCGATGCAGAAATTAAGAAATGCGGGGAAGTCGGATATGCCGTCAGTGTTCAGGAGAGATATGAAGGCTGCTGGTCCATGGCGGTACCTGTGATTAACCCCATAAGCGGTGAGATGCTGGGGACTCTGTCGATAAGCTCGGTAATTGACCGGTATACACAGGAAAATACGGAGCGGTATTTACAGCTGCTGAAGGAGGCAGTCAGAAAAATTCAGCTTAGACTGTTTTAAAAAGTACGGAAAAACCATGACATGTTGAACTGCAAGGAAAGGAGAAGGAGTTATGAGGAAGATGAAAAGGGTTGCGGCACTGGCATTGGTATCGATTATGGTTTTGTCGGCCTGTTCTGGAGGGGGACAGAGCAATACAGCAGCTGAACAGCCGGCTGCAAAGACAAAGCAGGAGACATCGGCATCTAAGTCCGAAGAAACAATCAGCATTAAAGTTACCACAACACAGAATCCTAATCAGCAGATGGGAAAGGGTATGGCACTTTTGGAAGAAAACCTCAAGAAGGAATTGGGAGACGGTGTAAAAGTGGATGGCTATGATTCAGCCCAGCTTTATACTGGCGCGGAGGAGATTACAGCGTGTGAACACGGGGACATACAGATGTTCTTTGGTACAGGCGGTGTTATGGAGACGGTGAGTAAATCTGTAATGGTTGTAAAACTTCCATACCTGTTTCCAGATACAGAAACAGCATATGAAGTGCTGGAAGATCCTCAGATTAATTCAATGATATATGGAAAATTAGATGATTCGGGTCTGAAACTGCTGGGTATGTTTAACTCAGGTATTTCCATGGCTGCAAATAATAAGCACGCGATTAAATCTCCAGGGGACTTTAAGGGATTAAAGATGAGAGCGCCTGGAACTATGGAAGCTATGAACCTGGCACAACTTGGAGCCTCCTCTATTACGACGCCTGCTGAAGAAACGTATTCTTCTGTACAACAGGGGGTTATTGACGGCATGGTAACACCTACCAGCGTATTTCTTGCCAGAAATTTTAATGAAGTTCAGGATTATGTAACGAATCCGGGAATGATGGCTCTTACGATCGGTTATCTCGTTTGCAACGAGGAATGGCTCGAAAGCCTCCCCGAGGATGTAAAGGCTAAGGTTTTGAAAGCAGTGGACAGCACCGTGGAGCAAATGAGAATTGATATTCAGAAGGACACCGATCAGATTTTCGAAAAGTGTGCGGAATTGGGCTGTGATGTTTATACAATGACTCCAGATGATATTGAAGCGATGAAAAGTGCCCTGGAACCGGTATACGACAAGATGGCAGAAGAAGTAGGGCGTGATGTAATCGATGCGGTTAAGGCCAAAGTGGACGAAGTTACAAAGTAATTGTCTGACGATGTATTGGAGGGAATACATGGAGAATGTAAAAGAAAAAACGAGGGTCATTTCGGCTGTTTTAAAGGGGATTGGCTGGCTGGAAGATAATATCAGTGCTCTTTTTTTAGGAAGTGCAATCCTGCTGCTGTTTTATGAGGTTTTGGCCAGATATTTTTTCAATACGGCTGTATATGTGTCTACAGAATGGACACCGGTTCTTGTTACCTGGACTATGCTGTTGGGAAATGCAATACTGATTCGGGAACGCGGACATATCAGTATTACGCTGTTTGAAGACAGTTTAAAAAAACCGGAAAATAGAGAATGGCTTAAGCTTTATATTTCTGTTATCACATTTGCTTTTTGTATTATTTTTTTGAATTCATCTGTTCATTTTGTATCCGGAGCATATAAATCGGGAGTGTTGTCTGAATCCCTTCTTCATACGCCGATGTGGATTATCTTTAGCATGATGGTAATTGCCGGTATACTGATGCTTATTAATTCGTTAGTCAAAGTAGTTCAGGATGGAAAAACCGTATTTACAAATCCTTCGTTTGCCAGGACACCAATGCCCCTTATTCTTCTGGCGGTTACGGCGGTTATCGTAGCGTTCGTTGTTCTCAGTAAGAGTCCGCTGGTTATTATGGCTGTAATGATGGGGGTTTTTATGCTGATGGGAGTTCCGATCAGTTTTGCACTGGGTATGGCAACAATCATAGCAATTGCCAGGTTTGATATAATTGCCACATCATCCCTGGCCAGTAAAATGTTTTACAGTATCAACAAATATAGTCTGCTGGCAATTCCATTTTTTGTAGTCAGTGGAAATATTATGGCAAAGAGCAGTATCGGAAAGTATTTGCTGGAATGGGCAAGTTCTTTGCTCCGCAGTATCCAGGGTGGACTGGCTATGGCTATTGTAGGCGCGGCAATAATTTTTGCTGCAGTTTCAGGAGCTTCCGCGGCGGCAGCAGCGGCATTGGGGGTCATGGGATTGCCGCTTCTTGTGGAAAAGGGATATCCTAAAACGTTCGGTGCGGGGCTGATTGCAGCAGGAGGAACACTGGCAATCATTATTCCGCCCAGTTCCATTATGATTTTATACGCGTGTACGGCAGAAGTTTCTACTACCGATATGTTTAAAGCAGGAATTGTGCCTGGTTTGTTGATTGCAGTTGTTCTGGTTGTATATATCTATGTATACTGCAAGAAAAACGGCTATGGAAAAGAAGATGTAGGTAAGTTTTCTATGAAAGAAGTAGCCCATACTTCTAAAAAAGCAGTTTGGGCACTAATTATGCCGGTAGCTATTTTAGGTGCAATTTACAGTGGAATCTGTACGGCTACGGAAGCAGCGGCCGTGTCTGTGATTTATGCCGCCATCGTGTGTCTGTTTATCTACAAAGACGTAAAACTGAAAGAATTTAAGACAATATTTTACGATTCTGTGAGAACAAGTGCATTTATTCTTGCCATTACTATGACAGCAACGCTTTTTGGCTTTTTGATTACCATGGAAAAGCTGCCACAGATGATTCTTGGGATTGTTTTGGGAGCCAGAATTAATTCTGCCGGTCTTTTGATTGCGCTAAACTGTGTATTATTCCTTTTAGGTTTCTTTATGAGCCCGGGGGCAATTATATTAATCGTAGTGCCGATGATCCTGCCGGTGACTTCGGCATTGGGAATAAGTCCAATCCATTTAGGCATTATGCTTACGGTTAATCTGGAACTGGCACTTTTGACACCGCCTGTAGGAACAAATTTGTATGTACTGAGTAAAATTTCAGCTCTGCCTGTGTCAGAAGTGATAAAAGGGCTGATGCCGTTTATTATCATTATGTTTATAGCTTTAATGTTCCTGACGTTTGTGCCGGCGCTTAGTTTGTGCCTGTTGTAGAGGAGGGGAAAATATGGCAGATTTAAGTGTAAATTGCGGAGGACTTAAACTTAAAAATCCAATTATGATTGCATCAAGCCCCCTTACAGCAAAGTTATCTTTATTAAAAGAGGCTGAGGAACACGGTGCAGCGGGAGCTGCGATTAAGCATACGATGATGTCTCAGAGATTTGAAGCCAGACCAAGATGGTTCTATGACAGAAAAATTGGGGTGACGGTCAGCGGGGATCCGAGACTGAATCCAGATGAAGCACTTGATTTAATAAGAAAGACAAAAGAAGAGACCAGCCTTGCAGTCCTGGCTAATATGTCGGGAACACCCGGAAAGCTGGAGAGTTGGGGGGAACTGGCACGCAATCTGGAACAGGCGGGAGCGGATGCGATAGAACTTAACTTTAACTGTCCTAATCTTTTGTCAGCAGATATAAAAACTTCTGTTTCCGGAGCCAATTTGGGGGCGGATCCAGAAGCATGCAAAATTGTGACCGGAGAAGTTAAGAAGGCAGTTCAAATTCCGGTAGCAGTGAAGCTGTCTACAGAAAGCGGTACAGCAGTAAAAGTAGCGCTTTCCTGCAGGGAGGCAGGCGCAGACATTATTAATATTCATGCGGGATATCGGTCTGCTCCCGGTATAGATATTTATCATGGAGGGCGGTTTTTATATCCGGGTTCTGAATACGGTAATTTTGGCGGTTGTACTGGTCCGTGGAGTCGGCGCTTTTCCCATCGCTTTTTGGCCGATATTGCTGCTGCTGTTCCAGAAGCAGGATTAATGGGTGGAAGTGGAATTTCAGACTGGAGCCATATCGTCGAGGCGATTATGTTCGGAGCAGAATCCATACAGATCTGTACTGCTGTTATGGAACAGGGATTTGGACTGCTTGACGGCTGTGTGAATGGTTTAAAACGTTTCATGGATGAACAGGGGTATAAACGGTTGGAGGATATGCGCGGGCTGGCTCTTAATTATGTGGTGAAACCAGGGCAGATGGTCTATAAAGAGGTAGCTGCTGCTATAGATGAAACACGCTGCAGCGGATGTGGATTATGCACCAGGATTGCGCATTGTAATGCGATAAAGACCGGCAGAAAGGGAACGTATGAGGTAAACCCTGAAAAATGTATTGGCTGCGGCTTCTGTCTGGGCGTATGTCCTAAAAAAGCAATACGAATCATGAATAGATGTGAGGAGGAAGACGAATGAATATAACAGAAAAAATTATGGCAAAGGCTGCAGGGCTGGATCACGTAGAGGCTGGACAGATTATAGATGTTTCTGTTGACCGGGCATTTACACATGAGAAACTTGGGCCGTTATTTTTTGATAAATTCCGTGATATGGGGCTGAAAGTCTGGGATAAGGACCGGGCAATTGTATTTGCAGACCATGGAGTTCCGCCGAGCCGTGTTCTGGATGCCAATATGATACTGGATACGGTAAAGTTTGGAGAAGAGCAGGGAATTACCTGTTACAACGGAGAAGGAATCTGTCATCAGCTGATGCCTGAAAAGGGTTATGTGCTTCCAGGAAAGGCATATGTGGGAACAGATTCACATACTACGACATATGGGGCGCTTGGAGCATTTTCTACGGGCATCGGATCAACAGAGATGGCGTGGGTATTTAATAAAGGAAAAATATGGATGAAAGTGCCAAAAGCTATTCTGTTTAGGGTTAATGGGAAGCTGGATCCCATGGTTCTTGGAAAGGATTTGGCACTCCACATTATGGCGCTGATTGGGGCGGATGGAGCAAATTATATGACCATGGAGTATACAGGAGAAGCCGTGAGAGGGATGAGCCTAGATTCCCGGATGTCTCTCTGTAATATGGCAGTGGAGGCTGGTGCCAAGAACGGAATTATTGAGGCGGACGAGAAGGTTATAGAGTACTTAAAAGGCAGGGCCCGGGGAGAGTATGAAATCGTAAGATCTGATCCGGACGCTGTATATGAAAAGATTTATGAAATAGACGGGAGTGCACTGGAACCTACGGTGGCAAAGCCTGGTGGCTCTCAGTATTCAGTACCCGTTGGAGAAGTGGAGGGAATCCCATTTAAGCGTGCGTTGTTGGGAACATGTACCAATGGCCGTATGGAGGATTTTCGCATTGCCCGCGATATTATTAAAGGAAAGAAGATTAAAGACGGAGTCCGGCTTCAGATATTGCCCGCTTCCAGGGATATTTTTAAACAATGTGTAAACGAAGGGATCGTATCGGACTTTCTCGAAGCAGGAGCAATCTGGTGCAACCCGCAGTGTGGTCCCTGCGGTGGAGGCCATTATGGATTATTGGGAGAGGGTGAAGTCTGTTTAAGCACATCAAACCGTAATATGGTCGGGCGTATGGGGGATCCGAAGTCAGAGATTTATCTGGCATCTCCTGCCGTTGTAGCAGCTTCCGTACTGACGGGAAAAATTACAGATCCAAGAAAGGTGTGAGGTGATTCTTATGCGTATGAATGATAAAGTATTTGAGATATATCCGGATAATGTGGCTGCCGAACAGATTATACATACAAAACACGTGAAGGCACTGACTCCGGAAGGGTTTCGGGAAGCATGTATGCTTGATATAGATACTGATTTTCATGAAAAAATGGAACGTGGAAAAATTATGGTTGCCGGCAGGAATTTTGGCTGTAATTCCAGCAGAGAATGGGCTCCTGCATCCTTAAAATATTCAGATGTCAAGTTGATTATCGCAGAAAGTTTTTCACGTATATTCTTTAGAAGCGCCATTAATATAGGACTACTGATTCTGGAATGCCCCGGTATTACAGAATTCTGTGATCCAGGAGATGAACTGGAGGTGGATTTTTCCACTGGGGTTGTGGAAAACAAGACGAAGGGGGCCCAAATATCGGGTATGGTTCTTCCTGAATTTCTTCTGGATATTATGACTGCAGGGGGATTAATGAATAAGCTGGAGGCCGAAATGGAGGAAAAATGCCATGAAGGTTCATAAGATTGAATTGCTAAAGGCAGTAGCAGCATCTTTAAATGCCGATGCATTTCTGGTTTACAGTCCGCAGTGGCATAAGGAGAACTACCGTTTTTTAACAGAAAAAAATTTTATTGGTCCATTTGGCATTATCCTGTATTTGGCGTCGAGAGAAGAAGTTCATATTATCTATGGCGCCGACTGGGATCTGTTAAAAAACCGTTCCGCTATAAAACACGCAGAATGTCATGCGGATCAGCCGGCTGAAACAGTGGAACGTCTCCTGATGGAAGGAAATGTGAAGACACTGGCAGTATCCGGATCGAAATATATGACAGCTGCACTCGAACAGGCAGTAAAAAAAGCAGGGGCATTGACCGTATCCGCAGAAGGCTGCCTGGAACGGGCACGGATGCAGAAGACGGAGGAAGAAATCAGCTATTTAAGGCAGGCGGTCCGGCTGGCTGATGAGGTTTGGCCTGTATTTATGCAGGGAGTTGCGGACGGACTGAACGAGTATCAGATTGTAGCTGAGGTGGAGCATTATTTAAAACTGCACGGAGCAGAAGACTGTTTTATGCTTTTGGCCACAGGCGGAGATGATGTGAGGGGAATGACGCCTCCCATGATGCGTACAGCGCGTCCCGGCGATATGGTGCGTACTGAAATTACACCGCAGGTCAATGGCTGGTGGGCTCAAATCTGTCGTACATGTGTAAAAGGAAGGGCGAAAGAAAACCAGAAAAAGGCCTTTGAGATATTTTTGGAGGCGGAGCAGGCAGGCTTTGATATGATCCGTCCGGGGGTAAATATCCGGGATGTGGCAAAGGCTGAGAATGATGTGTTCCGCAAATATGGATATGGAGAGTATTGTACAGAAAAGTATACCAGAGTTCGGGGACATGGTCATGGACTGGATTTAGATGAGATGCCACTGGTTTTGGAGTCAACGGATCTGGTACTTAAGGAGAACATGGTGGTGGTGATTCACCCGAATACCTTCAGTCCACTTTGTGGTTATATGGTTTTTGGTGATCCGGTTCTGATTACGAAAGATGGATATGAATTGCTTTCTGTAACGGAGCGTAAACTGTTCGAGGTGTAATGAGGAGGAGAATTTGAAACGGGGATATATGGATTGGAATAAAGAACTGCTTCCTGCAGGCGTACTGGAAAACAGGCGCAGGGTACTGATGGAAACAGCTGTAAAAGCAGGAGCGGACGCGGTGGTTATATATGGCGATGTCTATTCCGCAGATGAATTATCGTTTTATGTAAATTATGCACCCTACTGGTGCAACAGCGCTGCGGTGATTACAGCGGATGAATTTTATATGGTAACGGGACACAACAACCGTGTAAATCCATGGATTAGTACACTGACAGGCTTAAAAGAGGAGAATCTTCTTGCCGCTGGATTTAAAGTGCCTGTAAAAATTGCAGAGTCATTAAAGGATAAGTTCCCGCTTGGAGGAACGATTGGAATAATCGGTAAGTATGTAATGGCAGAAGTGATAAAAGAGCTGAAGAATCATGGCTTTCATCCAGTGATGCTGGATTCTCTAGTATCAGGGCTTCTGAAGAATACAGATGAAGCGTATAAAAAAACTGCTGCAAAGGCTGCTGCAATTTTAAAACACGCATTCATCCAGGGGGAAGCGGCATATGACCGTGGAGGCAATTCTAAGACAGTTGCTGCAGAAATCGAATATGACGCAAGAAAGAATGGGGCAATGGATATCGTCTTGTATGCTGCTTACGATGGACAGGAATTCGGTCTTCCTGTCATGAAAGAAGACGTGGGGGGACACTGGACTTTATATGGTTTAATGCAGTATCTGGGAGTATGGGTAAGCCTGGCGCAGCCCTTCGGCATTAATTATAAACAGGCGGAGGCTCTGTTAGATAGGGCGGCAGGGTGGCTGATACCGGGAGCAGAGACTGCAGGAAATATGGAAGGGTACGAAATCTCTGTAAAGCGGGTTACTGCGGATGCGATTTCCAATTTAAATGAAGAGGTAAAAGAACTGTGCGAGAACCAGATTGTTGCTGTTTCCGCTTATTGTAAGTCGGACGGAATTTACTGTGAGAAAATGTATTGTGTAACAGGTAAGGGGGCAATTGCTTTATGAATATGGTAGAAAAGATTCTGGCGAAAGCCAGTGGGCAGGAAAGCGTAAAACCAGGTGATGTAGTGGTTGCAAATGTAGATACGCTGCTGCTTCATGATTTAAGTGGATATATAACTGCCAATGTATTTGAGAATGAAGTGAAAAAAGAGATGCGCTATCCAGAACGCGTGGCTATGGTATTTGATCATCATTTTTCGCCGCCGACTGAAGCGAGAGCTGATGTTCTGGAACGCAATCGGGAATTTGCAAGGAGACACAAGATTCATCTGTTTGATTGTGGTTCCGGTAATATTCATAATGTAGGTGTTAGAAATGGATTTGTGAAACCCGGCACAATCGTTGTGGGCTCTGACAGTCATACGCCGGTGCATGGAACAATGGGCTGCTTTGCGACGGGACTGGGAAATAATTCCAACGCAGCCACAGTGATGGCTTATGGAAAAGCGTGGTTTATGGTTCCGAAAACAATTAAAATTGAGCTGACTGGCCATACAAAATTCGGAGTCACACCGAGAGATGTGGCCCTCTGGCTGACTGGCCAGATAGGGGAGGGCGGTGCTGTTTACCGGGCGCTTCATTTTACCGGTCAATTTATAGAAGATCTGGATGTCTGGGATCGCTGGCTGTTTCCGTTGATCACGATTGATGTTGGAGGAAAGTGTGGATTTATTGATCCGGATGAAAAGACAATCCAGTTTATAAAACAATATACGGATGAACCATTTGAAATCTTTACATCTGATCCGGACTGTGAATATGAGCGGACCATGACATTTGACATCAGTGATTTGGAACCACAGGTGGCGGCTTCCCCAACTCTGGGAAATGTAAAACCGGCGGAAGGCTTTAACGGAAGGCCGATTCAGTGGGCTGAGCTGGGAGGTCATGGAGGTGGACGACTGGAAGATTTCAGACAGGCCGCACAGATATTAAAAGGCAGGAAGCTGGCACCAGGAGTTAAGTTCAATGCGGTGCCAAGCAGCAGAGAAGTGTTTGAACAATGTCTGAAAGAAGGTATCGTGGAGACTTTCCATCAGGCTGGAGCTTCCTGGTTCCCAGCCAGTACAGGGTCCAACCAGGCAATTAATATGGGGGCGATGTCAAAGCATGAAGCCATGATTTCAACACATGCCCGTAATTTCCCGGGAAGAAATGGAAGTCCTGAGGCGATTATGTATTTAAGTTCTGCCTATACAGTGGCTGCTTCGGCAGTAAAAGGCTGTGTGACAGATCCGAGAGAATTTTTGGAGGGATAAATATGGAAGCAGAAGGCCGTTGCTGGAAATTTGGAGATAATATTCCTACAGACCAGATTGTAAAAGCAGACCGTGTTCTGGAATCTTTAGATGAGATGGCCAGGCATGTATTGGAGAACTTAAATCCTGACTTTCCTGTACACGTACAAAAAGGAGATATACTGGTAGCCGGAAAGCATTTTGGCCAGTCATCAGGACGCGCAGTAGCACCCAAAGCTATTAAAGCAACCGGAGTAGGCGCTGTAGTGGTTGAATACGCATCCAGGCTGTTTTACCGAAATTGTTTTGAAATCGGGCTGCCGCTCATGGAATGTGAAGGAATAACGGAAGAAGTTTCTGATGGGGATATTCTGCATGTGAATATGGAAACAGGGATGATACAGAACAAGACCACGGGTAAGGAATTGAAAGCCAGACCCGTTCCACCTTTTTTGATGGAAATGCTGGAAGCAGGTGGACTGATTGCGTTTGGTCCCAGAATTGACGAATATCAAATATAAGAAATTGGTGGTGATTATGTGGAAATAATTAAGGGGAAGGTTTGGAAATTCGGAGATAATATTCCCACAGACCAGATTGTGAGGGTGGACAGGGCATTGGGATCAATGACTGAAATGGCAAAACATGTGCTGGAGAACTATAATCCCGAGTTTCCGAAAAAAGTTCAAAAAGGGGATATTTTGGTTGCGGGAGTTCATTTTGGCCAGTCGTCAGGGCGGGCAGTGGCTCCCAAAGCTATTAAAGCTACAGGGGTAGGAGCTGTTGTCACAGAGTATGCCTCCCGGCTGTTTTACAGGAATGCGTTCGAAGTAGGACTGCCGTTAGTTGAGTGTCCGGGCATAACATCTCATGTTTCGGAGGGAGATATTCTGTCAATAGATATGATTTCAGGGGAAATAGTAAATGAGACAACCGGAGACAGACTCAGAGCAAAGCCAGTGGCGCCTTTTCTCATGGAAATGCTGGAGGCTGGAGGGCTTATTGCTTTTGGTCCTCGCATAGATAACTGGAAGGGATAAGAGATTGAACGCAGTCTCAGGATTCATATTGTTCTGGGGTGTCAGTATAGCTGGATATCTGGCAGGGCGGCGCCTTAAGATACCTGCCCCCGCGATACTGGGACCAATTGCCTGTTTTCTGGTGCTGACAATTTTGGGCGTAAAATTTACCATACCGGCCTGGCAGAAGCCTGTTCTTTCCGTGATAACAGGAATACTGTTGGGAATGCGGTTTAATCAGAATTTTAAGGGCGTACTGTGCCAGATGCTACTGGCTGCCATCTGGCTTGTGTCACTGTCCCTTATTGCGACGGGGGTGCTGATATTTACGGGACTGGAGAAAGAAACAGCGCTTTTTGCTGCGACTCCGGGAGGGATGGCAGAGATTACCCTGATGTCATTGAGTTATCATTCGGATCCATTTGCAACGGTACTCTTACAGTCTTCCAGGATGATATGTTCTATGGTGGTATTTTCTTCTCTGGCGTTCCGATATAGATGTGAGGAGACGGGAGAGAAGAAGGCGGTCACAGCAGAACGGCGTCTTAAATGGTATGAATGGGGAGTGCTGTTGCTGCCGGTATTGGGGGTTACGTGGATACTGACTCGTTTTCACGTCCCTGCGGCAAACCTTTTGGGGCCGATGCTGGTGATAGGAATTGCCGTGAAAGCCGGAAATGTGTCGTGCAGGATTAATAAGCGAATTCAGACTCTGGTGCAGATTGGTATAGGGGGCCTGGCAGGTGCAGCCATAACAAGGGAGAGTATTCTGGGATTTCCCGAATACATATTTCCAGTCATAATATTGAATATACTGGTGATTATGGGCAGTCTTCTGCTGGCCAGGATTATGATGTGGATGACAAACTGGGATAAAGCTACTTGTATACTGGCATGCTGTCCGGCAGGGCTGTCTCCTACTATTATGATAGCTATGGAATATAAAGCAGATGCCAATATTGTAACGCTGTTTCAGGTGCTTCGAATGGTAACGGTACTGGTCAGCACACCGTTTCTTGCAAAAATGTTGATTGCCGGCTGACCTGACATGGGGGACCGCATCTGTGATTTATCAATCACAGATGCGGTCCCCTCTTTTTTGCATAGTGCTTTATTCTGTCTCTTCCTCTTCTTTATAAGGAATAAATTCCCTCGATTCCCCAATCCCCTCATCATAGAAATACGCCGGTTCCCTGGGAGTCTTGTTTACGTGGAGCTGAAATACGTCGAAACGCTGGTAGGCTCCCGCGATATCGTGGATTCCTTTTGCGGTAATTTCAGCTGCAATATCGCAGTCGGCGTAAATAATGCCTTCCTGGTTGTTCTCGATTGACGGGCAGCATGGCTGGCCGTTAGGTCCGGCGATCATGGTGAGGGCCCAGGACTGGTTGTGGAGCCATTCCTTTAAAGCGGGATCGCCCACAGACATCTGCTCCATGGCATCTTCGTCGAGAGACGCAGAGGAACAGATATTAAACACCTTAGCCTCAAACGCATGAGCACAGGTGCGTACCCGCAGGCAGTCCGCGTAATTGCCCTTGTCTCTGCTGGTCGGCCAGCATGGCGGATAGACTGAAATATGTACCTGCTCTCCCTGGGCTACCAGGGCGTAACGGGCCAGTGTATTGGAGTTCTCGCCGCAGATCAGGGAGCCGATTCGTCCAATCTCTGTGTCATGGATATTGAGCGAAGAACCGTCACCAAATGACCAAACCAGCTTTTCTCCCCAGGTGGGAAGAAGCTTTCTGTGATGACCGATCATATTGCCTTCCCGGTCAAATAACAGGGTGGTGTTCCACATTGTCCCAAAGTTGGTGGTGCTCTTCTCACAGATGCCGACGGATAAGAAAATACTGTTGTCGCGGGCGATTTTCTGAAGTTCATTAAATGCCGGACCTGGCACGGTTACCGCATTTTCAAACAGCCTCTTGTAGAACGGATGCTGGTCTACCGGCGGCAGGAACAGGCACCAGAGCGGGAAGGTAGGAATAAAAGATTCCGGGAACACTACGAGGTCTGCACCGTTATCCTTAGCTTCTTTCGTCAGACGGGCTACTTTCTGAACGGTTGCATCGCGGTTTAAGAATACGGGAGCTGCCTGAACGGCTGCGGCTCTTAACTTTGGCAGTGTATCACCAATTGTGTGAGTAACTTCTTTGACTGCTTCTTTTTTAGACATAGTATCTGCACTCCTTTTCTTCGTGTGAGGTGTTTTAATTGTTTACGGTATCAGTCCCAGAATCTTCCAGTAAGGCACGCTGGCCGTCAGCGCCAGAATGCTTACGATATGGAAGACCAGACAGAACGGCACCAGCATGGTATGACTGAGTTTTTCATCTCCGCCGGCTGAGTTGAATGCGGCCAGGAAGTTGATGTTCTGGTATTTTGTAAAGTATGGATATACCACGCAGTAGGACGCCATGGCTGCGATCCAGGGGCTCATGCCGGCCTGTACGCAGAACGGAGTCAGAATTACAATGAAGAGCGTGTAACAGGTGGTCATATCCACGATGATAAAACGTGCAAGCAGTGCGACGGTGGCAATGACAAAGACAAATAAAAACGGGTTGCTGATAAGACTTGCCATGGAAGCACCGAATGTATTGCCCAGCCAGGTGTCGATCCCCACTGTGGTAAGGGCATTGGCCAGGTTGATGGCGCCGCCCATAAAAGCGATGATGCTCCAGTTGATGCGGCTGTTATAGTCCTTCGGTGTGATGACGCCGAGGGCCAGCAGCGCTGACATGCCTAACACGGCTGTTATGGCTGCCGGAATATTTAAGGTGCGTTCCAGAACCCAGAAAAATATGCAGGCAACGAGCACGATCAGTGTGATTTTCTCACTTCTCGACATGGGGCCTAAATCGGTCAGCATCTTATTGACATCTTCCTTTGTCAGCTTCGGTGCCTGTGCAGGCTTATAAAGTATCCGGATTGCGAAGTAACTGGCGATCGTACAGATTATGAGCCAGGGAAGCATGGCCCGCAGCCAGAACATCCAGCTGAACTGGGCCTGTACTGTCTGGGGAAGGAGGCCCATGATGATGTAGGAAAAGAAGGATGCGCTTAAAACGGCCTGGCTGAGCAGTGTATAGCCCGCATACATGGCAGACCACATGCCGGCCATTCCTTTGGAACGGTCCTCAAATCCCAGCTTTTCACCGATGTCAGTGGCCATGGCGCCTACAATGGATACTTTTGCGATGGTGGAGGGAATAAACGGCCCGATGATAACACCGGATCCCAGCAGAGCCAGGACCTGTCCGTTAAAGGTCGGCGGGCAGACCCGCATAATCCAGAGTGCGACTCTTGCCAACAGTCCGCTCTTCGTTACGGCAGCGCCGATTCCCATGGCTGCGATGAGCAGCCAGACGGTGGTTCCCGAGAAACTTCCGAATGCCGTTGTAAAGGGCACAATTCCTAAAAGAACCCACGTACAGCACATAATAAAGATGCATACAAAATCGGGGATTGCATTGGTCATCCAGTTGATAATGGCCCAGATTAACAGACCCATTGTCCACATCGCCTTCTGTTCCAGCCCCCCGGGTGCGGGAATCAGAGCGATGGCAAGGCCCACAGCGATGGCGGCAGCTTCACTAATAAGCTTCTTCCTTGTCTCTTTTGTCATGATAAAAGTACCCCTTCCTTCAAAAAATGAATGACTGGGCACAGCAGTCTGTACTTTACCGCGGCAGCATCATCCCCCCGGATAATCATGTTTCCTCCTCTCTTTTGCCTGATCAATTTGCGATAGAAAGTAAGTATCTGTGCCTTCTCCCAATTGCATACTGCAATAGTGACAAAAAGTATTTGCTATATAAGGAATTATATGTACAAAACGCCAGAATGTAAAATACTAATACTTTTATGGATTTATGCCTTTTTTGTTATGTATCGGAGGAAATGATTGATGCTGCAGGTGATATGAATGTGAAAATGATAATAGCCTGGGGAGAATCCCCAGGCCAGAACCGGCATGTCTATTTCTGAAACGCTCTAAAATAATCCTGAACAAAGTCGCGAAACAAAATGGCAGCGGGAGAGAGATAACCCTGAGACCGCCAGGACAGGTTAATGTAGCGTCTGCACTGCGGAAAGGAAATAGGGACCAGTGCGATGTTCTTCGTATCCATGCCCTGCCAGGTAATGGAAGGGATGAAGGAGATGCCGATACCGGCCCGGATCAGTTCGCGGACCGTCTCAGGACTGTCGCTCTCCAGCACGACAGAGGGTTCAAAGCCGGCTATCTTGCAGAAAGTATCAGTGATGGTCCTTAAACTCTTTCCCTGCTGAAGACAGATAAATTCCTCGCCTGCTACCTCGCTTAAGTTAAGATTGTCCCGTTTGGACAACGGGTTGGAATCAGGCAGTGCCAGGAGAATTTCTTCTTCTATCAGGGTGACAGAATAATCCTGTGTGCATGGCTGCATGGAGGAAAACAGGGTTAAGTCGCAGCCGTTGGGTTGGTTCTTCGTTAAGTCCTCCTGGATGATCTGAAGCCGGATAGAGGGGTATTCATGCTTAAATGCCATGACCAGTTCCGGCAGCAGCTTGGAAGCCGCATAGAGGGAGAGCGTGACAGTCCGGCTGCGTTCTCCGGCTGCATCGCCGATCTCCTGCTCGATATCTTTCAGTTCCTGGAGAATCCGGTTTGTATGCTTCAGAAGAATCTCGCCGTAAGAATTTAAGATAATATTTTTCCCGGAACGCTCAAACAGCTGGACTCCCAGTTCCTTCTCCAGCCGGGAAATCGTACGGCTTAACGAAGGCTGTGCTACGTGGAGCTCTTCGGAAGCCCGGGTGATGTGCTGAAGTTCCGCGACTTTCTTGAAATAGATGAGAGAATGAATGTCCATAAATCCGCCTCCTTTTATAACATTTTGGATATCGTTATGTAACAAAGTATATATTGGACGTTATAAAAAGTCAATGCTATTATTTTTTTATCAGGAACGTATTGTCAGAAAGGGGAGAGCACATGATTTGGGATCAAGAACGCCGCTCAAAGGCAGAACGGATGGAGAAGGCCGCCGGTTATGCAAGGGGAAAACGAGTCGGAACGGAAGAGATCGTTCCATTTTTAGAGAGTGTGATAAGGCCGGGTGACAGAGTCGTACTGGAAGGCTGCAATCAGAAGCAGGCTGCATTTTTAGCCGGAGCGCTTAAGGAAGTGAATCAGGGAAAAGTCCATGATCTGAACATGATTATACCATCGATTTCAAGAGATGAGCACCTGGACCTCTTTGACAGGGGAATTGCATCGGAAATCAACTTTTCCTTTGCCGGGATGCAGAGCAGGCGGCTGGCGGAAATGGTGGCAGAAAACACTGTGAAAATTGGAGCGATCCACACGTACCTAGAGCTGTACGGCAGGCTGTATGTGGACCTGACGCCCAATGTCTGCCTGATTGCCGCGGATAAGGCGGACTCAAACGGTAATTTATATACCGGATATAACACGGAAGAGACGCCCATACTGGCGGAGGCGGCTGCGTTTAAGAACGGCATCGTCGTTGCACAGGTCAATGAGATTGTGGGAGAGGGCGATCTTCCGCGTGTCGACATTCCGGGCGGCTGGGTGGATTATATTGTCAAGGCCGATGAGCCATATCCTATGGAACCGCTGTTTACCAGAGATCCGGCCAGGATTCAGGAAGCCCATATTCTGATGGGCATGATGACAATCAAGGGAATCTATGCAAAGCATGGTGTGAAAAGCTTAAATCACGGTATTGGCTATAATGGCGCGGCAATCGAGCTTCTTCTGCCCACCTTCGGAGACTATCTGGGGCTGAAAGGGAAAATATGTACCAACTGGGTCTTAAATCCCCACCCCACCCTGATTCCGGCTGTGGAGGCGGGCTGGGTAAAACAGGTGTGCGCCTTTGGGGGAGAACTTGGCATGGAGCGGTATACGGCCGCGAGACCGGACATCTTCTTTACCGGAAAGGACGGCATGCTCCGGTCCAACCGGGCAGCGGCCCAGGTGGCCGGGCTTTACGGGATCGATCTGTTTCTGGGAGGCACACTCCAGATGGATTATGAGGGGAACTCTTCCACCGTGACGGGCGGCCGGCTCAGCGGTTTCGGCGGGGCTCCCAACATGGGAAACAGTACCGGCGGCCGGCGCCATACCACAAAAGCATGGCGAGATATGGCTCCGCTTACCGGTTCCATGGCCTCCGGGCGGAAACTGGTGGTTCAGATGACAAAGAGCCAGAGCAAATACGGCCCGGCCTTTGTTCCGGAGCTGGATGCCGTGAAAATTGGCAGAAAAGCGGGTATGGATGCGGCTCCCGTCATGGTCTATGGCGAGGATGTGACGCATGTGGTGACAGAGCAGGGAATCGCTTACCTGTATCAGGCTCAGAATGCGGAGGAGCGCACAAAAATGCTGGGCTGTATCGCTCAGGGAACGCCGGTCGGCTCTATGGTGGGGATCGGAGAGATCGAACAGCTGCGCAGAGAAGGAAAGGTGGCCTATCCGCAGGATCTTGCCATTTCTCCTGATGCGGCAAAGCGGGAACTCTTAGCGGCAAATTCTCTGGAAGAGATTGCCGATCTGTCCGGCGGCTTATACCGTGTGCCGGAGCAGTTTAGGAAACAGTCTGAGTGACAGTCTGGAGGGAGAAAGGTTGGCTACAAAAAAACAGGAAGAACTGTTAAATTTAAAAGAGAGGCTGCGGATGGGCGGCGGAGAAAAGGCTGCAGAGAAGCAGCATTTGGCGGGCAAGATGACCGCCCGTGAGAGGCTTTTTGCGCTGTTTGACGAGGGAAGCTTTGTGGAGACAGGCTTATTTGTAAAGCACCGCTGTACGAATTTTGGCATGGAGAAGAAGCAGTCGCCGGGAGAGGGCGTTGTGACAGGCTATGGGACCGTGAATGGAAGACTTACATACGCTGCGGCCCAGGATTTTACGGTGATAGGCGGTTCTCTGGGGGAAATGCATGCGGACAAGATCGTGAAGACACAGGAGGCTGCCATGAAGGCAGGGGCTCCCATGATCTGCATCAACGACTCGGGGGGAGCGCGCATTCAGGAAGGCGTGGATGCCCTGGCGGGATATGGGCGCATCTTTTATAACAATACCATGGCTTCGGGGGTGATCCCACAGATATCCGTGATTATGGGGCCATGCGCGGGAGGTGCTGTATATTCACCGGCTCTGACAGATTTTATCTTTATGGTAAAAAATACAAGCCAGATGTTTATTACCGGTCCCTCAGTAATCGCCGCAGTCACAGGGGAGTCGGTGACTGCGGAGGAACTGGGGGGAGCGAGGACTCACAATGCCATCAGCGGAGTGGCCCATTATATGGCAGAGGACGAAGAAGACTGTATCCGGCAGATAAAAGAACTGCTTGGGTATCTTCCCCAGAACAACATGGAGACTCCTCCGGAAATGGAGTCAGGGGACGACTGGAACCGGCAGGACGATTTTTTGAATGAACTGATTCCCGAAAATCCCGGAAAGCCCTATGACATGAAGACGGTGATCGAAGCGCTGGCGGACAACGGACGTTTTATGGAATATCAGGAGTATTTTGCCCCTAATCTGATCACCGGATTTATTCATATGGGAGGAAGGAGTACGGGGGTGATCGCAAACCAGCCGAAGGCCATGGCAGGCTGTCTGGATATCAACGCTTCCGATAAGGCTGCGCGTTTTATCCGCACGTGTGACTGCTTCCATATACCGCTCCTTACGCTGGTGGATGTGCCGGGATTTCTGCCTGGGACGATGCAGGAGCACAACGGAATTATCCGCCACGGCGCCAAGCTGCTGTATGCCTACAGTGAGGCGGTGGTACCGAAGATAACGGTTATCACAAGAAAATCATACGGCGGGGCCTATATTGGAATGTGTTCCAGACATCTGGGAGCCGATGCGGTCTTTGCGTGGCCCGATGCCGAGATTGCGGTCATGGGAGCCGATGGAGCGGCCAATATTATCTTTTCTAAAGAGATTAAGAATGCTTCTGATGGAGCGGCCAGACGGAAGGAAAAGATTGCCGAATATCAGGAGACCATGATGAATCCGTATGTGGCGGCTTCCAGGGGATACGTGGATGATGTGATCATGCCGTCAGAGACGAGAAAGCGCATCATCAGTGCGCTGGAGGCATTTCGCGGCAAGCGGGTGCAGAAAATACCGAAAAAACATGGAAATATTCCATTGTAAGGAGGTGTGTCATGTTTGGTGACAGTTTGACTGTGGCGGATACGCTATTGATTTCCGGCTTCAGTATACTCAGTGTATTTCTGGTACTGCTTCTGCTTTCCTATATGATTGATTTCTGTGCGTTTCTGGTAAAGCGGAGTGAAAACTTGCCGGAAACCGGCACAGGGACTGCTGCACCGGCAGCAAACGACAGCAGCGACGTGCTATTGGCTGCCGCGGCTGTCGCTGCCTGTCTGTCTGTGGAGCCGGATGACATTGTGGTGCGCAGAATCAGAAGAGTGGAAGACTGCGGCGGTACATGGGCTCAAAGTGCGCGTTTGGAGTCCATACGATAAATAACAGGAAGGAAGGGGAGTTAAAACCATGGGAATAAAAGTATTTCGGATCGTGCTTGACGGTGTGGTTCATGAGGTGGAGGTAGAAGAGATACACAGAGAAAGCCGGGGAGGCGGCCAAACAGCCCAGGGAAAGACTGCCGGTGCAGAAGACGGAGAAACACGGAATATGCGGCCTCCGGTAACGGCGGAAGCGGTTTCACAGAATCGGCCGGCGGGAGGAGCTGGGGCGGCTGCGGTACAGAAGGGGGCTTTTGCAGGCACCGAAAGGATCACTGCTCCTCTTCAGGGGACGATCCTGTCGGTTCCTGTGACTTCCGGGCAGACGGTAAAATGCGGAGAAGTGCTGGTAATCATCGAAGCTATGAAGATGGAGAACGAGATCATTGCCCCGCGCGACTGCACGGTAACATCCATAATTACCTCAAAAGGAGCAGCCGTGGCAGCAGGGGATCCGCTGATTGAAATCTCTTAAGGAGGCCTGAAGGATGAGTGAAATTTTACTGGAGTTCTGGAAGAGCAGCGGCTTATCCCAGCTGTTTCAGTGTGATACTGTACTGTTTGGACTGCATCTGCCCGGTGAACTCATTATGATTGGAATTGCCTGTCTTTTTCTCTATCTGGCAATTCATAAGGGGTATGAGCCCTATCTTCTCATTCCCATAGCGTTTGGCATGCTTCTGGTGAATCTGCCCAGGACCGGTCTGATGGCTGCCGCGGTAGGGGATGAGAATGGCGGTCTCCTATATTACTTATACCAGGGAACCGATTTAGGCATCTATCCGCCGTTAATCTTTCTCTGTATCGGAGCAGGGACGGACTTTGGCCCGCTGCTTGCTAATCCGCGAAGTCTCCTTTTGGGAGCTGCGGCCCAGCTGGGGATTTTTTTGACCTTCGCCGGAGCGATTATGCTGGGGTTTACAGGACCGGAGGCAGCGTCGATCGGAATCATTGGAGGTGCGGATGGGCCGACGGCCCTTTATTTAACCAGCAGGCTGGCTCCTCATCTGCTGGGGGCCATTGCCATTGCGGCCTACTCCTATATGGCTCTCGTACCGATTATTCAGCCGCCGATTATCCGGCTTCTGACAACGGAGAAGGAGCGGAAGATCAAGATGGAACAGTTAAGAGCGGTTGGTAAAACGGAAAAGATCATCTTTCCTATTATAGTGACCCTGTTTACAGTCCTGCTTCTTCCTTCGGCGGGCGCGCTGATAGGCATGCTGATGCTGGGAAACTTAATAAAAGAATCCGGCTGTGTTCCGCGTCTTGTCGATGCACTGCAGAATTCCCTGATGTACATCATATCTGTGTTTCTTGGAATAACCGTTGGAGCCAAGGCGAGCGCAGATGCGTTTCTGCGGGTGGATACATTAAAGATTATTGTGCTTGGCCTGGCTGCATTTTCCGTGGGAACCGCGGGCGGCGTGCTGCTGGGAAAGGTGATGTGCAGACTGTCAAAGGGCAAAGTAAATCCCATGATAGGCGCCGCAGGCGTCTCTGCGGTTCCAATGGCGGCCCGTGTGGTGCAGAAGGAGGGACAGAAATACAACCCATCCAATTTTTTGCTGATGCACGCCATGGGGCCTAACGTGGCCGGCGTAATTGGTTCAGCGGTAGCGGCCGGGATGCTTTTGTTATTTTTTCGGTAACAGGAAACAGGGGGAAAATCATGTAACAGTTCCCGGATGCATGTCCGGGAACTGTTTTTGCCAGTAGATTCTGAGATCAATCCATTGTATAATAAAACAAGCCGGCAGGCCGCGACATGGCCTGCCTTTCTGATTTGACTTATTATAACTAAAATGGAAGGAATTAAATTATGCCGGAAAATAAAAATGGGAACGGTTTTCTGCCCTACGCCCTTGCCCCTGAAATTATCCATGCGCTGGATCTCCTTGGATATCAGGAGCCAACGGAAATACAGAGGGAAGTAATACCCGCCGTTCTGGAGGGACGGAATGTGGCAGCGCGGTCCAGGACAGGTACGGGTAAGACTGCGGCGTTTGGGATACCGCTCTGTGAGAAGATCGTCTGGGAAGAGAATCTGCCTCAGGCGCTGGTACTGGAGCCCAGCAGGGAGCTGGCGGTTCAGGTCAGCAATGAGCTGTTCCACATAGGACGCAGGAAACGTCTGAAGGTGCCGGCCGTCTTTGGCGGATTTCCGATTGATAAGCAGATGCGCACAATAAAACAGAAGTCACACATTGTGGTGGGGACTCCGGGACGCGTCATGGATCTGATTCAGAGAGAGTGTTTAAAGCTCGCCGGTATCCGGTATCTGGTGATCGACGAGGCGGATCTTATGCTGGACATGGGATTTCTGGAGGAAGTGAAGCAGATCATGGCTCTGTTGCCGAAAGGAGGAAAAGTTCTCCTTTTTTCGGCTACCCTGGATGAGAAGGTACGGCTCCTGGTGGATGAATATATGGAGGATGCCGTTATGATTGCTCCGGAACCAGATGCGGAGGAAGAACCCGCAATTTCCCAGGTGGTATACCGCGCGGACCCGGAAGAGAAATACGACCTGCTGAAGCGGACCCTGATTCTGGAGAATCCGGAGAGCTGCATGATATTCTGCGGTACCAGAGAGATGGTAAATGTGCTCCTTCAAAAGCTGAAACGAGACCGGATATTCTGTGGAATGATACACGGAGAGATGGAGCAGAGAGAGCGTTTAAAAACAGTGGATGCCTTCCGCAGAGGTGGATTCCGTTTTCTGATTGCCACCGATGTTGCGGCCAGGGGAATCGATTTCGATAAGATCGATCTCGTGGTAAACTATGATTTCCCGGGCGGACGGGAGACTTATGTACACCGTATCGGGCGAACCGGAAGAAACGGAGAAAAGGGGAGAGCCGTAAGCCTTCTGTGTGAGAGCGAGGAACGAATGCTTCATATGGTGGAAGCCTACATGGGGCGGGAACTTTCAGTTACAACATGCCCGGAAGCGGATGAGGAGGCCACAAAGGCGTTCTGGACGAGGCAGAGGGAGAGAAGGGCTCCGAAAGCTCAAAAGGGAGCCGCTTTAAATGCGGGAATCACGCGTCTGTCCATCGGCGGCGGCCGGAAATCGAAAATGCGTGCAGTCGATATCGTTGGAACCATCTGCAGCATTGACGGAATTGGGGCGGAAGACATCGGTATTATCGACATCAGGGAAAGTCTGACTTATGTGGAGATTCTTAACGGCAAGGGGCAGGCGGTACTGGAAAAGCTGCAGGAAAAGACAATCAAGGGCAGGCTGCGGAAAGTGAGGATTGCCCGCAGATGAGCGTGACGCTGGCCGGCATGACGGCCGGATTTTTATGGTCCGGATTCTGCTTTTCTGAATAGGATGCCATTAGAACATCATATCAGACGGGAGAAATCTATGAATCAAAGAGTACTGTTGGAACCGGCGGCGGAGACTGTCTGCATTGAGAATTCAGTTCCGCCGCTGATTTTTGAACTGCCGCCGGAAGAGGGGCGCCGGGTGCTGGAGGAGGCACAGGATGCGCCGGTCTGCCTGTATCCGGCACAGGTGGAGGCGTCCATGGTGGACACTGGCCAGTGGGGCCGCATTCCCGTGTACCGGGTAACACCGGTAAACAACGGGTTCGCGGAACATGTGATCTTCTATATTCATGGGGCCGGCTGGGTATTCGGAAGCTTTCATACCCATGAAAAGCTGGTGAGAGAGCTGGCGGCCAGGACCGGTTGTACGGTGATATTTCCGGAATATTCCCGCTCTCCGGAAGCGCGTTATCCAACTGCTGTCGAGCAGTGCTACAGCATACTCTGCCAGCTGCCGGATCTGTTTGAACAGGCGGGACGGAGGATGAACGGGAATACACTGACTGTAGCCGGGGACAGTGTGGGGGGCAATATGGCGATCGCCATGACCCTGTTCTCCAAATACAGAGGCGGTCCTGTGATTCATAAGCAGCTTCTTTATTATCCGGTGACCAACGCCTGTTTCAATACAGCGTCATACTGTGAATTTGCGGAGTGCTACTACTTATACCGGGCCGGAATGATGTGGTTCTGGGATCAGTACACCACCTCGGAGAACTGCAGAAACCAGATAACGGCCTCCCCGTTAAGGGCGTGCACTGAACACCTGGAGGGACTTCCGCAGGCCATGATCTTAAATGGCCAGGCAGATGTACTGAGAGACGAGGGCGAGGCCTACGCCGAAAAGCTGCGGGTCGCCGGAGTGCCGGTGACGGCAATGCGTTTTCAGGCGATCATCCACGATTTCGTCATGCTGAATGCGCTGGATGAGACCAACGCATGCAGGGCGGCAATGGATGCATCCACAGAATGGATTAACCGGAAAAATATGGAATGGTATCAGGATCATGCAGGCCAGTCTGCGGACGATTGCAGCATTGCATAAATCACACGGGACACTTTGCTGTTTCAACGGTCCGGTTTTCCGGGCGGACAGACGCAAAACGCAGCCTCACTGTGCCTGCGTTTTTGCGTCTGAACTCTCGGAGAGTCTCCGGATCAATACGGAAGGAATACGGAGGAAAAGGTTTTATGAATCAACATGCATACAGAAAGCTGCGTATGGAACGCCAGCATTTTACAAAACCCGCGTCAAAGAAGCAGTATGGAGAACTGTTTAAGCAGATGTCGCCCGTACTCTGTGTGTACTGGAGCTGTCCGGGAAGTCCTCCGGAGCTTTTGTACCGTGCGGCCTTTGACGACAGCAGATATTGCTATAAGATGAGGGAGAGCCGGACGATTATTAAGGGGAGATTCCAGAACGGCAATATTGCTTATATTTATGCGGACGAACTGGAGCTGTTTGCGGCAGTCTACCGGAAGGACAGGCCTTTTACGGATACGGAGCAGGAGCTTTATGACCTTTTACAACGGGAAGGTCCGATGACGATCCACGTCATGAAGGAGTTTACAGGCCTGCTGGCGAAAGAGATCACGCCCGCTCTGCACCGGCTGCAGGAGAAATTTCTCGTATTCGAGGATCAGACCGATAACGAATGGGACCGGGCCTGGTACCCGTTTGAGTCGGAGTTCCCTGATGCAGATCTGGACCGTTATACGAAGGAGGCAGCAGCAGAGGAACTGGTGAGACGGTTTGCATGGCTGAACGTATGGATTGATGCGGCCATGGTGAGATCCTTCTACCGTCTCCCGTTAAAAGAGATCAAAGGTGTGCTGGAGCGGCTGGTATCAGATGAAACGCTGGAGCCGTATGAGGGCGGATACATTCGCCGGGAGGACCTGCCTCTGCTGGAAGGTGAGCCGGCAGAGGTGCCGGAAAAGAACCATACGGTGTTTGTGCTTCACAGAAATGATTTTCTGGTGAAATCCAATGAGCACTGGCTGAAGGAACGGTTCACACATGCGGAGTACGATGTGCTGGGCTATCTGCTGATTGACGGGGAGTTTGAGGGATGTCTGCTGGGGCATTTCCGGAACGGTCCCTTCGAGCTGGAGGATGTGGCCGTCCGTATGGAAAAAGGCGCTGCAGATGCGTTGAAAGAGGATATACGAAATGCCGTGGAACTTCTGTACGACCCGGAGACAAGCCCCCTTAAGCGGTATATGGGAGAGGCGTTGGAGCGCTGAAAAAATATTTTGAATTTCATGCTTGACTCTCACACTGTGGTATGGTCTATAGTGATACTGAGCTCAAAAACACATATATGTGAGGTGGTACTATGTTAAAGATTGGTGATTTTTCAAAGCTGTCGAGAATCAGTATCCGTATGCTGCGCCATTACGATGAGATCGGCCTGCTGGAACCAAGGCTGGTTGATCCAGCCACCGGTTACCGGTATTACGGGGAGGAACAGCTCTCCGCGGCCGGACAGATTCAGAATCTGAAATCCATGGGATTTGGCCTGGCGGTCATCCGTGAAATTTTAAACTGCTGCGGCAGACCGGAGGAAATGGAGAGATTTCTCCGGGTTAAGAAGAAAGAGCTGGAAGACCAGATGGACGGCATCGGTACGAAGCTGCGGCTGCTTGATAACACCATCGAATGGATCAGAAAGGATGGAGATATGATGGATTATCAGGTAACGTTAAAAACTTTGCCGGAGAGGTACGTGGCGAGTGTCAGAAAAGTAATTCCGGCTTATGACCAGGAACAGATATTATGGGGGATTCTCCATGAAGAGACGGGAGCGCAGAACCTGCAGATGGCATCGCCCGGTTACGGAATGGCTGTTTTCCATGATGAAGGATATAAGGAAGAGGATGTGGATGTGGAAATTCAGATTTCCGTTGAGGGAGCGTACCGGGATACGGAGCACGTAAAATTTAAGACGGTGCCCCCGGTTCTGATCGCTTCGGCTGTTTATCAGGGCAGCTATTCACAGATCACAAGAGTCAATGAGGCAGTGGCCCACTGGATTCATGACAACGGGTACGAGTACGACGGCGCTTCGTTCTGCATTTATCACGTCAGCCCTCACGACACATCGGATCCGGAAAAACTGGTAACGGAAGTGTGTTATCCGGTGAAGAAAAAATAGAATATGGAACTTTACAGGAGCCGGGTATGCTGTATTCAGGATACCCGGCTCTTTTCAGCTTCACGGCCGTGATACACCGGGTAAATTGTCTTTTCCAGCCCG
>NZ_JANFYJ010000369.1:0-299 GCF_024460495.1 Hungatella sp. SL.1.14 | reverse complement strand
CTGCTACACACGGGAATGCGGCCTTCACCCGGTGAAGACGGCAGTTCTGGAAAATGAATACCTGAGAGCCGTGTTCCTGCCGGAATTCGGCGGGCGGCTCTGGCAGCTTACTGATTTAAATTCGGGGCGCGAGCTGCTCTATACCAATGATGTGATACGTCCCGGTAACCTGGCCCTGCGTGACGCCTGGTTTTCGGGAGGAGTGGACTGGAATATCGGCCTCATCGGCCATACTCCGCTGACCATGGAACCTCTTTTTACTGCCAGGCTGGAGACCGGCAGCGGACTTCCGGTTCTTC
>NZ_JANFYJ010000368.1:0-299 GCF_024460495.1 Hungatella sp. SL.1.14 | reverse complement strand
TACTATATAAGCTGTGGAAAATCCATGAACTTCGGAGTGGTGAGAGCAACAGGCTCTTTGGGATTTGCGGTCCTTTCCTGGATCATGGGTTATTTGGTGGCAGCATTCGGCGAACGTGTAATACCCATTGCCATCTGTTTCCTGCTGGTTACCATGGTGGCGGTGATTTCCTCCTTTCGGATGGAGAGAGAGAAGAGCTGCAATGGGGAAACAATTGAAGCAGCAGAACCATTTTCCGGATCAGGAAAAAGGACTGGTACTTCCCCATCCGCTGCCGGGTGCGTGCGGGGAAGTACCAG
>NZ_JANFYJ010000367.1:0-299 GCF_024460495.1 Hungatella sp. SL.1.14 | reverse complement strand
ATGGTAAACACCGTCATACTTCCCCGTTTTTTCGTAAGCCGCCAAATCCCTTGTATCCTCAACAATCATGATGACTTTATGGTTGCGTTTGTCACTTTTGCAGATCGGGCACAGCTCCTGATCTGTCAGAGTGAAACACTCCTTGCAGTAATGGACATTATGCTTCGCCTCGGTAATGGACGAGGCAAGGCTTGTTACTGATTCTTCCGGCATATTGATAATATGAAATGCCAGACGCTGCGCAGATTTGCTTCTTATTCCGGGAAGCTTGGACAGCTCTTCTATTAATTTCGTTATCT
>NZ_JANFYJ010000366.1:0-299 GCF_024460495.1 Hungatella sp. SL.1.14 | reverse complement strand
GCAGGCGGAACAGGCGCATAAGCAGCTCCTTCGTATACAGCTCATATCCATACTGCTTCCCGTTAAAACACTCCAGCAGACTGACAAAGCACTCCTTCATCTCCTCATATCCGGCCGCCCCGGCTTTACAACAGGAAGAAAGCGCAGTTTTCCGGACTGAACCGGATTTAAAAACTTTATTGTACAGGCATCCGGAACCTGATAGCCCAGAAAATCAAGATGGAACACAAGGCTGTCCGATACCATACTCTTTCCCGGCATCTCATGGGCGGAATGCAGAATATGCGGAGAAATCAGAA
>NZ_JANFYJ010000365.1:0-299 GCF_024460495.1 Hungatella sp. SL.1.14 | reverse complement strand
GCCTTTACATCGGAACGCACCGTAATCGATACGGAAGTAATCGGTGTTCTCGTCTCAATTTTCACAGCGGCCCAAACCGTTCCTGAAGCATTCGGCAGTGCTGCCGTCAGCAAGCCGCACGCCAGAACTGCCGCCGCGGCCTGTCTTAACCTGCGTAACATATCTTATCCTCCTGTCTGCTACGGTATCCAGATACCATCTGAATTAATGTAATACGTCTCTACCATCCTGTCCTTCACCATGCGTCCGTTATCCGGATCCGGTATAAGGATAACTGGTATTATCTGGATCCGGATAAC
>NZ_JANFYJ010000364.1:0-299 GCF_024460495.1 Hungatella sp. SL.1.14 | reverse complement strand
GGGAAGCAATGTGGATATGACGGATGAGGAGATCCGCGAACGGTTCGAGACGCTGTCTTACTTAAAGATCCATCCGAGAGACCGGGAGGAAAACAAGTATCTGCTTCTGCGCGGTGAGCGGATCTACGAGGAGAGTATTGGCGAGAAGCGGCTTCATGTGGAGGCGGCGCTTCATAAGTATGAGAAGGCGCTGTCTACGTATGATACGGGACTGATTGAGGAGGCGAAGGAAGAGTTTAAAAAGTTTCTGGAGGAAATTGAGGAACTGTAGAGACCGGGGGAATGCAGCCGTTTTGCTG
>NZ_JANFYJ010000363.1:0-299 GCF_024460495.1 Hungatella sp. SL.1.14 | reverse complement strand
CGGATCATATAGATACACTTCTAAAAAAATATGATTTAGAAGAGAATCTTTCAATTAAACGATATGAAAATTATAAACAAATGATAGAGGAGAATAAGTTAGAACTTATCAGAATTGCTACGGAAAGCGGTCTTCATGCAGAGATCGCTCTCTATTGTATTGATCATGGAATAAACATTATTATAGAAAAGCCAATGGCAATTAATATCTCTGATGCTGAGGAAATAATCAGGCGATCTGAGGCAAATGGTGTAAAGGTTTCGGCCTGCCATCAAAATCGTTTTAATATTGCAGTACAG
>NZ_JANFYJ010000362.1:0-299 GCF_024460495.1 Hungatella sp. SL.1.14 | reverse complement strand
GCCCTTGTTATCACTCCGATCAGATACATGCCCGCGCCTTCTGGCATGCCTACTCCGACGGTGGCCCAGATTCCGGCCGACGTCGTCAATCCGCTTACCCTGTTATTCTTAAACAGGATTACGCCCGAACCGATGAAGCCGATGGCGGTTACCACCCCCGCGGCCACACGCGACGGATCCAGTTTGATATATTCCCCCAGCACATCTTAAAATCCATATTTCGATATGATGATCATCAGCGCGGACGAGACCGCTACAATCACATGGGTTTTACTGCCGGCCGCCTTATTCCTGTTTTT
>NZ_JANFYJ010000361.1:0-299 GCF_024460495.1 Hungatella sp. SL.1.14 | reverse complement strand
AGAAACCGTTTGGAGTCGATGCCGAAGAGTGTCAGAAGGCTCTGAATTATGCGGAAATGTCTGGTAAAATCTGCATGATCGGGCTCTGTTACCGTGGAATTCCAGGGTATATGTATTTGAAAAAGCTGATAGATGATGGTGAGCTCGGAAAAATATTTTATATTCGCCAGTCTCTTGGCGGAAACCGTATTGCCAATATCCAGCATATGACTTCCGAAGTCTGCCATAGCTCCTGGTCCCGACAGCGCCTTCTGCATCCTCCATTCCAGTTTAACCTGGGGATTGGCAATACGGTTTCC
>NZ_JANFYJ010000360.1:0-299 GCF_024460495.1 Hungatella sp. SL.1.14 | reverse complement strand
AAGATTTCCCGCCCCAAAAAACATGGAGAATAATGTCAGTCCTACCAGACAGACGTTCCGTTTCGACAATCGTTCCATCGATCTCCTACCTGTCACCCGCACGGTAACTGTCAAGGAGCCTGTTAATTCTCGACGTAGGATTGAGCAGCTCGCTCAAGGAAGCGTCATGATTCAGATTATCGACGATCAGTGCGATATACTTGCTCATATCCACATTGATATAATACGGTCTGGACAGCAGATCCGGTGTCTGATATACCAGATTCGTCGTCAGAATCCTGTCGATGGTTCCATTCTCA
>NZ_JANFYJ010000036.1:0-50668 GCF_024460495.1 Hungatella sp. SL.1.14 | reverse complement strand
AATAAGGGATACCACATCCTTTCAGACCAGCGGATAACGGTGGTCTATTTGTTGTACCTGAAATTCAATCAACAATAAATTTTGAAAATTTTTCATTTTCCTATTGACTTTTTATTTGCAGGCTTAATCAGTTGACATCATTCTAGCATAAATTATTTGACTTTACCACTGCTGCGTATAGAGAAGAAATCATCTAATATCAGGTGGCAAATCTGTCGCCCCTGTGGTAAAATCGCAGTGTAACCATTTTTATCAACGGCAGAAGCCATAATGAAAATAAGCGATCCGTATATCCCTTAATTTTCATCCCTGAAAGGAGTTGACGCGCATGAAAAGTACAGCATATCTCTCATTAAACAGTGTCAGGAGGGGACACGGAAAGTCATAAGCCCCGGCTTACAGCACGCGGGAATAAAAATCCCTCCGCAAACTATGGAGGAAAAACATGGAAATTATTGATTTTAAACGGGAACATATAGAAGAAGCCTCTCTTCTGGCTATGGCTAATTATAACGAAGAGAGGACGAAAGTAACATGCTTACCTGAAGTCAGCCGGATCCCCGGTCTTCAGTCATTTGCTGACAATGGGCTGGGAGTAGCCGCATTCGAGAACCGGAAAATGACGGGTTTTCTCTGCTGCTGTTCCCCCTTTGAGCACGCCTTCCATACGGAGGCAGTCGGAACCTTCTCACCGGTTCATGCACATGGCGCCGTCAAAGAGAACCGGGCCTTCCTTTACAGGCGAATGTATCAGAAAGCCGCCGAAAAATGGGTGGAACATAAGATTGTGTCGCACGCGGTCAGCCTTTACGCACACGACCGCGAGGGGCTTGAGGCATTTTTCACCTGCGGTTTTGGTTTACGATGCGTCGATGCAATCCGGCCGATGGAGCTGTTGTCCTTTACCGCCCCGCTCCCCCTCACGCTTTCCGGCGGAATTCGTTACGAGGAGCTTGGAAAAGAGCATCAGTACAAAATACGGGACTTACGCCGCATGCTGATCGAACATATGGGAAAAAGCCCCTGCTTCATGTATCAATCGCCGGAAGAGATTGATCAGTGTCTTATACGGGCCGAAAGCGGAGATTCACGCATATTTGCAGCCTTATCCGGAGGCTCCGCCATCGCCTGCCTGGAACTCTCAGCTTCCGCGGAAACCTTCGTGTCGGAAACCGGCGGCATCCGCAATATATGCGGCGCTTACTGCCTGCCGCAGCACCGCGGAAAAGGCGTTTACCAGGGGCTCTTAAATCACGTGATTGAAACCTTGAAAGCGGAAGGCTGGACCCGTCTGGGCGTCGATTATGAAAGTATCAATCCCACCGCGGCACACTTCTGGCCCAAATACTTTGAACCGTATACCAGCGGCGTAGTCAGACGAATCGATGAATGTGCGGTCAGAAACAACTGACAGCTTAACCTGAAAAACACCGGGGGAATGCAGCAAAACGGCTGCATTCCCCCGGTCTCTACAGTTCCTCAATCTCCTCCAGAAACTTTTTAAACTCTTCCTTCGCCTCCTCAATCAGTCCCGTATCATACGTAGACAGCGCCTTCTCATACTTATGAAGCGCCGCCTCCACATGAAGCCGCTTCTCGCCAATACTCTCCTCGTAGATCCGCTCACCGCGCAGAAGCAGATACTTGTTTTCCTCCCGGTCTCTCGGATGGATCTTTAAGTAAGACAGCGTCTCGAACCGTTCCCGGATCTCCTCATCCGTCATATCCACATTGCTTCCCTTAAAGACTTCTTTCACCTGCTTCTGACTGGAGACCACCTTTACCTCCACCTCCAGAATCGAGTTAATATCGTATGTATACGTCACATCGACAGCCTCTTCACCGGCCCGCCCGGCCGGAACATCGATCATCAGCTCTCCCAGCGATAAATTATTTGCTGCAAAGCGGCTCTCTCCCTGAAGCACGTTCACGCGTATCTTTGTCTGATTGTCACTGGCCGTGTAGAGCCGTTCCGTACGGCTGGCGGGAATTACCGTATTCCGGTCGATAATCGGGCAGAACACACCGTTCTCAAACACACCCTTCTCCCATTCCCTCACCACCTCGGTTCCCAGCGTAAACGGGCACACATCCGTCAGGATCACCTCTCTGATGGATTCCTTCCGCTCCTTCATGGCGCCTTGGACCGCCGCGCCTAAGGCTACGGCCTCATCCGGATTCACATTGGTATCCGGAAGCATTTTAAACAGCCTGCTGACAAAACGGCGGATGACGGGACTCTTCGTCGCGCCGCCCACCATCACCACCTTATCGATGTCGGAAAGCCGGATATGGGCGTCTGATAAGCTCCGCTTTACCGGCTTTCGTATCCGCTCCAGGAGGTCCTCACACGCCTCCTCATACCGGGAGAGCTCCACATTAAATTCCACGATCTCTTCCCCGATCCTGCAGCGCATCCCAGAGCTTCTGGACTCCGTAAATCCCATCTTGCACAGCTCCGCCTGCTTATGAATATGGCGGACCGTCTTCTCGTCAAGGGACAGACGGTCCAGCTCCCGGTGTTTCTCAAAGAACATGTCCTCCAAAACAGCGGTAAAGTCCTCCCCTCCCAGGTAATTATCTCCCGCCACGGCACGCACCTCTAAAATGGTGTCGTAGAGCTCCAGAATGGACACATCAAACGTTCCGCCGCCTAAATCGAACACCAGAAATCTGGCGTGCTCCCGGTTCTGGTACAGTCCGTAGGCGATAGCCGCCGCCGTGGGCTCGCTGATGATCCGCTCCACTTTAAGTCCCGCCAGCTCTCCGGCCCGCTTGGTCGCACGCCTTCTGGCATCGTTAAAATACGCCGGCACGCTGATGACCGCCTCCGTCACCGGTTCCCCGAGATAGTATTCCGCGTCCTCCTTCAGCGCCCGAAGCACGAAGGAGGAGAGCTCCTCCGCCAGAAAGCTCTTATGGCCCAGCTGAAACTTCTTCCCGCTTCCCATATCGCGTTTAAAAACACTGGCCGTACTCTCCGGATGGAGCAGTCCGCGTTCCACCGCGGAATCCCCCACGTAGATCTGTCCTTCCCCCTCGATACTGACCACGGAAGGCGTCAAACGCCTGCCTAGTCTGTTCGGGATAATCTTTGGACCTTCCTCTGTATAATAAGCCGCCAGGCTGTTGGTCGTTCCCAAATCAATACCTATGATCATTTCTTTCTGTCCACCCTCTTCTGTAGATTATCAAGCGCACAACTGACCGCTATGGAATGGGGATTCAGCCGGTCTGCCTCCCGGTACATGATAAGTGCATTCTCCTGATCTCCCATTGACTCATAATACCAGCCCTGGAACAGGAATTTTTCGTAACACTTCCGGTAGCGGCAGCCCTTGCACCGGTGTCCCTGATCCATCTGCCCGAACAGCTCCAGGCCCTTCTCCCGTTCTCCCAGCGCCAGATAAAGCCAGCCCATCACGCCTTCCCTGGCTGGTTTGTAGGGACCATAGGCCAAATAGTCCTCCTCCGTCCCTTCCCCGGACAGCTTAAAATGCTCCAGCGCCGCTTTCGCATGCTCTCTCGCAGGACTGTATTTCCCCATCCGGTAATATGCCCGCGCAAGATACCGCTCATAATCAAATAGGTCGCCGTGATCCGTCGTTCTGCCAATCGCACGCTTCAGCCAGGCCACCGCCTTCGGATAATTCTGCATCTGATCCATATAAGCCTCGCCTAAATCAGACTGCCGCTCCGCCTTCTTATCTGCCGCTGCGTTTTCGATCCCTGTCTTATAGAACCGCAGAGCCTTTTTTTCGTTCCCCTGGTAAAACCACAGATCCCCCATGCGGCTGTAATAATCGTCCATCTTCGTCGTATGGCCGTACGCCTCCTCCGCCTTTTCGTACTCCCCGAGATAGGCGTAAAGCTGACCGATTTCCTTCCAGAATGACGTATACTCCGGAAACAGCTTCAAATCCTTCTCATAGCACTCAATCGCTTTCCGGTAATCGCCCAGAGCCTCATAGCAGTCAGCCATATTGCTGTACGGAAGCAGGCTCTTACTGTCCTCCATGTATTCCACGGCCTTCTCAAAGTACTTTACGGCCTCCTCAAAACGGCCCAGATACTTATAACAGCAGCCCAGGTTATTATACGCGGCCCAGTCCTTCGGGACATACGTAAGCGCTTTCTCAAAATCGCGTATGGCCTCGTCCAGTTCCATGGCATTCATGTAGATCAGTCCGCGGTGCACCAGATAGTAGCAGTTCTCCGTAACTGCGATCTGACGGCTGATATAGGCAATGGCTGTATCAAAATCGGCCCGCCTGTACTGATTCTCATACTTCTCCCGGTAATAATCCGCCAGCTTCTCGCAGGCGTCCCGGTACCCCTCCTGCAGCTCCAGAGCCTTTTCAAAGTTTTCCGCTGCCTGTACCTTCATCTTCTTTCCCTCATAACACAGGCCGCGGTTGTAGAAGAGAGAAGTAGAATCGTGATAGACCTCCGCGGCGCTGGCGTATTCCGTCAGTGCCTCATTGTACTTCTTCATATCCAGATAGATATTTCCCCGCACCAGACGGTACTGCATCCGGTCCTTATTGTTCCGGATTGCCTCTGCCAGGTGGGAAAGCGCCTCATGAAACTCCTCATTGTCCCAGTGAAGGAGAGCCGTCTCAAACTCCACCTCGGAAACATCCTCTATGTCCGTTTCCCCCTCGATCTCCTTCATCAGTTCCCCACACAGCTTTAAGGGAAGCTCCCGGTCCTCTTTCGTTCTGGCCAGGTTGCGCAGAACCTTCACCTCATACAGCTTTAAGCAGCTGGAAAACTCTGCACCGTTCTCCCTGGCCCGGTCGATGACCTCCTTGGCGTCTTCAAACTGATTGTGGTAAAAAAAGACCTGCGCCGCCAGAAGATACGGCTTATAATAGCCGGCGAAAATGCCTACCGCCCGGTGGTAATCATCCACCACCTGCTGCCCCTTTCTCAGCTCATAACACGCCTCCTGCCTGAGGAGATAGGCCGGATAGTAATTTTCGTCCTCTGCTGTCATCTGATCACAGACATCTACCGCCCGTTCATACTGTTTTGATTCGCAGAGAATGTGGGCAAGGTACTGGAGATATCCCATCCGCTCCTGCTGCCCGTCCGCCTCTTTGGCTGCCCGCTCCACGTAACCGGCCGCGGCCTCTGATTCCCCCTGCTGAAAACAGCAGCCGCCCAGAATATAGAGGGCCCTGCCCTTTCTCGATCTCCGCCTCCGGTTTTCCTGCGTGCCGTCGTCCACGGTCTCGGTAATCATACGGAGCCATTTTTCCAAATAGGGACGCGCCTCCTCATAGCGTTCCGCCTGAAATAAAACCCGTCCAAACAGATTGGTATAGCTGTATTCCTGCGCTTTTTCCGGCGTATAGCTCTCCAGGTACCGGATCGTCTCATCCAGCCGCTCGTTCTGGAACAGGCACCATGCCAGCTCAATGGCCCCCTCTTCTGCCGGAACATCCTTTCCCTCCTCGTGGTACTCCGGATTCTCACGAAGCCTGGCGATCAGCGCCTCATTCGCCGCTTTCAGCCGGCCCAGAATTTCTTCATCCCGCCCGTCCAGCTCCAGAATCTCCATCATCCATTCCCGCGCCTGCCAGAATCTTCCCTTTTCCATCAGGCATGAAACGGCGCCGGATTTTGCCTGATAATAATCCGGATAGCTTTTCAGCACCCGGGTCCAGATGGTATAAGCCTCATCCTTTTTCTCCTCCATATAACGGACACGGCCGATATACGACCAGATATAAGGATCGTCTCTCATGGAATCGCCGCATGTTTTCTCCAGCGTATCGGCGAGACGTGATGCACGGTCCACATCATGCTCCGCGAGCAGAAGGCGCAGACGCTCCACCTCCTCATAGGGATGCCAGACGCCGAATGCTGCCAGGTCGTCCAGCTCCTGCCTGCAGCCCTCGAATTCATTTCTGTCCGCCTTCTTCTTCACCGCAAAATAGCCGTCCAGATAGCCGTCCACATTCTCTTCCCCCGCGCCCCTGCGCCGGAAATACTCGAACCGGATAAATCCCTCGTGTTCCACGTAATATTCCACATAATTCAAAAAATTTTTAGGAAATTTCTCCTCCAGAAGCCCGATATCCTCCACAATCTGAAAGCTTTTATCCAGCAGCTTCCATATCTTCTGCGGCAGATAGACATGGTTCATCAGATAGACCAGAAGCCGCTCCCTGGCCTCCAGAGACGTATCCAGGCCGTCACAGACCGGATCCTCCAGAAGCTGCCGCCACTTTCTTTCATCGGTGCGGCCGTACACATCACGGTAGCATGCGTCAACCCGGTCGATCCACTCGTCGAGCTCTGTCTTTTCCTCCGACGCGTCTCCTGCTCCGGATTCCCCTTCCTCCTCCGGCGCCGCCGCAAACGCCGCCGCAGTCTCATACGCCGTCCGAAGCCGCTTAAAGCCCTCCGGATCATCCTCCGGATTCGTCTCCTTTAAAAGGCGCATGTAAGCCATTTTCACGGCGCGTTCATCCTTCGTCTCTTCGATGCCCAGAATATGAAAACTCATCTCTTTTTCCATAAGATCCCCTGCCTTACTTATCGTTCAGTTTATAGTAAAACATGTACTGCTGCAGAATCCCCGCGTACCCCCTGTACCGTTCGAGGGGAAAACCGCCCGGATAATAGGCATTCACGATCTGCTTTACATGAGTGTCCACCGGAAATGCTTCCACATGGTGAAGCCCGAATAAGCAGACGCAGTCGGCCACCTTCCTGCCGATTCCAAATTCCGCGGTAAGCATGCCGTGAGCCGTGTGGTAGTCGGCGGCGCGCAGATCATCGAGCCACGCCGCACCGTCCGGGCCGCTGCATTTCAGCGCCATGGCCCATATGTACTTATCCCGGTACCCGAGTCCCAGGCCGCCGAGCCCCTCCGGGCCGCCTGCAGCCACTGCCCCGGCCTCCGGAAACGCATTATACGTTCTCTCCACCGATTTCACGCCTTCATTCGGGTCCAGGACCAGCCCGGTGCCCGTTTTCCTGGTTCCAAATTTCTCACACAGCGCATCTACGCTGTTTCGAATCCTGGAGATATTATTGTTCTGCGAAATCAGGAAGGTGACGATCATCTCCCACAGATCCTGACGTAGGATCCTCACGCCCCCGCCAAAGGCCATGGCCGCCTGCAGGTACTCATCCTCCGGGTCCACCGAACGCTTCACCGCTTCATAGTCGGTATCCATATCAAAATAGGAACGCCAGATCCCTTCAAATTCAGCTTCCTCACAGGAAAACAGAAAGCGGCTTTTGTCCTGCATGATTTCCACATACTGTTCTCCCGCTGCAGCGGACCATATTCCGCCGCATTCCGTTTCCGCGGCGGGCCGCATGCGGAAGCACTGACCGGATTTCGCCAGCTGGCCCAGATCCATATTTTTAATCTCTGTCTCGTACATTCACGGTCTCCATTCTGCTGACGCGGCACGCACTCTAGTTCCTGTTCAAACGCTTTAGAGCCGCACGGAGCGCCGCCTCATCGCCATCGGCAAAGCAGTATCCATCCATGCCGCAGGCTCTGGCGCCCTCAATATTCACCATCACATCGTCGATGAAAAAGCACTCCTCCGGCTTTAACTGGAACCGGTCAAACAGGTGCTGATACATCTCCTTCTGCGGCTTAATGCATTTCACCTCCGCCGAAAAGAGAATTCCGTCAAAACATTCGATGCCCGGAATTATCCGATAGCATTCCAGAAGCCGTACCGATGCGTTGGAACAGAGATAGATTCCATATCCCATCTCCTTTAATTCCCGGACCAGCTCTCCCATACTCTCCAGAGGCCACATATTGTACTCATGCCAGTGCGCCAGGCAGAGAGCTGCCATCTCCTTTGCATGATCCGTTTCCAGTCTGGCCTGCATCCGCTGTAAGGCCTCTTCCTCTGAAATCACACCCATGTCCAGCATCAGCCATTCCGGCGACACAAACACGCTGGTGCAGACCGCTTTTTTCTCCTCCTCATTGTCCATAAAATGGCTGCAGACTCTGTCCGCATCGTAGCCGACCAGCACTTTTCCCATGTCAAATACAATATTCTTTATCATCTTCTTATCTCCCGTCTCTTATAGTTACAGATGACTACATTGTATCGGATATTCCCCTTTCCGTCAAGAAAACACACACGAAGCGCGGCTGCCTCATTCCGCTCCATCTGCAAAAAAAGTCCCCGCCCGGGTACCTGGACAGCCGGATCAGCTGCCATGGTTCCCGGACGGGGAGAGTGTTGTATGGAAACATTATTATTGGGGGGTGCTTCCTTAATTACAGGAAAATTATACCGCCTCCGCCCCATTCTTACAATAGCTTTGCCCGAATCTTCACGTTTTCTTTACATGCCCTTCCTCCGGCCTGCTCATTGCCTTCAAAATACCTGCAAACATAAAAAGGCGGATAAGGATCAAAAGTAGATTGACAAAATTTCCCTGCCGTTCTATAATTAGTAGTAGTTACTATTATTATATCTTACCCAGGAGGAATATATTCACATGAGCAAACACCTCTTTACCGACATCCGGGTTCCCATCGAACCTGACAATCCCTCTGTTATGCGGCATGAGGAATTGTGCATCAAATGCGGCCAGTGTAAAACGGTCTGTACCGAATCCATCGGGGTAGCCGGCTATTACGATCTGCTGAAGACCGGCGACACCGCCATCTGTATCCACTGCGGTCAGTGCGCCAATGTCTGTCCCGTCGGCTGTATTACGGAAGTTCCTGAATGGGAACACGTAAAAGCGGCCGTAAACGATCCCGGCAAAATTGTCATCTTCTCCACATCGCCGTCTGTGCGTGTAGCTCTCGGGGAAGAATTCGGCATGGAAGAGGGGAGCTTTGTGGAAGGCCGCATGGTTGCACTGCTCCGTGCTCTGGGCGGTGATTACATACTGGATACCAACTTTGCAGCAGACTTAACCATCATGGAAGAGGCCAACGAACTGATCCGCCGTTTAACAAGCAGCAATATCCCCATTCCCCAGCTCACCAGCTGCTGTCCCGCCTGGGTAAAATTTGTGGAGACGTATTATCCCGAATTCAAGGAAAATCTCTCCACCTCCAAGAGCCCCATCGGTATGCAGGGGCCGACTATCAAGACGTATTTTGCCAATCAGGAAAATCTGGATCCGAAAAAGATTGTGAACGTAGCGGTCACCCCCTGTACCGCGAAGAAATTCGAGATACGGCGCGAGGAGATGTGCTCCGCAGGCAGCATGCTGGGAATCGAAGGCATGCGTGATATGGACTATGTCATCACCACAAGAGAGCTGGCCCAGTGGGCCCGTGCGGAAGGGATTGATTTCCCTGCCCTGGAGCCCTCCGGATACGATCCGTTTATGGGAACAGGATCCGGCGCAGGAGTCATCTTCGGCAATACCGGCGGCGTCATGGAAGCCGCGGTCCGCACCGCCTATGCTGTGCTCACAGGCGAACCGGTTCCCGATGACCTCTATGATCTTAAAGAAGTCCGAGGGCTGTCCGGTACAAAGGAGGCCTCTCTGACCATCGCCGGAACCAGACTGGATATAGCCGTCGTCTACGGCACCGCCAATGCAAGGCGCCTGCTGGACAGCATCAAGCGCGGTGAGAAATTCTATCAGTTCATCGAAGTCATGACCTGTCCTGGCGGATGCATCGGAGGCGGCGGACAGCCAAAGGATAAGAACTTCTCAGGTGACGGACTGCGCCAGAAACGAATCGACGGCCTCTATGCAAGAGACCGCCAGATGAAGCTCCGTTTATCCCATGAAAATCCGCAGATAAAGGAAATTTATAAAAAATTCTATGAGAAGCCGCTGAGCCCTCTCGCCGAGGAGATGCTTCACACCTCCTACATCGACAGAAGCGGCGATTTAGGCAATTAACCCCCAGACACCGTACCGTCTCAAGCGTACCGGTGGTTGTTTCAATCCCTTAGCAGCTCATGGCGGCGTTTAAACCAGAAGTAATATGGAACTTCCGCCATCAGCATAAAGCTCCAGCCGATCAGGCAGGAGCAGGCGACCCCCGTCATCCCCATCCGCGGCACCAGAAGATAGACAAAGACAACGCGGAAGGAGATCTGGATCAGCGTGGAGACCAGCGTAATCGACATATTCCCCATTCCCCTGAAAAACCCCTGGATTCCGTTGGTAAACGCCGGCATCAGATAGAAGAATGCCATCAGGCTCAAATACTCCACGCCGGGCGCCACCATCTTCGTATCTCCATCCGATACAAACAGCCTCATCAAAGGCTCCTTCATCAGCAGAATCACGGTGCAGATGATAACCCAGTACCCCGCTTCCACAAGGAGTCCGTACCGAAACCCTTTCTTAACCCGTTCTTTCTTCCCTGCGCCCCTGTTCTGGGCGATAAATGTCATCATACCACTCGAGATACTCTGTTCCGGTGTAAATGCAAAGTCATCCACCCGGTTCACCGCGTTAAACGCCGCAATCGTACTGACCCCCAGCGGATTGATCGCCCCCTGAATCAGAAGCTTTCCGATGGGCTGGCAGGACTGCTGCAGCGCTGTGATGGAGCCGTGCTTCAGAGTCAGCTTCAACAGTTCCCCATCCACACGGAGATCCTCCCGTTTCAGCTGAAGCAATGGCACCTTCCGGTAAACGTAGGCGACGCAAAGGAGGGCCGATACCGCCTCCGCGATATCCGTGGCCAGTGCCGCGCCCACAACGCCCAGCCCCAGGCCTGCCACGAAGACCAGATCGAGGCAGCCGTTGAGAACCGAGGCCATCGCCAGAAAACGGACCGGTGTCCTGGAATCCCCCACACTCCGCAGGGCGGACGCCACTGCATTATACAGATAGGTAAACGGCATTCCGAGAAATACGATCCTCAGATACAGCACTGCCTCCCCGAAGATCTCTTCCGGTACCCGCAGAGCCTTCATCACCACCCCCGAACACGCCAGCCCCAGAAGAACTACGACAGCCGAGAAGAAACAGCCGAAGATCAGCGTAGTGGATACCTGGCGCTTCAGCTGCTCCCCGCGTCCCGCCCCGAAGAATTCACTCATCAGAACCGAGGCTCCGATACAGATTCCGGTTATCCCCAGAATCACAATACTCATCACGGGATTTGCAGTCCCCACCGCCGCCAGAGCATTCTCTCCCGCCCATCTGCCGACGATAATCGAGTCCACGGCATTATAGGTCAGCTGAAATAAGTTGCCCAGAACCAGCGGAATAGAGAAACGGATCAGCTGTGACGGTATAGTTCCTGTTGTCATATCCTTCATCATAATGTACCGTCTTCTCCCCTTCCCTTTGCCGGAACCGCACCGATCCAGACTAAAACCATTCCGGCTCCTGCACAGACCACACCGGCGGTCAGCATGGCCGGAACCCCTGCCGCATCAATGATCTTTCCGCCAAAGAAATTGCCTACCATCCCGCCTGCCGTGATGGACGCGGTAATAAATGCCTGTCCCTTTATCCGGTCCTGCGCTTCCATCACCTCATCCGAGTAGTACACAGAGGCCGGGATCAGAATTGCAAATGACAGTGCCTGCAGCAGCTGGCTTGCATGGACCATCAGCACACTTCCGGCCAGCCAGATTGCACCTGCCTTAAGCAGAAAGCCGAGCCCCGCAATCTTAATCAGACGGTTGGGGCTGATTTTCTCTGCAAGTTTTGAAAACAGAACCATCACCGGAATCTCGCAGACTGCGGCAATCGCTATGGAGGTTCCCATATCAGAGCTGTTTCCGCCAAACCGCTCCATAATCTGTATCAAATAGGTATTTACCATATTGTGAAAGGCAAACAAGAATACAATGCCGCCCAGAACCAGAAAAAACCTCCTGTACTTCTTAATCAGCGCCCATCCGCTGCCGGGTGCGTGCGGGGAAGTACCAGTCCTTTTTCCTGATCCGGAAAATGGTTCTGCTGCTTCAATTGTTTCCCCATTGCAGCTCTTCTCTCTCTCCATCCGAAAGGAGGAAATCACCGCCACCATGGTAACCAGCAGGAAACAGATGGCAATGGGTATTACACGTTCGCCGAATGCTGCCACCAAATAACCCATGATCCAGGAAAGGACCGCAAATCCCAAAGAGCCTGTTGCTCTCGCCACTCCGAAGTTCATGGATTTTCCACAGCTTATATAGTATCCGTTCACCGCGTTAACCAGCGGCTGCTGAACGCTCACCACAACCATTATCACCATAAGCAGTCCCGCTGACAGAAACCGGGATCCCGGAGCCAGCATCAGCACCGCAGCCGGAACGATGCCGAGGCACGTAATCCCCGTCATCCTCTGTCTGAGTGTGTATCTCTCACTCTTATCTGCAGCCGCCGCGATCCATGGCTGCAGTATGGCGCCCGTAACATTTCCCAGCGCCATCAGAACACCGACATCCCCCGCTTTAAATCCCTGGGACAGCAGAAATACCGCAATAAAAGTAAAGACCGCACCAAACAGCATCCAGTAATTCCCCTGAAGTGCCGCATATTTTATCGTAAGACCTCTGTCACCACGCGTTTTTTTCATCCCTCGCCTCCCGCGGGCCTTAATAGCTCCTCAGCTTATCACTCCCGTCGTCCGTCGTATTCTCCAGACGCTTTACCACCACATAGTATCCCGCCTTATCGTTAATCCTTACATAGACCCGGTCTCCCACCCTGTGTCCCATGACAGCGCTGCCCAGAGGTGATTCCGAGCTGATGAGCCCCTTCATGGAATTCCCTCTCACGGTGGTCACCAGCTTGTACGTCTCCACCTCGTCGTCATCCTCAAAATATAAATCCACCGTATTGTAAAGGCCAATCTCATCTTCCCTGGATTCATCAGACACAATCTGCGCCGTCTTAATCATACGCTCTAAATACCGGATCCGGCTCTCATTCTGGTTCTTGTCCTTCTTGGCTGCGTGGTATTCGAAATTCTCGCTTAAATCTCCGTGAGCCCGCGCCTCCTTGACCGCTTCCAGCGCTTCCCTGCGCACCACCAGCTTTCTGTAATCGATCTCTTCCTGCATTTTCTGAATATCATTCTTTGTCAGCTTATCATACATAATTCCGCTTCCCTTTCTGTCATTCTGCCATCTACTGAGTATATCATATCGGCGCATTCATTTCCATCTTCGTCATCACGTTTTTTCAACGGCCCGATCCGAATTTACTGTTCATACGCTTTCATGGCCTTTTTAATTTATTTTCTGCTATATTTCTTGACTTATATCATAGTTTTTGTGTATCATTAAAGCAGATTAACAGGAGGCGTTATATATGAAACAGGATTGGGCAGCCTTAAAAGAGGAAAACGAAATACTAAGCAAACTGGCCAGCCACGACTGGCTGACCAGCATTTATAACCGTGGTGCTACGGAGACAAAGATCAACCAGCTGCTGGCCGAGAAAAAGACCGGCGTCCTTTTCGTACTGGACGTAGACCAGTTCAAGCAGATCAATGACCGATACGGCCACATTACCGGAGATTCTGTTCTTCAGGAGGTCGTCCGAATCTTAAGCCTCATGACCTTTAAACATGATATCCTGGGCCGTGTAGGCGGGGATGAATTCGTTATCTATATGCCCCTTGCACAGAACCAGAATTTTGTAGATGAGCGGTGCCGTCAGATCCGGTCCCGCCTTTTGGGAATCCAGATGACCAATCCGCTTATCAACGGAATCTCCGTCACCGTATGCGGAAGCCTGTATCAGCCCGGAGACGATTATAAAAGCCTGTTTGACCGCGCCGATCAGCTTCTTCTGTCAGAGAAACGAAAGAAAAATAAGAAGCCGTTTCTCACCGCAGCCGAAGAACGCCGTTCTGCCGCCAGAAAAGGCATTGAGATCGATATGGCGCTGATTCGCACCGAATTGTCGGAGCAGGAACTGACCACCGGCGCATACTGCCAGGATTACGATACCTTCAAAAGCATATACCGCTTCGTAGAACGCCGGCTGCGCCGGAGCGGTGAGAGCGCCTACATCATTCTTTTTACTCTGACCGACAAAAACGGGGATTTTCCAAAGCTGCTGACCCGTGAGAATCAGATGGATACCTTAAAATCCGTCACCCAGTATTCCCTTCGTCTCGGCGACGTCTTCACCCAGTACAGCAGCTGCCAGTACCTCGTCATGGTTTCCGACGTGGACGGTCAAAACGCGGAACTGATCGCCCGGAGAATCTCCGAAGCCTTTTATGCAGAGACGGCTGATATTGAAGATAAGCTTCTGCTGCATCACTGCTACCCGCTGAAACCGGCAGGGACCTCTTAACATCACAACACTCCGAAAGCGGATACTGAAACCCGTTTTCGGAGTGTTGTTTTCATTTCATCGGTTATTTTCCCCATTTCTTTGACCTTCTTTCCCTTACTTCTTATGAAGGGAAAGCAGCTTATCGAGATACACGGACTTTAACTGCTTGCTCGCCAATGCCTGCTTAACCGGAGGCAGCTCCAGAATAGAGGCAAACACGGCCGCCATGGCCCGGTGGTTGGCAAACGCCTGATTATCGAAAATCAGATTCTGCAGCGTCCCCTTCTCAATCGCCTGGAGCACAAACCGGTGAGTGCTGTTGACCGGCGTGATAATCTGTTCCGGCCTCCTCTGCAGCTCGATGGCCTTCACCGCGCAGTTTCTCGCGCAGACGCCGCAGCCCAGACAGATCTCCTTATTCACCACTGCCTTCTTCTTTCCGTTCTCCCCCTCTTCCATGGATACAGCCAGAACCGGACAGACCTTTGCACACTTGCCGCAGCCCACACAGTGTTCCAGTGATATCTCCGGAATATAATTCGTCGTTGCCACCGGCTGCATCGGGCTGAAATGTCTTGCCGCCTGCAGCGCCTCACAGCAGCAGCCGCAGCAGTTGCAGATGAAGGCCGGATGTTCCCGCACGTTCTCCCCGATCTGCACCAGATTGCTGGCATAAGAACGTTCCAGGGCGTCCAGCGCCTCCTCCCTGGAGATCAGACGCGCGTAGTCGCCATGCTGCGCCAGAGACCGTGCCACATTATCGAAGGTAAGGCAGACATCCCATGGCGCATTGATCTCACACGGATGGCCTGCATGGTACATCTTATGGCGGCAGTAGCACAGCCCCAGTCCGATGTATTCCGCCTCCTCCACGATATGGGTGGCCCGCTCGTAATCCAGGATATGATTCGTCTTATCATTGGCCAGAACCGGCTCCTGGACATACACACGCCCCAGCTTCGTCTCCGTGGCAAAGAACAGATCCTTGATGAAATCCTCCTCCACGTTCATATACTGGTAATAGAGCTCCCCCAGATAGTGCTGGTCAATGTCTCCTCTCGTCCTCATCAGTGCAAACTCGATAAACCCCGCCATAGGCGGCGGCATCACAAACTTGCGCACACCGTTGTGATAGGAGTCCACCAGAAGCGCCTTTTCGCACAGGTGGTCCAGCAGCCGCTCCGCCTTAAACTCCGACGTCTGCCAGATCTTCGCCGCCTTCTTCACCGTAAACGGGCGTACAGGCAGGAGCGCCACCCACTTCGCCTCTTTCTCCGTATACAGGACCTCCAGTATCTTATATAGGGTCTCTGAGGTCGGAGCCCCCTGTGTAAACCAGTTGATGCGGTCGCTTAGATTCCGGTAGGCGTCCCGCGTTGTCAAATGTCCCATTCCTGTTCCTTCTTTCTGTCCGGCTTAGAGCCAACTTGTACCGCTTCCTGTTTACCGTTCCGGCTTCCGAACCCAGTATTCTTATAGAAATATTAACATATTTTTGCAATTAATACCAGAAAAGAAGGTCAAACAGCTGCTCGTCATCGTTCCAGGCATTACAGTTCACACTCTGTCCGGTGGTCCGCAGCCCGCTTTGGCTCCTTCCCGTCTAGGAAAACAGCTCACGGTACAGCCGTCTGGCGTAATTATCGGTCTTCCCGCCTAAATACCGCTGAAACCACTCCCGGACAGCATATTCACCAAAATGGCCAAACGGCGGATTCCCAATATCGTGAACCAATCCGGCACACAAAAGCGTATCCGAAAATTCCGTCTCCGGGTTATGCTCAAACCAGGCGTCTTTCCCTGCCTCTTTAAGCCGCCGGTACACCAGTTCTCCCAGCCTCTTCCCGATCGCGGAGACCTCCAGAGAATGAGTAAGACGCGTTCTGACATAATCATCCGACTCCAGCGGAAATACCTGCGCCTTGTCCTGAAGACGGCGAAACAGCGTACTCCTGATAATCGTATCATAGTCAGACCGGCCAGGCTCCTCCCCGTCTCCTGATTGATAAAACCGTTCCTTTGAAAGCAGTTTTTCCCACTCCATACAGTTCCTTTCCGATGCTCAGTCCATCTCTTTCAATTTTAGGAAAAAATAGATTTTACCACAGTCCGGCCCAGGATACAAGCGCTATTTAATTAAAAATCCCTTCCAGCCACTGTCCGATCCGGCTTCCAAAGTCTTCCCCCCACTGTACCATCTTCTTCTCATACTCTTCCTCCAGTTCCTCGATACGCGCTTTCACCTCCCCGGAGAATTCTCCTGCTCCGAAATTCCCCATAAACGCCTCGATCAACGGGTCTGTAATCTTCATGATCCATCTGCCGTTTTCCCGGCATACCGTCACCACCACATCGGTCGTCACACTTCCTTCTGCCTCGTCCAGATACGGGAGGACTCCTCCCCTGTCGTAATCCGCTTCCGCGATCTCCTCAAACAGTTCTTTCAGCCCCGTTCCCTTTCCGTCCGTCATTTTCTCCAGAACATGTACGGTATAGCGCCCCATTACATCGGACATATCCGTATTTGTAATGCGCACGGAGATTACAGACCGTTCGCCCTCCGTCTCCGCACCAGTGATCTCCCACGTCAGATTCTCCACTATCTTCTCCGCAAACGCACGGTTGGCCTTCTCTTTCGCTCCCTCCAAAATCCCCGGCTGCTGCAGCTCGCTGAATACCCGGTAACGCCTTCTCACCGGTATTCCCAGCCAGTTTCTTTCTGTGCTCACGTAATTATCCGTAAGAGCATTGAATGTCTCCAAATCCAGTGTCTGCAAGGCTTCCATCGCTGACTGTACCGCCGCTTCCGGCGTCTCTGCATAATCTGTGCTTTTCTTCCCGCTGCATGCCGCCAGGCATACGCATATGGCTGCCGCCATGAATATTATCTTTTTAAGTCCCTTCATTTCTAACTCTCCCCTTTCCGCGCTTTGTTCCCTTTATTATACAATTCCCCGCTTTATGGAACAATGGCCGCAGCACAAACCGGCAGTGCGGCAGCAAAAAAAGACGCCTTCCGGCGCCTCCTTCTGTTCTTTCTCAAATCATTCATTCTGCCGCGGGAATCATCGCGGAAAAGCAGAACCAGCCATCCTCGCATCTCAGTGCAGAGGTTCCCCCCAGGCGTTCAATCACGCCATTCACATTAAGCAGCCCGATCCCGTGGTTTCTGCCATCCCTTTTTGTAGTGGCAATCTTCTTCCCATCGATGATGACAGGCTCCGCCACAGGATTACTGACGGAGAGAATCAGTTCCCCATCTTCCAGGACCATTTTAAACCGGATGATCCTGCGCTCTTCCAGCTTTTCACAGGCCTCCACCGCATTGTCCAGCAAATTCACCAGAAGCGTGACCAGATCCTCCTCCCCCATCATCAGTCCGGACAGGTCATTGACAGACAGGATCATGGTAATATTCTTTTCCAGCGCACACTGATATTTCTGGTTTAAAACTACATTGACAACCGCGTGATTCGTGTTTACCACATCCGCGCTTTCCCGCAGATTTCCATTCAGTGTTTCAACGTAATGAAGCGTTTCCTCCAGGCGGCCCTCCAGCAGCAGCCCCTGAATGCAGTTTAACTGATTTTTATAGTCATGCAGCTCCCGTCTCTGCCGCTCATAATTCCTCTGCATATTCTGGTACATCTCCATCTGGTTCTGCGTGCGTTCCTGGAGCAGCCGCATCTCCTGGACCCTGGCGTCTTTTTCCAGAATATTTCCGATGAAATACAGGGCAATCACATTCAGAATGCCAAAACCGGATACCGCTACCAGCCGCTCTGTTTCACCGCTTCCCGTCATCATGCTGATTGCCATGATGACGATCATACTGAATACGGGGAAATATCCATACCTGGCCCACTGCCCCCCGGTTAAGCCGCTCAGCCCTTTTCGGTACCGGTAATGAAACAGCAGAATCAGGCACAGCAGAATACTGTAGGACAACTCTTCCTCCAATGCCTCAAGCCCCCTGTACTCCGACGGCAGTGCCCAGACAGCCGATACCACGATGGCCATCACGATCCACATAAGAGCACAGAACAGCACGGAAAGAATCAAACTCTGCACCGCCTTCATCTGAAAATAAATCCACGAAACCAGCCACAAAACAACGATCACTCTCACCGGCTGCAGGATATAAGGCGGAATTTCCGTCAATGCGATGGCCAGAAATCCCAGGGTAAATACAGGAACAGCCGTATCCTTCACCCACCTGTACCGCCACACACGCATCGGCACGATGGTTTCATAGTATATGCCGCATCCGATCCCCAGCATCAGGCACAGCAGAATATTCCGCATCACAATCCCCATGGCATCGCTCCTTTGTATACTGCATACTCTTCCTTCACTGCCTGGAAGCGGGGCCTGGGAATGGGCAGACGTTCCCCGTTATCGAGCTCCGCCTCATAATTCCTGATTCTCCTCACGTGCCGCATATTCACCAGATAGCTCTTGTGGATACGTAAAAAACCATATTCTTTCAACCGCCGTTCCACCTCGTCCAGCTTTAAATACGCCTGACAGGTCTCCGGCTCCGTCCCCTGACAGCAGAAGACAGCCTTATGCTTCCGGCTCTCTACATAGAGAATCCGCTCGGTAAACAGCCTTACCGTTCCCTCTACACAGGAAAATTCCACCTGCTCCAGCCGTTTTCGCTTAAGAACCGCATCCATACACTCCGGAAGCGCCGCATCCAGCGTATCCTTCATGATAAACCGCACCGCATCCACCTTATACCCTTCCGGTGCGTAATGAAGAAACGCGGTCACAAACACAATCGCCGTCTCAGAACGGAGGGACCGCATCCAGGCAGCCGTCTCGATCCCGTTCACATGGCTCATACTGATATCCATAAATACAACATCATATTTCACAGCATTTTCCGGCTGGCTTACGAATTCTTCTCCGGACATAAACAAAGAAAGCGCATACTCAAGACCGCGCCTTTCCAGATACTCCGTGAGAAGCGTTCTGATGGTTTCCCGGTAATAGTTTTCATCATCACATATGGCAATCTGAAGCATAAGACCTCCCTGCGCACTTCCGCCGTATTAAAAAATCCCACAGACGAAACCGCCTGCGGGATTTGAATAAACTCGTGTTCTGTCTGATTATCTCTTGGAGAACTGAGGAGCACGACGAGCTGCCTTTAAGCCGTACTGCGCGAGTTTTTGAGCTGTTTTTCCTTGATATTCCGGGCTTTTCCGGCTTTCGGCTTCTCAGTTATCCGGTGTGCGGACCATAAAAAACGGCCTTTTTTCATTCAGCGATAGCCTGATGAAACGCACCATTTACTACCCCAAACAACTCCTCTGGTTTATTGTACTTCACTTTTGCATAGATGTCCATAGTTGTTTTGCTGTTTTCGTGTCCGGCAAGGTATTGTACTGTCTTTGGATCAACGCCCGCATAGAGAAGATTGGTGATGTAAGTGTGCCGCAGCTGATGAGGTGTCACATCAAAGTCCAGCGTATATCTGATTTGGGGTTGATTCTTCTGGGTCATACCCAGCGTTGGAGTAACCGTATATTTGATACTCTCCCCATTTACATACTTATAATAGTTCCGGGGCTTAGTGGAGCGGACAACGACATACTGCCACACTCTTTGAAACTGCGAGGCAGCCAGTGGCTCTCCTTTGCTGTCAGCGATCACATAATCTGATATGGAATTTTCTTTCGTTTCTCTCAGACAATCCACCAAACACTTCGGTATCGGAATATCCCTTTTTGCCGCCGGAGTTTTTAGCACCGTAGAAACCACGGGTCTGTTATGCTCTGTACGCCATGCCCGTCTCACCGATAGATAAGGCGTATCCTCGTCCAGAAATACACAATCCCATTGCAGTGCAAGAATTTCTTCCCGACGCAGACCGGAATACAAACCGAGCATAATAAACAAATATGGAGGAAGCCCCTTGACTGTATCCAGAAGCACGGCTACCTGCTGATCTGTCAATGCCTCCTTCTTTTTTGTCGGTTTTCCGCCTTTACCGGATATTCCCGCACAGGGATTGTGCTCAAGAATTTGGTTTCTCTCTGCCGCATAAAAAATGCACTTGAGCAGCATATTGACCTTATTGTATAAGCCTTCCGATTTCTTTGACAATGGAACAAGAGCCAGCCGAATATCGTCAGCAGTCACTTCTTCCATATACATCTCTCCCAGAGGTTTGATGATATAGTTTGTCATATCCCTCGTATAACCTCTGAGTGTAGACGCAGACACCTTTGCCGACTGCATCAGCAGCCACTTCTCTCCATACTCAGCTACTGTCGGGTGCTGCCGGTGAAAGATAATTTCTTCCACCTGCTTCCGAGCCTCTAACTGCTTCTCATACAATTCTTCACAAGTAGCGGCATACAAACTCAACTCTTTGCCATCTGCATCCGTAATCCTGGTTCTGTAATACTGGATTCCTTTCAATGTAATGGTCCCATACTTCGGGATCTGTGTTTTCTTTTTTGCCATCTTTGATCGTCCTTTCTTGATAATGTGTAGTCTCCGTATCTACACTCTCTTTTTATCAGAAAGCCTCGATTTAATCAAAGATACGGCTGATGTAAAACAAAGAGCGAGACATCCTTGCCTCGCTCCTGCTTTACTTCCTATTTTATTATTACTGTGCTGCGTCCCAGCTTGCAAACGCGCAACTCATTGATCTGACCAGCTCATCTGGTCTGTTGTACTTAACCTTTGCATAAATGTCCATGGTAATCTTGCTGCTTTCATGGCCTGCCAGGTATTGAACCGTTTTGGGATCTACCGATGCATGAATGAGATTGGTAATGTAAGTATGCCGCAGCTGATGGGGTGTTACTTCAAAGTCCAGACTGTAAACCACTTTTCCGTTATGAGCAGCCTTTTCTCCCAAGACAGGTGTGACAGTATGCTTTACTCTTTTTCCATCTTCATACCGATAATAGCTCCGCTCCTTGACCGTCCTCGTAACAATATACTGCCAAAGTCGCTTAAACTGCGTGTAGGACAGCGGTTCGCCGTCCCGGTTTGAAACCACATACTCCGAAGTCGATGTTTCCTTTGCTGCTTTCAAACACTCAGCCAAGCAAACAGGAAGAGGGATATTTCTCTCCGCAGCCTTGGTTTTCAATTCGTCTGAGATTACCGGTCTGTTGTGTTCTGTGTGCCATGCCCGCCTTACCGTCAGATATGGAGTATCCGTATCCAGATATACTGAATCCCATTGCAGAGCAAGAATTTCTTCCCGGCGCAGCCCTGCATATAAACCAATCATGACAAAGACATAAGGCGGCAAATCTCGGATAGCATCCAAAAGGCGTGCTGCCTGTTCATCTGTCAAAGCCTGACGATCCTCTTGTGGAACACCGCCACCTTTTGTCGTGAGATAAATCGTCGGGTTATGGTCAATGATCCTGCTTTCCATTGCTGCGCGAAAGATAGATTTGTAAAGGATTACCACAGATTTATAAACCGATGCAGATTTCTTGGAAACCGGAACAAGGGCAAGCTGAATATCATCCAGGCTAACCTCACCCATCCGTTTATCTCCCAATTCCGCTATAATATGCCGCCTGACCTTTGAGGTGTAATCCGTCAAAGTAGTAGCTCGTACATGAACCGACTGCATCAGCAGCCACTTTTCACAATACTCTGCAACTGTGGGCGTTTTCCGATGAAAAGTGGCATTCTCAATCTGTTCCAACGCAAGTGTTTCTTTGTTGTATAGTTCTTCAGGTGTTTTTGCGTAGATAGCTACGAGCTTACCATTCGTGTCTTTGATTCTGGTCCTATAATATAGGACACCTCTTTTCATAACTGTGCCATATTGAGGAAGCATTATTTTCCTATTTGCCAATTCCTCCACCTCCTAAGAATATACTCCAGCGCTGTATCTATGTTTTATCAGACCATTATGATTTCGACAAGGATACGGACCGGCTCACACTCCAGCTCTGCGAGGTTTACGATATGTTGCGTTCTTTTCTGCTGGCTTTGCTCTGTGGGTGCATTTTGCGATATACTCCTGAAGGCCCGCCGAGGTAAAGTACACACAGCCATTCTGCACATATTGCACATAAGAAATAAGGCCATTGTTACGGGCCGCGTCCAGCGTTGCAATGCTGATACCCAAAATTTCTGCTGCTTCTTTTCGCGTAATAAGTTTTTCCATAAAGCATATTTCCTCCAATCCGTCAAGTTTGTCATCGTGTTTGTTCAAAATCACATGAATACGCTGGCAGCCGAAACCACCAGCGCATGGTATCTGATTTTGAACAGAAAGCGGCAAACGCTTCCTATTTATATTTCTCAGCTTTCGTCACATTTGCCACGCCCCCTGACGATGGGAACACAATAGGTCTCCGCTGGCGCGGATGTCATAACTCCGCAGCATCGTTCGTAACGTGTGCCGCAGGGTTCCCCCCAAGTCTTTGGCGGGCCGTGAGGAAGTATCTTTAAGCCCCCATGTAGTCATCGCGCCAAATCTGCCACCATTCTTTTATGAAATCGTAGATCGCTCCGAAGCAGTGCTTTCATCACCTCCCTGACTGCTCCATCCTCGCGGCGTTTCATATTCGCTCGTACATGGGTTATGTACCTGTTGTGCTGTCTATTCGATTGTCAATGTGCAGATGAAGGAGGAAAACTTGTCCTTCTTATTAACACTGACAAAAAAGGCAAAAAACAGGCGCATCAAACGAAACTCTATCAAAAATATTTTCCGAGCTGCTTTAAGCCGCGCCGGATACTGTCTCGGACACGGCTTGGGTCTACACCTTCTACCCCGGCAATTTCATTTACCGTCATTCCCAGGTAATATCGGGCATAAATCCTCTTTGCCTGTTTTTCCGGTAAATTCATCACAGCAGAATAGACCTGCTCCTGAAGCTGCTTTTCCTCCAGAAGCATCTCCGGTGTTTTCGGCTTCAACAGCACCGCATTTTCAATGCCATTCTCGCAATCCAGAGAATACTGTGCTTTATAACGATACATCTTTCGCTCATACGCAGCCTCCGCACGTTCAGCTGCTCGAATAGTCTCCATTACTTCCTCTGTCACATCTACAAAAAAGTCTGTTGTATAAACATCAGGATAAAGTTCCCGAAGGTTAATTTTCTTCATTATGTACCTCCATTTCGATTCACGGGTGATTGACGAGTGAATCGAATGGAGGTGGGGAACGACACCGGTATACAGCCGGATTATCTCCGAAAAAAAGGCAACAAAAAACGCCAGATTCCCGCAATGGGAAACTGGCGCACCAAGAACAGTCATTATTATGCTGAATCACATGGAACGATAATGCCGATGCAATGCTATACTTGCCCGGAGGAGGGGCAATGCTTTTTTTAATTGATGTAGATCATGGGAGCTTTGAAAAAGCAAAAGAGACACGGCAAATTAACCTCCAAGCGGCTACCGTGTCCCTGCAAGTCGTCATTAGTTTGTGTAAACGCAAAGAAACGGCGGCTCTGAAATTGTCCTTCAAAACCGCCGATTGAGTTCAAACCTTAAAATAGCGCACGAAATTATCTGCCCCAGTCAACGGTTTTTTTCTTTCCCCGGACGGGGCAGATAACTTATTATGCAGAGCAGAGCGGAGCCGATGTGCGCTAATCGGTTCCTTGTACTTTCTCCTTCAGCTTTCGGAAAGATGTATCACTGATGGCGTGTTCAATCCGGCAGGCGTCTTGTTCCGCTGTTTCCTGATCGACGCCAGCAGCGATAAACTGCTCCATAAAAAACAAATGGCGTTCATAGATTTTCTCGGCAATCTCCCGACCTATGACGGTCAGATGAAGGAACCCATCATCATCCACGGTCAGAAAACCTCCATTTTTCAAAACGCCTACCGCATGGCTGATACTCGGTTTGCTAAAGCCCATGTGCCGGGCAAGGTCAATGGAGCGGACCATGCCCTGTTTCCTTTGAAGAACCAACACGGCCTCTAAGTAATCCTCGCCTGACGCATATAGTTTCATTGCCTCCTCCTTCCCACGGCTATTTTAGTTTCCATCCAATCGCTTTCTTGCGAATACCAATGAAATCTGCATAAATACCAGGCTGCCTTATCAAATCCTCATGTTTGCCTGTCTGAACAATGTGACCACCAGACAACACGAAAATTTGATCTGCGTTTCTGACTGTTTTTAGCCGATGAGCTATCATAATAACCGTTTTATTCTTTGTCAGTTCTGCAATAGCACCCATCAGAAGATTTTCATTTTCTGGATCGACGCTTGATGTAGCTTCGTCTAAAATGATGATAGGAGCGTCTTTCAGGATTGCTCTGGCAATCGAAATCCGTTGCTTTTCACCGCCGGACAATGTAGCGCCTCCCTCTCCAATTACGGTGCCATAACCATCTGGCAGGCTCATAATAAACTCATGGCAGCAAGCCTTTTGAGCTGCTTTTACAACTTCTTCATGGGAAGCCGCTGGATTGCCGAATTTGATATTATTTTCTATGGTATCAGCGAAAAGATATACCTTTTGGAATACTTCGCTAATATTGGTAAGCAGACTGTCCAGTGTGTAATCCCGCACATCTACACCGCCGATTGTAATTTTTCCTCCGTCAACATCCCAAAACCGGGCGATCAGGTTACAAAGCGTACTTTTTCCGGCACCGGACGGACCGACGATAGCCGTTACGGTTCTTTCGGGTATAGTCAGGCTCACATGATCCAGAACCTGGTGTTCGCCATAAGAAAAAGAAACATCATCAAAAACAATATTGTAATTTTCAGGCTTTACGGGTTTACCATGTTCGTCCATGACGGGAGTTTTGTCAATTTCGTTTACTTTGTCAATCGAAACATCCAGTAACCGCAGGAGTGCGGAAGTATTTCCGGCTGACTGAAGCTGACTAAAGAGCATAAATGATGCTACTGTCATAAGCAGGCAAATGGAAAGCGCCATCGTTCCATTCAGGTAAAAGTACAACCCCTCCACTATAACAAGAATACTTGTTCCGTAGAGAATGATTTGTTGCAGCATATTGTAAGGGACGAATGTACGCTCTAATTTCAGATTTTTATCCTTGCTGTCCAGAATTGCCTGTCTCATTTTGCTATTGGAATTTTGACCGAGATTAAAGGATTTTACAATCAGCATCCCTTGAACGTATTCCAGCACATTAGAAACGAGGGCCTCCTGGGCCTGCTGTCTTTGTGGCGAAACCGTTTCCGATTTTTTCTGTAACCGGCCGATGCACCATGTAAAAAGCAGAATCCCGCACAAAATCGTCAGTCCGATCCGCCAGTCGATACAGAGCATAACAATAGTAATAATCGCTGCATGGATATAGCCGCCTAATATGTTGGTTAGCACCATGGACGCATTATTTTCAATATCGCCCATAGTCGTAGTGACGACAGAAGTCAAATTCCCCAAATTGTGATCGTTGAAATACCCCATCGGCATATATTTCATGCGATCTCCAATATGAATCCGTTTCTCCGCGCACATAAAATATCCAATTTGCACCTTGCCGAAATCTGAAATGTAGCTGCAATAAATTTTAAGCAACATACTTGCCAGGGTGATTCCAAATATCATCCAGATCATAGACGTAGTAAAACCGTCTGTTAAACCCGAAAAAACCATGGCTAATGCTCCAAAGGACATCATATCAAAAAGGGAGTGCAGGACAGAAAAAAGGATAGCTTTTTTCATTGTCCCCTGCATTTTCCCTGAAAACTGATAAATCTTGCTTAATGTCTTTATCATCTTCGCACCTCCTACGCCACATCTTTTGTGTCCATGTGCGCTTTCCACATTTCCTGATAGAGCGTACAGGAAGTCAATAAGTTTTCATGTGTTCCTTCGTCAATAATCTGCCCATCTTTTATGACAACAATTTTATCTGCATCGGTAATCGTAGAAAGACGGTGCGCAATCATCAGAACGGTTTTCCCGGCAATCACTTTTGCCATTGCCTCTTGAATTAAGGCTTCATTCTCGGCGTCAATGTAAGCGGTTGCCTCGTCAAGAATAACAATCGGCGCATTTTTCAGTACAGCGCGGGCAATCGCAATTCTCTGGCGCTCACCGCCCGACAAGTGACCTCCTGCACCTCCGACAACTGTATGGAATCCATTTTCCAGATTCAGAATGAAATCATAGCAGCCACAATCTCTGGCAGCCTGATATACTTCTTCATCCGTTGCGGATGGTTTTCCCATACGGATATTTTCTAAAACAGTTTCGTCAAAGAGATAGTTGTCCTGTGAAATATAAGCGATGTTATCCATAAGCTGTGACAACGGAATTTTGCGAATATCTGTTCCGTCTAACTTGACAGTTCCGTTTGTTACATCCCAAAATCCCGCAATCAGCTTTGTAATGGTAGACTTGCCGCCGCCACTGGGACCGACAAAAGCGGTAATGCTGTTTTCTGGAATAGAAAGGTTGATATTTTTTAGCAACGGCTTTTCGCTTTCATACGAAAAGCTGACGTTTTCTAACACAATATTGGAAGAATGAATAGACACCGGCGTTTCCGGGCGATCCAGTTCTTTTTCATCCAATACGGCGCACAATTCCCCGACTACTGATTTCATTTGAGAAATGCTGTCCGTAAAGTTCATGGCATTTAAAATTGGTGTGATAATACCCAATGACAGCACGATACAGGTAACAAATGCCGGAACGCTCAGACTCCCGTTCCGGTACAGGACACAGCCAATAGGAAGAACACACACTAACACACTGGGCCAGATTGTAACAAGCATGGATTTGTAAAGCTGCACGCTTTTCATCCAGTTCACAGCATAGGCCGCATTATCTTCAACGGCATCTGAATATTTCTGGTAAGAATTAGCAGACTGATTAAACGCCTTAATGACTTCTATTCCGCCGATATACTCAACCACAGTGCTGGTCATTTTACGCACGCGCATAATAAGACCCTGGAATTTTTCTTCATATCCATTTGCCATTCCCTTATAGCACAACATACCAATCGGCAGGGTAATCAATGCAGCCAGCGCCATTCTCCAATCCAAAAACAGTAGGTAAATCAGAATACAAATCGGAATACAGAGATTCGCTGTCAGCTCCGGTACTAAATGCGCAAGGGTCGTTTCCATTCCCTCCACACGATCTACCAAGACATTTTTTAATTCTCCCGATGGGGTGTTAATCATATAGCCCATCGGAACCCTGGTAAGTTTATCTGCTAGTTTCAGGCGGATCTCCGCCAGAGTTGCGAAAGTGGCCGTATGGGAAACTAAAGTAGAGAAATTTGCAAAGCATACTTTCCCAAGGAAACCAATTCCCGCAATCAGACACCACTCCATATAGACGGACACAGATGTCTCTCCATCCATCAAGAGAATCACAATTTTTGAAACTGCAAAAAACGGCAGCAATCCGGCGGCAACACCCAGGATTGCCAAAATCACTGAAAGAACATATTCACCCTTATATGGAGCGGCAAGTTCCATCAGTCTGGACATGGGATTATCTTTCTTGTCCATTTCACATACGCTCCTTTTCATAAAAATAGAGGTTGGTTAAACACTTCTAACCAACCTCTATTATATCTATTCGGCTATTTTCTGCCACTCTGATAGGGCGTTAAACCCTCCATTTAGACATTGGATTATATTTATTCCGCAGGCTGTACGTTATCGATCTCAAAGAACTGTGGCACGCTGGAGAAAGTATATCCGGCGATTTTGGAGGAATTATATACAACCAGATCCTTAGAATAGGAGATCGGAAGGTCAATCACATTGTCGTTGGAAACATTCAGTGCAGTAGCAATCGCACTCTGAACCACTTCGGGATCAGCAGAGGTGGAGAACGCATTTACCGCATCCGAATAGCTCTGGAAATCCTCAAGTGCCTGCAAGGAAATAGCATGAGGATCAGCACCGAGGGATTCCTGCAGGAACTTGTGCGGTTCAGTATAAGACCCTTCTGTATTCCATGTTGTAATGTCATAATTTCCTGCAACGCCTTCGGTCCACCAGGTCATCTGATCCTGGCCGGTAGTGGTTACGTCAATACCAACCTCTGCAAGCTGGGTCTTAATTGCAAGAGCCATGTCCTGTGCAAGAGAAAGATCAGTCCAATAGGTGTAATTCAGGGAAAGCTGCTGTCCATCTTTTTCACGGATACCAGTGCTTTCATTCATCACCCATCCAGCTTCATCCAGAAGTGCATTTGCTTTATCCAGATCATAGCTCCATGTGCTGTTATAAGTAATGTCTGTGTAGGGCGCTCCGGGTGCAAACAGGCTGGTGGCCGGAGTTTCGTATCCATAGGTCAGGCCCTTGGTGATTTCTTCCTTATTGACAGCGTATGCAATCGCCTGGCGAACCTTAAGATCGCTCAAAATTTCGCTGGACGCATTCAGAACCAGGTTCCGGGTCAGGGTATTTCCATCATTGATTGCGCCCTCGATCCCATCCAGAGAAAGAGCCTGATTATAGTCATCATAGCTGAGAAGGTCAGCACCGTAAATCAGGTCAACCTCACCAGTCTGTAATGCCTGAAGTCTGGAAGATGCCTCCGGGATATACTTTATGACAACTTCATCATAGTAAGGAGCTTCGCCCCAATAGTTTTCATTTCTGACAAAACGGGTGCAGTCACCGGAAATCATTTCTTCGCGGATGTATGGACCAGTGCCGACAACATCTGTGAATGTCTGGAAGTTTTCAGCTTCAAACACATTCGGGGACATCATACCAGCAACATTCTGGAAGCAGAAGTCATTGATATAAGAGAAGCAAGGGGCAGCATAATGAACGGCCACCGTGTATTCGTCAACAACCTCTACGCTTTCAATGTTGTAAATGCCCTTGATACCGCTAAAATTAGGGTTGGAACGGTCAAAGTCCAGAATTTCCTTTACGCTTTCCGCATTAAAAGCGGCTCCATCTGTAAAAGCAACATCCTGACGGAGCTTAAAGGTAAGGACAGTATTTGTCTCATCCCATCCCCATTCCTCGGCCAGTTCGGGAACAATTTCCCCGTCCTCGTAGGCAACCAAAGTCTCATAGACCAGACCGCAGGCGATATTATTCTCCTTGTTCATGGTCAGTGTCGTAAGGTTGTCCAGTTCCTTTGCTGTGACGATCGTCAGTACCTTCGCTTCGTTTTCACCGCCAGTCTGCGTCTGATCGGAGGTATCATTCTGACCACAGCCGACCATAGACAGAAGCATACTCACGCCCAATGCAGCGGCGAGAAGTTTCTTGTAAATCTGTTTCATGTTATCCTTGTCCTTTCTTGTTTGATAATTGATCTATTAGATAGCCTTGCTCGGCGATCCGTCCCTCCCGCATGATGATAATCCGATTTGCAATACGCATTGCGTCCTTTCTGCTATGCGTAATGAAAATGCAGGAGCTGCCGGATAGCTTCACAAAGTTCTCTACTAAAGTAAGTACGGCATCCGCCGAAATCAGGTCAAGCCCGCTGGTCACTTCATCCATGATTAAGTAATCTGGTTCCACGGCAATCGCCCGAAGCAAAGAGAGACGCCTCTGTTCGCCGCCCGAAAGCTGACGGACAGGAGTTTCCAAAAGCCTATAATCCATGTGTACGGCATCCATCAAATCTAAAATATGTTTTTTTCTCTCAGCTCTTTTCTTATCAGTTAAGTTCACCAGTGCTTCTTCCACATTTGCGTATGCGGACCTGGCAGGATTTAAAGTGCCGGAAGAATCCTGAAAGACCGCCTGTATTTTTTTACGATGCTGTTTCCATGTTCGATAATTCCAACAGGTTATATCTTCACCATCCAGTAATATCTTTCCCGAAGTGGGTTTCTCAAGTCCAATCAGAAGTCTTGCGAGCGTACTCTTTCCTGATCCGCTTTCTCCCTCAATAGCAATATTTTCGCCCTTGCTAAGACGGAGATTGATGCCCGAAAGTGCATTGAAATCTCCCTGATTCGCATTATGATATACCTGATTTACATTCTGGATTACAATTTCTCCCATTTCCATTCACCCCGACTTTCCCTATGGCTCAACGCGGAAAATTGTTTCATCCAGTCTGTCTGCGGACTTGACAAGAGTTTATCCATCGTTCCATGCTCAATAATTTTTCCGGCTCCCAGAACATAAACGTTCTGACATAAGTTTTTAAGTGCGGCCACATCATGGGATACAAATAATATGCCTTTGTCCTTCATTTGCTCCTGCATGATGAGAAGCAATAAATCCCTGTTTTCTTCATCCAATGCAGCGGTTGGTTCATCGGCTAAAACATAATCCGGCGACATTCCCAATAAGATTGCCGCAGCTACTCGTTGTAGCATTCCGCCTGATAGTTCAGACGGATACGCCCCAAAAATCCGATCCGTGTCTTTTAGATTCACGGAAACCAGTTTCTCTTTCGCCAGGTCAGTTGCTTCACTTGTATTCAAATGCAAACGATTGACAAAGGTTTCCCGCATCTGATAACCGATTTTTAATCGGCTGTCAAAAGCCGTCATAGGGTTCTGGGGGATAAATCCAAGCTTTTTCCCACAAAGCTCACGATGTGACTTGCGGGAAAGATGTGATAAATCTATATCGTCCAACAAAATCTTCCCGGCATCAATATGACAGCTTGTATGAAGCATTCCCAAAATGCTCCGCAGCAAAGTTGTTTTTCCAGAGCCGCTTTTACCTGTAAGTCCAATCACACGGCCTGCAGGAATTTCCATAGATATGTCTTTCAGAAGGTAGCGGCCTGACCGTTCCTTGACATCTAACTGTTCAATTTTTAACATCACTCTGCCTCCTTCGTTGTCAACTGCCTGCCAATGACGTTAAAGCAGAGTGTCGATAAAATTACCGCCCCTATTGGATAGAGAATCATGGTCGGGTGAAGAACCAAAGCACCCCTTGCGTCTAAAATCATACTTCCCCAATCTACTACATTATCACCAAGCCCTAATCCAATAAAGGAAAATCCGGTAATAGCCAGAATCATATCCGCACAGGAAAGGCACAGAAAGCGAATCATTTCGGCAATCAAATTCGGGAAAATATGAATCAGCATGATTCTGAGCTTTGAAGCGCCGGAAGCGATTGCACACATGACATAGGCTTTTCCCATTTCCATGTCGGTACGGGTACGAACCAGTTTTATGTATCTCAAAATGTAAGACACAGTGAGCGCGACAAGAGTAGTTTTCGCTCCGCTGCCCCAGGCTCCAATAAACACAATCAAATACGCAATCGGAGGAATAGCCGTGACAGCGTTAATCAGTCCATCTATCAGCGCATTTTCTTTCATAACGGCCCGGCTCGTCACCATTCCAATAACAGTACCAATCAGAAAAACAATAAGAGAGCCGCCTAATACAATCCCCAGCGTTGTCCATCCGCCATAAAGAATCCGCGACAGAATGCAGCGGCCTAACGCATCCGTACCAAACGGATATTCTGCACTGGGATCAGCATATCTCGCCAACAGATTTGATTTCATCGGATCGTTGGGAGCAAATAAAAATCCGATGAAAAAGAAAATAATCACAAGTGTCGGAATAAGGAGCGCAAACCGTTTCCGAAAACGCTTAGCGTTCATTTATGCCACCCCCTTTTTACGCCCGATTGCCCACTGCACCAAGTCAGCGGCAATGTTGCAAAGAGCAATCGCCAGCGCCAGAAAAAACACCTCGGCGTGTATCATGGGAGTATCGCGATCAAGCACATGGTTTACAATCAGATAACCAAATCCCGGAATTGAAAAAATGGATTCAATCACCGTTGCGTTAGCCAGTGCCAAACCAATGCTTTGTAAAAAGTTTGGAACTAAACCCATCGCTGCCCGCGGAAAAAAATGGCACAGCAAAAGCCTTTTTTCCGAAAGCCCACGGCAACGGGCATAAAATGCGTAATCCTCGTTGCTTTCATGCTCCAGAGCATCCATCAGAAGCGGCGTATAGAAAGAAGCCCCGAATACGCCAATGCAGATTGCCGGAGATATGTAGCTGAGTAGGGTTGTATTTCCTGCCACAGAAATTAAGGACTTTTGAACAGCAAAATAATCCAGATAAACGGTTGCCAAATAGAAAGAGGGTATGGACACACCCAAAATGCACAAAAGCCTGACTGCCTTTTTCGGAAGTTTCCAGGGAAGTAAAAAGGCAATACAACTAACGATTACAATGAAAACAACCTGAAAGATAGATGCCAGAGCTACAATTCCAAGCGTTTTCGGAAAGGCTGTGGCAATATCCGTCCAAACATCATGTCCATTTGCCAAAGAAACGCTTAAATCAAAATGCAGTAAGTCCCATACCCAACGGCCATACTGGACAAGCAATGGTTTATCAAAACCTAACTGAATCCGAATTTTTTCAATCTGCTCCGCTGTGGGGTTTCCGATCATCCTCTTTGCATAAGCTGTGGCCGGATCAACGGATGACAGTCTCATCAGCAAGAAAGACAACAGAGTTACAAACAGTAAAGTAAATATCAGTTCAATCAGTTTCCGTAGGATATATTTTCTCATATCCTGTTTCATAATACCGACTCCTTTGAGAGTTAGAGGGGGCTAACCTCCATGTAAAAAGAAAGAGCGTCTGCACGACGCTCTTAAATCATCTGCTAGTACAGATGATAGTATATTGTATCTGGTATTTTGCCGCCACTCTAAAAAGACCAAACATCCTCTATTTGGACAACTTTTTTCGGAACTCGGAAGGCAGTTCTCCAAATTCCTTTTTGAATACTTCGGAAAATTTACTTGGATTATCGTATCCCATTTTAGCCGCAATTTCTGTTATGCTGTCAGAAGTATCCCGAAGCAAGATCGTGGCAGCCTGCATACGATAGGATTTCATATAAGCATAAATAGAACACCCATAAACGCCCTTGAAGCAAACCTTCATTGAGGTAAGAGGAATTTCAAATTTTTCTGATAACTCCTGCAAAGTATAATGGTTGCGAAGATCAGCTGTCATATATTCCTGCATTTTCTTTATTGTTTGTACTTGATTTCTTGCAAAATATCTTCGTTCTTCCTGGTAATCCTGAAGCGAAACCTGATTCAGAAACATCAGCAATTCCAACACTTTCACTTTTAAATAGTAAGCGATCATCCGAGGCTCCACCCGATAAAGTTCCGAAAAAATATGTTCAATTTCGCTTTGAGTTCTTAATACAATGCAGGTATCATTCTTGCAAAACTTATCTGCAATCGAAAAGACATCTATATTCAGACCTCCAATCACACTTTCTATCCGCTTCATAGTTTGATCTGCCGTAGGCAGATCAATGGTAATAGAAATGCCGTGATAATGCGACAACGGAAAGTAAGTTGATGTAGTTTCGTTTGTCAGGCGGTTAATTGCAAGATCGCCAGCACCGACATACTGATAATCTCCATTAGCAAATTCGCATTCAAAACGTCCCTCCCGGCAATGATTGATTTCAAGTACATCAGAGTGCGGAAGCTTGTTTTGATTCTGTCCATCGCTCATGTGAAAATCATTATAGAATAATTCAATACCCGGAAGAATTTCATAACGAGTGATAACACCCTCTCCAGTTACGTTTTTCATTCTGTAAATGGAGCAGCCATCTTCGCTGACAATTTTTTGAATTTCCGGATCAAAAAAGTCTGTAAATTGCTGTTCGCTCATTTGTATTTCCTCCCTGGTTAGCATAAGCAAACCACGGTTAGTATAGCATATTTTCATGGCCGCAGTCCATGGATGTTTTTTGAATTTTGAAGTATGCGTGTTGATTCTCGATATCATAACTCATATAAAATTTTTATTCCTCTCTTTTTATGCACTCTTTTGTAAACTAACCATACCTTAATAAAAATCTATTTGCAATGTTTAACTTCGGTATAATCATTCCTATTCGTCAGCATAATAAGGTTATTCCTTTGTGTAAACCGGAACGATACAATATTCTTGAGGTGAACGATTATGCCGATTGATGATTTAACTGCTTTAGGGCAAAAAATGCGGGAAGCCCGAAAGAATAAAGAACTGACACAGCAGGAACTTTCTGATCTGAGCCATGTTTCTGTAAAGCAAATCGCCAATATCGAAAAGGGAAAAATGAATCCTTCCTATTTGATTTTAAGAGCATTGGCAAAGGTCCTGCACATCTCTTTAGATACGCTTATAAATCCAGATATTTCTCTGGAAGATGAAGGTGTCAATCAGATGAAAATGCTTTATTCCAGCTGTCCGCCAGAAATGCGTGACACCCTGCTGCATCACACCCAGGAAACGGTGAAAGAACTGACAGAGTTGTCCGAAAAATTTGAAACGAATTGAGCCAGTGAGTGAAATTTAACGATTCTCTCACTGGTTTTTTTCATTTTCGGAGAAAAGAGGCAAGCAATGCCTGTGTTAATACACACAGGCCCGCAGAGAAGAAAATCCCTCCGTGATTTTCCTCTCCGCTTGCTTGTTGAGGGCAACGCCCCCAAGCCCCTTTGAACACAGAATTTCATTCTGTGGCTGCGCGTTCTGCGAACGCTTTTGACCAGGACCAGCTTACCGCTGGCCGTGGTCTTTTTCCTTTTCAACATCCTGTTCTACCTCCATTTTCAGCACTCGATCCACATTGGCCTTTGCCGTTAAAAGCTCCCGCATTTCCTCACGGGAACGCCGGTACTCGGCATAGGTCTTTTTCTTTTCTTCCAGCAATTTCGCGTACTCCGTCTGCAACTCTTTGACCTTGGGAAGCTTCTTGACTCCCATCTCATCAAAGGCATTCTTAGCAGCCTGGTGGAGCAGAATTTCTTCCTCATGTTCTTCCAGGAATTTCTTAGAGTAACCCGCCTTGCGGTATGCCACATAGACCTCACGGGTCTTGGCATAATTTACGATGTGAGTACGCAGAACAGCGATCTCTGCCATGCGCTTTTCAGCCGCTTTGATCTGCGCCGAAAGATCATTGTGATGTGCCGTGGCAGCCGCAGCCTTTTCTTCCAAAACCGCATACTCCAGCAGATTGTTCTCTGACAGGTAATTCATGGTCTGCGCCATTTGTTTCAGATTAAAAACTTTAGCCCATCGAGCATAGCCAGCACCTTTTCCAGCCTGCAATTTTGCCTGAATGTCCACCAGCAGATTGATCTTCGGCGGCTCTGCCTGTGTGACTGTTTTCTTTCGCGGGGTATGTGCTTTCTTCCCTAAGAGAACTGCCCGCAAATCTTCCAATCCATATCCTTCGCCCAGACTGTCCATGCGGGCGGCTTTCTCCCAACCAGAGAGTTTCAGTCGATACGATTTTCCGCGCTTTGAGACTTCACAACCATACTCTTGCAACAGCTTCAGCAGTTCTTCAAAGTCAGCAGGACTTTGTGATAATGCGTTGTCAATCATCACACGCAGCTGTTCCCGATGGGAGGGCTTGGCCTGTTCGCCCAGCCACTTGTTGTAGCTTTTTCCGTGGGGTTTTGGGTCCTCCACAATGGACAATCCGTTCTCGATACAGATGGTATCGCTCAAGCGCCGGACGGCTCTGGTGCTGCCCCAAAAGTTGCGGAATTTTCGGTCACAATCTGCATTGACCGCCGACCAGATGATGTGATTATGAACGTGCGATTTGTCTATGTGGGTGCAGACCACAAAGGCGTGATTGCCCTTGGTAAACCGCTTGGCAAATTCCACGCCCAGGCGGTTTGCTTCCTCCGGCGTGATTTCACCGGGTTTGAATGACTGGCGCACATGGTAAGCGATCACATCATCCGCGCCGCGCACTCGTCCGGTAGCGGCAATGTATTGCCTCTTTGCCAGAAGAAACTCTGCATCCGCAGTCCGGCTGTCACACGCATAGCCGGTAATGAGCCTGCCGTTATCTGTTTTCTTTGGATTGGCCACATAGTCGATGATGTCACTGATCGCCCGACTCTCTGTGCGGCCTTTGCCGACATGAAGCGGCATAATTCTTGTAGTTGCCATAATAGAAGGCCCTCCTCTCATAAATATTTTTGTTTTCGCTGAACTCTTTGCTTCTATCGTTGCAATAACTTTCTCCGCTGGGTATAATAAAAAAGAACTTTCTACAACCTCAAAGGAGGGATTTCTATGATAGAACAGCTCATTGCTGAAGCAACAGAATGTGATTTCAAAGTTGCTCTCGAAATAAAAAAGCCAAAAAGCTGGTTAAAAAGTGTCAGTGCCTTTTCCAATGGAATCGGCGGCACTCTGTTTTTCGGAATCTCTGATGACCGGAAACCTATCGGCTTGTCCGATGTTCAAAAGGATGCTGAGGCGATCAGCCGCTTAATTAAAGAACGTATCACACCATTACCTCAGTTTATCTTAAAACCATTACAGGAAGATGGTAAAAATCTATTAGCTCTGGAGGTTTCTCCTGGCCGTAGCACCCCATATTATTACAAGGCAGACGGCGTGATGGAGGCATATATCCGTGTTGGAAATGAAAGCGTAATTGCCCCTGATTACATTGTGAATGAATTGATCTTAAAGGGAACCAATCAGTCCTTTGATACCCTAACAACAGACGCGGTAAAAAAGGATTACAGCTTTACACTTCTGGAAGCAACCTATCTGGAACGGACCGGTCTCCGCTTTGAGCCATCCGATTATGTTTCCTTTGGTTTGACTGATAAAAATGGACTCCTGACCAATGCCGGAAAACTCATGACCGATCAGCACACGGTTTATAACTCCCGTATGTTCTGTACCCGGTGGAATGGCTTGGAAAAAGGCTCTATCTTTGATGATGCGCTGGACGATAAAGAATACGAGGGAAATTTAATTTATTTACTGAACAGCGGCAGTGAATTTATTCGCAATAATTCCAAAGTCCGTTTTGTCAAAAAGGCACAGTATCGTGTAGACAAACCGGATTATGCTGAACGAGCTGTGACAGAGGCTCTTGTCAATGCGCTTATCCATCGTGATTATATTGTGCTTGGCAGCGAAATCCATATTGATATGTTTGATGATCGGGTGGAAATCACATCTCCGGGCGGTATGTTTGGCGGTGGATCAATTCAGGAATATGATATTTACAGTATCCGTTCCATGCGGCGAAACCCTGTGATTGCTGACCTGTTCCATCGCATGAAGTACATGGAACGCCGTGGAAGTGGCCTACGCAAAATCGTCAGTGAAACCGAAAAGCTGCCTGGATACACAGAGGCATATAAGCCCGAATTTTCCTCAACAGCGACAGATTTCAGAGTCATCTTGAAAAATGTAAACTACAACTTAGAGGGTGACGCCCACCAAGTTATCCACCAAGTTACCCACCAAGTTATTGAACTATCAACGGTATCCAAACAGATTTTGGCTTTTTGCACAACACCAAAATCCAAGAAAGAGCTTGCAGTATTTTGCGGCTTCAAAGATTTAAGAAACTTCACTTTGAAGCATATCAATCCGCTTTTAGAATCCGGGCAATTAGAAATGACTATTCCCGATAAACCTAAAAGTCGCAATCAAAAATATATTACAGTTCGTTCCGAATAAACAGAGAAGCAGGGCATTGGGTCTCATCTCCCATTGTCCTGCTTCTTTTTCATTCCAAATTATATTCACATCATTTACCCATACACCCAATCCTGAATCGCAAATTTCAAACTCTGCACCTTTCCCAGCAGCCAGATCGCAGCCAGCGGCAGTCCCATCGGGCTAATCAAAAATGCCATAATCAGCAAAATTGCACCATTCTGCGGGGAATAGGTAATAAGCACAGCCACGCCAAGTAGAGCAATTACCGTGCTGAGCAGACCAAGCACCAGACCAGATATGTAGATCAGCCCCATGCAGAGCCAGACAAAAAGCGTCAACACCAAAACGACCGGTGCAGTTACAATCATCAGCAAGCATTTCAAAATCTTCATTCCAGTTCCTCCCTCCAACGCTCCAGATGCCGTTTGCACAGGGCATCCGCTTCTCTCTCATCATCTTCCGTCAACTCCCGTCTGCCTTTGGTCAGTTCAATCTCCACATAAGTCCGGTAATCATCAGCTAAGAGATTGAACAGTTCCTTGGGAGTATGGCACACCTCGCCAGAGCAATAGTGAAAATCCTGGTCAAATTCAACCCTTACACATCCGTGGCGGCTGATATAAACTTCTATGGTCTCGTCTGCGGTCAGGTAATCCGCAAAAATCTCCAGCACCTTTTCAAAGGTCAGCATCTATTTTCACTCCTTTGCTTCACTTTTTATTCTACTCATATTATCCGGTACGGACAGGCAAAAAACAAGGATACCGCCAAAAAGAAAAAGCGGAGGAAGGTGCGGCGAAGAAACGCCGTTCCTCCCTCCGCAAATGGAGTATCTATCCCTGTTATGAAAGTTTAGAAAGCTGAGTAAGGATTTGACTCACACCCTCCCATAGCTGTTCCTGCCGCTGGGATATATCCTCCAAGTCAGCATCGTAAACCCGCCCGGTCTCATGCACTTTGCGGGTCAGCTGATTTAAGTTGTTGCTGCTTCGGCGCATCAGGGAAACCAACTCCTTCAGCTCCGGCAGATCCAGTTTGACCACATAACCATCCAGCGCCATTTTCCGCAGATAAGCACTCAGATTTTCTGTCCCGTATTGCTGCATCTTTTGATGGATCAGTTCCAGTTCTTCTGCGGACACCCAAAACAAAACCGGCACATCTCGCTTGCGCTTTGCCATGGTTATCGCTCCGGCTCCCGTTTTTTCGGGGCGGCAGACTTATGGGCGGGCAGTTCCTGTTTGAGCTTATCCCGTACTGAGGGACGGGACGGTTCCAGCTTTTCTCTCTGGGTACGGCTACGCTGCTGTTCTTCACGCACCAGATCAATAAAACCATTCAAAACAGCAGGGTGGCTGTTTAAGGCATAACCACAACGGACGGTTTCTGGATTATCGTTGGGAATGGTCTTGGCCCATTCTTTGTTGCGTCGGGAGTAGCGCCCATCCCAGTCCTGAAGCTGGACCGTGTTAGACAGAACCATAGACACACGCTCCATGCCATAGGTCTCAATCACACCCTTTGCCGCATCGTGGCTGAGATACATTCCGTCGAAGTGTTCCCGCACCGCCGCTTCAATGGACTCCTTGCATTGGAGATTTACATTGTTGGAAGCTCGGTACTGCTCCAGCTCCCCATGTTCTCTCGCATAGGAAGCTGAATGGGGATAGACCGGTGTTGTTCGCAGTTCCTCTTTGGCTCTGCACACATCGTCGGCACGGCTTTCAATGCTGTCCCGGATCACATCCATATAGCCGGTCTCCAGCTTTTCAAAATAGCGGTACACATCCGCCAGCGGAGAGGGAGATTCCAAAAGTGCCTGAGCCTGGGTGTCGGTCAACTCCAGTTCCTCCATTGCCATCACGATGTCCTCGCGGATGGTGTACTCATAGGCATGGTTTAAGACTTCTTCCGGGGGCTGGCTTTTCAGCCAGTCCCGGAACTTGTCCTGTTCGGCAGCCATCTTTTCATAAAGGGCTGTATTCAGATCGTTAGTATTCATGTTATCGCACCTCCTCATGCTGTTTTGGTTTCTTGTCTGTACTACGGGGTTGCACCGGGCGTTTTAGGGTATCCAGCACCGAAGGCCGTGTGCTTTTGGCAACAACAGACTCGGTGTGTGCCTGCCCCTTTCCGTCGATGTTGAGCAGGGTATCCAACTCCACCAGACGGGCGTTTTTGCTTCTCAGTTCTTCTTCATAAAGGAATGGCTTTCCGACTTCCTCCTTTGCGGCAGCCTGCTGCTGATAGAGGTTATCCAGCTGGGCCTTTGCCGCCTCCAGACGCTGGGGCATCTGGGCGAGGGCATTGTCGATACGGGTAAGATTTCCGCGAGGGTCTGTACCAAGGGTTGCCCGGTGGGTCATCTGTCCTTTCAGCAGGAGCGTATATTCCTGTTTCCAGGCGGAAAATTCCACGGACATGGCATAACCCCGGTAGCTGCCGATCTGCACCGGATCGGAGGTTTTGACCTCCTTGCAGGCATCCAAAAGAGCTGCACCAGCGTTCTCCTTATCGGTCAGCAGGTCTCCACGAATCTCCATACCGGCAAAGCCGTCCTCTGGGTGCGGGTGAGCTGCCAAAACCTCCAGATCGGATTCAAAGCCCTTGATAAAACCTTTGTGCTTTTCAATCTCCTCCGGGAAGTATTTGAGCAGCTGGTCCTCCAGACGATATTGCTTGCTCTGGTGGTCGGCTTTCATCAGCTTCAGGCGGGATACCTCCACATCCAAATCCATACGCTCCTTGATACGGGGATCTCCGGCACACAGAGCCTTGATCTCGGCAAAGGAAAGTGCTGTTTCGTCCACATCATCGCAGGAGCGCACCGGCGATTTAGAAGTCATGATCTGACTGATGAATTTTTGCTTATTCTCCACCGTCTGCCAGAGGTATGCGTCAAAGGTTCCTTCGGTCACATAGCGGTACACATGGACAAGAGGATTCTGGTTACCCTGGCGCTCGATACGGCCCTTGCGCTGGGCAAGGTCTCCCGGTCTCCACGGACAGTCCAGGTCATGAAGTGCCACCAGACGGTCCTGCACATTGGTGCCTGCGCCCATCTTTGCGGTGCTTCCTAAAAGGACACGCACCTGACCGGTACGGACTTTAGAGAACAGCTCCTTTTTTCGCACTTCGGTATTGGCTTCATGGATAAAAGCGATCTGGTCGGCAGGCATCCCCTGGGCAATGAGTTTCTGACGAATATCATCATATACCGTAAAGACCGGTTCCTGCTCCGGCAGAGGCACAGCGCCTTCCAATGCGTGAAGCAGTGGATTATCCAACGTTTTCGCCGCCTTGCTTGCAGGAGCTTTTGCCTGCGGTGTAGAAATGTCGCAGAACACCAGCTGGGTCAGCTTGTCAGCTTTGCCGTCCCGCCAGATCTGCATGATGTTGTCCACGCACTGATTGACCTTTGTGCCAGGTTCATCCGGCAGCATCTGGTTGACGATTCTCTGGTCCAGGCCCAGCTTACGGCCATCCGAGGTAATCTTGAGCATATTGTCCTGGGACGGGTCAACGGTTCCGCTGTGTACCAGCGATGCGCGCTCCGAAAGGGTCTTGACCATTTCCTGCTGATGTTCGGTAGGCTGCGCCACGATGTTGTGGTATTCCACCTCCGGGGTAGGCAGATTCAACTGATCGGCAGTCTTAATGTCGGCCACTTCTTTGAACAGGTTCATCAGCTCCGGCAGGTTAAAGAACTTGCTGAATCTCGTTCTTGCCCGGTAGCCGGTGCCTTCCGGTGCCAGCTCCAATGCTGTGACGGTCTCTCCAAATCGGGAAGCCCAGCAGTCGAAGTGGGTCATGTTCAGTTCTTGCAGGCGTTCATACTGAAGATAACGCTGCATGGTGTAAAGCTCGGTCATGGAGTTGCTGACCGGGGTGCCGGTGGCAAAGATCACACCTCGGTTTCCGGTGACCTCATCCATATAGCGGCACTTGGCAAACATATCGGAGGATTTCTGCGCATCCGATGTGGAAAGACCAGCCACATTCCGCATTTTTGTGTATAGAAACAGGTTTTTATAGTTGTGGGCCTCGTCCACAAACAAACGGTCCACACCCAGCTGCTCAAAAGTCACCACATCGTCTTTTCGTCCCTCGGCTTGCAGCTTTTCCAGTCTGGCTTCCAGAGACTTTCTGGTACGCTCCAGCTGCTTGACGGTAAAACGCTCGCCGCCACTGGCCTGTACCTCTGCAATCCCCTCGGTGATCTCGTCGATCTGCTCATAGAGAAGCCGTTCCTGACGCTCCCGGCTGATGGGGATACGCTCAAACTGGCTGTGTCCCATGATGATGGCATCATAATCACCCGTCGCAATACGAGCGCAGAACTTCTTTCGGTTATGGGTCTCAAAGTCCTTTTTGGTGGTGACTAAGATATTGGCGGAAGGATAGAGACGCAGAAACTCCGACGCCCACTGCTCGGTCAGGTGGTTTGGAACCACAAAAAGAGATTTCTGGCACAAGCCCAGGCGTTTGGCTTCCATAGCAGCGGCCACCATCTCAAAAGTTTTGCCTGCGCCTACTTCATGTGCCAACAGGGTATTTCCTCCATACAGCACATGGGCAATGGCGCTTTTCTGGTGTTCCCGCAGGGTAATGGCCGGGTTCATCCCTCCAAAAGTGATGTGGCTGCCATCATATTCACGGGGACGGGTAGAGTTCATTTCTTCGTTGTACTGGCGCACCAAAGTCTGGCGGCGTTCCGGGTCTCTCCAGATCCAGTCCCTAAAGGCTTCCCGGATCGCTTGCTGTTTTTGGGCCGCCAGGGTGGTCTCCTTGGCGTTCAGCACGCGGCGCTCTTTTCCGTCTGCGTCCTCTATGGTGTCATAGATACGGACATCCCGCAGGTTCAGGCTGTCCTCCAAAATCTTGTAGGCATTGGCACGGCTGGTTCCGTAGGTGGTGTAGGCTGCCACATCGTTGTAGGATACGGAAGATTTCCCCTTGATCTGCCATTCAGCAGTAAAGGAAGAATAGTTGACCTCGATACTGCGCTGGAGATAAAACGGGGTGTTGAAGGTCTCGTACATAAACTGCTGGATGTACTCTTTGTCGATCCAGGTAGCGCCCAGACGCACCTCAATCTCCGACGCATCCAGGTCTTTGGGCTGGGCGGCGGTAAGAGCTTCCACATTGACTGCATAAACCGGGTCCTGCTGTGCGGCCCGTTGCGCCTGACGCAGTTTGCGGCGTACATTGCCGGAGAGGTATTCATCAGCAGTCACATAATGGGGCGTTCCGTCCTGCTCCAACTGTCCCGGTACACGGAAGATTACGCCTTGCAGCTCTCCGGCCAGTTCTTCTTTTGTTTTTCCGGTAAGCTGGCTCATATAGTCCATATCCACGCAGGCTTTTTCCGAGATGGACACCGCCAGTGCTTCACTTGCCGTATCCACCACAGCCACCGCCTGATGGGGCTTGATGGTCCGCTTGGTGAACATATCTGCCTTACGTTCCAGTTTCCCGTCCTCGTCGATGACTTCCAACGCACAGAGCAGGTAATAGGAAGAATCGTCTGCATAGGCCAGACGGTTTGCACGGTCATTGATGAGACCGTATTTGGCAGAAAAGCTGTCATAGAGGCTGTTCAGTTCCGCCTGCTTCTCCCGAATGGTGCTGTCCGGAACCGCTGCATCCATCTGAAGGTCGATCAGTTCCTGCACACAATCACGCAGTCCCACAAGACCTTTTACACGGGCTTCGGCGGTGGCGTTGAGGTCAGGGCGCACCATACGGCTGTTTTCCCGGTAGTACACCTGCCCGTCTACAATGGCATAGGAATAGTTCTTCACATTGGGGTCGGCAGGAATGGAGGTGTCAATAGCTTCGCCTTCGCCCAGCTCCGGCAGCTCTGCCTCCTGATAAGTGCCATGAATGTACTTCACGGCATCATGCAGCTGGTCGGAAAGCTCCAGTCCCTCGATAGGATTCACAGTGTAGTCCATACCATGAGCAGTGCTTACCGGCTCCTGTCTGCCCAGCACCATTTCCGGGTGGTCAATAAAATACCGGTTGATGGCAAACCCATCCTCCGTTTGTCCGGTCTGAGTCCATTCCGGCACGATGTCCAGCGGACGGTCCCGCTTTTGGAGAAAAATGATGTCCGATACAACCTCGGCACCGGCATTCTTTTTGAACGCATCATTGGGCAGACGGATAGCACCCAGCAGCTCAGCACGCTGGGCAAGATAGCGGCGCACGGTGGAATCCTTGGCGTCCATGGTATATCGGGAGGTCACAAAAGCTACCACGCCGCCGGGACGCACCTGGTCGAGTGCTTTGGCAAAAAAATAGTTATGAATACTGAAATTCAGCTTGTTGTAGGCTTTGTCGTTGACCTGATACTGACCGAACGGCACATTGCCGATGGCAAGGTCAAAGAAGTCACGCCTGTCGGTGGTCTCAAAGCCGCCTACTGTGATGTCCGCCTTTGGATAGAGTTGCTTTGCAATCCGTCCGCTGATGGAATCCAGCTCCACGCCGTACAGACGGCTGTTTCGCATTCCCTCCGGCAGCATACCGAAGAAATTGCCCACACCCATAGACGGCTCCAGAATATTTCCGGTCTCAAATCCCATACGGTCCACCGCTTCATAGATGGCCTGAATGACCGTAGGGCTGGTGTAATGGGCGTTGAGGGTAGAGCTTCTGGCGGCGGCATATTCCTCCGGGGTCAGCAGTTCTTTTAGCTGGGCATACTCTAAAGCCCATGCCGGTTTCTCCGGGTCAAACGCATCAGAGAGACCGCCCCAGCCCACATATCGAGAAAGAACCTCCTGCTGTTCGGGGCTTGCCTGCTGTCCGGCAGCTTCCAGCTCTTTCAGCAAACGAATCGCATTGACATTTGCCTGGAACTTGGCTTTCGGACCGCCTTCGCCCAAATGCTCATCGGTAATGCGGAAGTTTTTTGCATTGCGGCGCAGGTTAGCCTTGTATTCCTCATAGGAGGCTTCCTCGGCAGCTTTGGCATTGGGGAAGGTCTGCCACTGGCCATTGACCTGAATGGAAACCGGGTGTTCGTCCAGCACTTCCTCAAAAGTTTTCTCCGGCTCTGTCACAGGCGCTGGTGGCTCCGGCTCCTCGATATGCAGCCGTTCCACCACCACATCATAAGGCAGATTGTTCTTATCGCCCGGATAGACGGCCACGGTCTCGGAATGGAAGGTCGGGGATTCGGCAGCCGGTTGGGGCTGTTCCTGTCCAAAACCGTCCTGCTGACGGGCATACATCCCGCGCAGCAAAGGTGCAACCTCATCCCAGCGGAAATACAGCATAGCCAGACGCTTTTCCTCTGCGTCCAGGACTTCCAGTTCTATGCCCTGTGCCGTGGTACGGTAATCGGCAATATCGCCAGTCTCCAGATTCAGTGTCTCGATCTCACCGGAATAGGCTCTGCTCAGCCAGTAGGCGATCTCGCTGTTGCTCCTGCCGGATTGCAGCAGCGTGGAAATCTGCTTTTTATCCGCTTCATCCATCAGTCCATGAGCCAATACATCCCGCAAGTCCTGATCTGCCTTGTCCGGGTCAATAGGAAGAAACTCGGTATAGTAAGCATTGCGGCGGTCTGCCCGAAGCAGCTGCTCAAACTGTTCTTTGCGCTCTGCCCGGTAGATGGGATATACCATCCCGGTGGGCAGAAGCTGTACGGTGTCCTCCCGCAGCTCGGTGATCTGATAGACGTCATCCTCGATATACACGGTATCGCCCACGGCATAGACCGGGGCGGCTGGCTCATAGGAGGTTCTTTGCGGAATTGGGCGGCGAACTGCGTCATATTCCTCATCGGAAATGGAAACTTTGGAAGTCTGCTCTGTCTCGGCATCTGCGATCTGCTCGGCATCTGACATCACCTGTTGGATAAACGGGGCATTGTCCAGTTTTTCCGTGTCTGCCACCTGGCCGTTGACGATCCCTCTTTCTTCCAGAGCTTCCCGGATGGCGATGGGGTCGATGTCGTCAAAACGGTCCTGTTCTTCTTCGGTATAGAACCGGTCCTCCTGAATGAGCTGGGCAATCCGGCGCTGTACCTTCGGCCAGGGCAGCTGCGTTTCCTCCGGGCTGCCGGCACGGACAACGAACAGGCTGTTGCTGTTACTGCCGCCGTATTCCTGAGCCAGCCATGCGGCGGTATCTTTTTCTCTTGCATGGTCTTTCATATAGCGGACAACAGCGTGTTTACTCTCGATATTGCCGTTCCATGCACAAAGGGCAGTATCAATATCTTCCTGAGAAAGAGGGCGCAGAAGCTCATGGAGCTTTGGATAGGTCTCGTCGATCACTTCCCGGTGTAAACGCTGACGGAACTCCGGCACATCCGAATAGAGTCGGATCAGCTCCATATCCTTAGAACCAAGGACTGCACGGCGCACAGCGGCATTACCCTCGATGACAGCATTTTCACGGTCAGAATGACCGCAGGCATTGCGGTATGCGGTATCCTCAGAAATGGCGGCAGTCACCACAGGCTTATACTGCTCAAACTGCTCCCCAAGGGTAGGCTTTGGTGTTTCTTCATCCATCTCCGGCTGCTGGGCTTGAATGGCATCTTCTTCGGCCAGTTCCTGTTCAGACTGGATCTTGTCATACTGTGCCTGTTCCTGTTCGGTAAGATAGCGGTCTTTCTGGACAAGTGAGGTAATGCGCTTGGCAACCTTTTCCCAGTTCAAGTGAACATCCGGGCAGTCCTGCTTTTTATAGTGCAGTCCTTTCCCATCGTGATCTTCACCGCTGTGTGTTGCGCCGGACAGGGCATGAGAGCGTCCGCCAATGCCATACTCGTCTTTGAGGAATCTCACTTTCTCCTTATCCGTATGGTTTGCCATGAAGAACGCATAGATACGGCCTTTTCCTCCGGCGAAACTGCTGCCGCCGGTCATAGCGGCGTCGATCTCATCCTCGGTAATGAAGTGCTGAACGGTTGGCACTTGGGAAAGGTCTGAAGAAAAGGTCCTGCGTGGCAGGTCAAGGTCCTTCAGGTTCTCCCAGATCTCCCTTGGTCTGTGATAGTGAAAACGCAACAGGTCACGGTCCTGCTGATAGGCAGTCCAGAAGGCGGCGTATTCTTCCTTGAGGGTCTGGCGGAAAGCCGGGTCACTCAGCTGCTCCGTCAGGCGGCAAGTCTCCTCCGGGAAACCATTGCCTTTGATCTCTGACAGGCAGGACAAATATCCGGCTTCTCTGGCACCCTCACTGAGATCGTGATACAGATACCAGAGCTTTTCTGCAAGGAGGGAGCGTTCATAGCCTGCCGCTTCTGCAAGCTCCACATTGGAGGCAAACTGACCACTTTCCAAAAGCTCCCCGATACGCTCTGCGGCGCTCTCCCAGGAAATGACCTGGGCAGACCTGTCATAACGGACAGACTTCCCATGGGAAAGATGGATACCATCCTCGGCATACCATGCGCTCACACTGCCAAGGCCATTGCCGCCGTGGTACAGCGTTTTCAGTATCTCGGTAATCTCAGCGGTGGTTTTCTGCTTTTCAAAGGCTGCAACCACACGCTCCCTTTGACGGTCTGTATTGCCGCCCAAACGCAGCACATGGTCGATGTCATTTTGGGCAAAAGAAAAAGCAGAGGATGTATGCGCTACATTCTCTGCTTCATCTATGGATTGGATCTGTTCCGCTTCGGAAAGGAACAGGTTTAGGGTCAGCTGTTGATAAGCTCCGCCATCAGGATCTCCTCTGCCTGGGCTTTGCAAGTGTTCATCAGCCCCACCCACTTCATGGGATCGCTGGCTTTCAGTTGCTCGGTGGCTCCCGCTTCTTTCGCCAGCTGGGGCATCATCTGCTCCAGTCTGCTCTGGGCGGTCTCGTCGATCTCCAGAAGGTGCTGGTACAACTTCTCGCTCATCAGCATCTGGTTGTAGAGGATGGGACGGTGTTCCTTCAGGTAGGTTTTCCTCATCCTGCCGTACTTGCCCAGGGTTTTCTCCGGCTGCTGGCTCAGCTTCAGGTCGGGAATCAGATAGTCTCCGTTCTGGATATAGGTCATGGGATTGTTCATCTTGTTTGCTCCTTTCTTGGTTGGCTTCGCGCTCTGCATTTCGGACGGTAACGCCGATCTGCCGCAGCACCTGCTGATTGATCTGGCTGACCGCTGTTCCCAGCGCCCCGATGGTGGACGGGGTGTTGAAATCAAAGATCGCCATAAAATCTTCGTGGTCGAAGTAGTGTTCCGGCTCCAGTCCGCAGCGGGACATCAAAGCGTAAGTGATGCTGACGGTGGCGGCTGCCTTAAACTGCACTCCGATGTTAAACTCATCATATTCCTCCAAAAAGGAACCGTCAACGATATAGAAGAAGTCCTGCTGATGCTCCGTCCAGTATTCCTCAGCCAGTTTTCCGGCTACCTCAGTGAGCTGTCCGGCAAGGTCATCACCGGAAACATCATAGGTGCGTTCCAGCATGACCTGCACGGAATCCAGATGGCGCTCCTCCAGCTGCCACAGCCAGGGAGTGCGGGAATGTTCACGGGTCCCGGTGTCCGTGATGTCGAACACATAGCGCAAACGGGGTTTATCACCGGAATCGTCCACCAGAGCAATCCCTTTGGAACCGCGCCTTACATACCGGCCCATCTTTTCATTCCACAAATCGTACTCCGCACAGGCGGTGGCGTCCGGTCGCTGGGCATAGATCATCAGCTGCTCGTGGAACGGGTACTTGTAAAGGCGGGAAGCAGTGGTGAGAAACCCTGCCCATTCCTGCCAGCTCCCCGTGAGCTGCGTTGTTACCTTCTCCGCCATCTGTGCATATAGTTCAGCTTTGGTTGGCATAGTGTTCTGTCCTCCTTTCAGTTTTGGGGTAAAAAGGTGGGGTGGCATATTGCCACCCCATCCCTGCGATTATGGTGTTTACTGGTCAAAATCCGGATACAACTCCAGCTCGGCAAACTCGGCATCACTCATGGCCTGGAGCTTGCCCAGTGCGCTGTCTGTCAACTCCCGCAGCTCGGTTTCCTCCGGGGCCAGCTCGCCGCGCATCTCACGTAGGCTGTCGATCAATCCGGTGCGGCTACCGGTATTGTAAATGCACATCAGGTTCATTTCCTCAAAAGTAAAGTTTCCCATATCAAATCTCCCTTTCCGCACTCTTTTTTGGCGCTGTCTTTTTGTGTTCTGCCTTGGGCTGGCTTTTCAGCTGCTCCATGACGGACTTTTTCTTTTCCCGTTCCTCCCGATGGGCAGCGGCAGCCAAATCCATGAGGGAAATGGACTGACCGCTGCGGGCCTGCTGTTCCAGCTCTGCCACCGTAGGCTCTTTTGCGCCATTGTTGATGATACCGTCGATCATGCCGTAATCATCCTCCACGGCCATCTCCGCATTTTTCAGCGGATTTTCTGGCAGGAATCCGGGGATCTGGGTAAAACCAACACTGTCACAGTAATGACAGGATACCTTACCATCCTGCTTGATCGCAACGATGTCACTGACACTCATAGAAGGACTGTGAAAATCCGCCGGTTTTTGCAGATTAAACTGCTCATATAGTTTTTCCAGCTGCTCCGGTACCGTGCCAGACTCCCTCAGCGGAGCAGTGTAAATGAGATCATAATTGCTGCGCTCTATGGAAATATCATGGGACTTTAGCCAGTCCAGATTCATAAAGCGCACATTCTGCGGATCGTCACGGCTCACCTGATAGATGGCAAAGCAATCTCTGTTCTGGGATAGAAATGCCTGTTCGCGTTCCTGCTGATGTTCCTGACGCTCCATGACCTTTTCGTGGAACTGAGGGCTTTTCTCCCATTCCTCACGGTCCACACCGAAAAGTCCGCCATGATCCATGATTTCCTGCGAGTCAAATACCATACTCTCCGTATTGTCCTCATGCAGCACATAGACAGTCAAACCAGCGGCATCCAGTTCCAGCGCCCGTTCTCTGGTGACAGGGAGCATCCCATCATAGAAGTAGCCGTATTCCTGCATATCCGGTGTGGATACCTGCTCATCAGGCATGGGGTATTCATCCAGTGCCTGCTCCTGTGCTTCCGGCAGCTGGGAAGAAGCAGCCATCTGACTGGCCTCTGCCTGCATCTGCTGGTAAACAGCTTCCTGCAAGGTCTCAATCATGGACAACGGTGCGTATTTTACAGAGTCTCTGCCCAAATCGTTGTCATCACAAATCTGGAGAACTGCCTTCATGCGAGAAATCTCCGGCATATCCAGCTGACCACCATCCAGCTCTTTCATGGACGCGGCATCGTAAAGGGTATAGTCCCAGCCGTTGTCACAGGACTGGATATGAAGATAGGTGGCATCGTCAATCAGAAACAAAGCCTCCTGCTGGTTGGCGTCCGCCCCCAGCACTTCCATTTCCGGCATTGCCGCAGCCAGTTCCTTTACCGCTTTTTGCACCAGAGGATTATCACGGTAATAGTCGATTGCCTGGATGGTGTCCAGGTCAATGGTCTGGCCGGTCAAAATCGGAAAAGGTCCTTCATAGTCGCTTCCGTCTTTCAGCTCAAAACCAATGCCCTTGATCCCGTTCATTCGTTCTGCCGGAATCTCCTGATAAATGCGGATTGCTTCCTCCAAAGACAGGTTATCGTGGTATTCTCCGAGGTTTGGAAATTCCATGCACTCTGCTACATAGTAGGTCAGATCGCCGGTCTGCTGTCTATCAGATACCTTAGCGGCATCTTCTGGCTGCTCTATCGGGGCGGGTTCCGGCTCTACCTTTGCATGAGGGTCGATTCCGCGCTCTTTGCAGATTTCCTTATAGTGGCGCTCAATGTCGGAGATCAAAGTGCCGGAGGTTTTGTTGATGGTCTCCAAACTGGCTCTCAGTTCTTTCAGCTCCTTGCCCTGGCTCCAGCTTGCAATATAGCCGAAGCTGTTTTCTCCGGTCTCGATGCCAAAATACTTGCAGACCGCATAGGAGATGCTTTCCGCTTCAAATGGAAATATTAACATTTGAAGCGTTATACTCAGCATTCCAAAATGTTAATCATTTTAAAGAATGCTGAGAAATAAGACGTCTTTCTACTAAAAGATGAGCATTATTCGTTAGCGCAATCCACAAAGTCTTGCCATTTCATCTTC
>NZ_JANFYJ010000359.1:0-299 GCF_024460495.1 Hungatella sp. SL.1.14 | reverse complement strand
AAGAAGCTCCCCGTCCAGCCATTTGTTAAAGGATCCGCAGTGGTTAAACACGCCATCCAGGATAATCTTCATCCCGCGGCGGTGAACCTCCTCTACAAACCGCGCAAAAAACGCGTCTCTGGCCTCTAAATTCTCCTTCGCCGTGCTTCTCACCATATACTTGGTTGCCTGACGATTATCGGTGGCTCCGCTCTTTAAGGGTTCTCCGCCGTCCTTTACTATAACTCCGTAGTGCGGATCGATATGGTCGTAATCCTGATAGTCATACTTGTGGTTCGATGGCGACACGAAAATCGGGT
>NZ_JANFYJ010000358.1:0-300 GCF_024460495.1 Hungatella sp. SL.1.14 | reverse complement strand
GAGGTTTTCGCCCTTCAGGCCGATATACGCATTCTCAGGGAGTCCGCCATCTTCATGCCCGATCAGCCACTTGTTTCTTGCAAAGAGCAGCTCATCCTCTTTGTTTTTGATCTCCAGCGGCTCCATATCCGTGTTGGTTCCCTTTGGCAGGACAACCACACACCGGAAGCCTCCTTCTTCCACGTGACAGGGTGCGTAGTGAAGCGTGGTTCCGTAGACTTCAATTACAGTTCCCGCCGGCACCAGAAAAGCTTACATCAGAGAAGTATCGTACGTGTAATCTGCCTCAATATCCTGTTG
>NZ_JANFYJ010000357.1:0-300 GCF_024460495.1 Hungatella sp. SL.1.14 | reverse complement strand
AATAAAGATCCGGAATCACGAAATCCCCCGAAAGGCGTTCCGCGCACTTTTCGGGGGATATGATTCTTCTGTCCTGTACGAAATGGTTTTATACTCCTGAATAAGCGGAGAATCCGCCGTCAACCGGAATAACCACACCTGTAATAAAGCCCGCAGCCTCATTATTTAACAAAAACAGCAGTGTTCCGTTTAACTCTTCCGCCACGCCGAAGCGTCCCATCGGAGTTGCCGCCAGGATCTTGGCTGTTCTGGCTGTAGGCGTTCCGTCATCATTAAACAGAAGCTTCTCATTCTGTTTCG
>NZ_JANFYJ010000356.1:0-300 GCF_024460495.1 Hungatella sp. SL.1.14 | reverse complement strand
CCCTGATAGTTATTCTTCCGGGCGCCCAGCACCATATGGTACATACCGCCCTCCTTCCAGACCTTGGGATCCCTGACATGAAGCGTACAGTCCTCCGGATAATCTTTATTGGTCAGAAGCAGCCTCTTTTCTCCAGCCTCTTTTCCATCTTTCGTCTCCACCAATACCTGCGCGGCCCGTCTGCCCTCGCGGATATAGTCATAATCTCCTGCTTCCTTTACGTTTCCAGTGTAGAAGAGATGAATTCAATTTTCATCAGTCCAGGCACATCCGGAATAGACGCCGTCCCGGTCAAAGGGG
>NZ_JANFYJ010000355.1:0-300 GCF_024460495.1 Hungatella sp. SL.1.14 | reverse complement strand
GGACATAACCGTGTAGAACTGGTTCTTCATGCGGTTCATCTCCGGCAGCATTTCCTTTTCAGCCGCAATGCGCGCCTCACTCTCCCTGGCCCGTTTTACCTCCCGCATCGTAGCAAGGAAAAGGGCAGTCATAGAATACAGGACGAACACCGCCATTGCCATTTCAGAAATAGCGAAGCGAAGGGCCGGCAGCAGATAAATGTCCCGGTGATACAGCATATCCCACAGCGCCGCAAACAACAGGAAAGCAAAGCCCAAAAGCACGGCAAGCTGCCCGGTGTCTGGCCGCTGCCAGCGAAG
>NZ_JANFYJ010000354.1:0-300 GCF_024460495.1 Hungatella sp. SL.1.14 | reverse complement strand
AAATCCCGCGGAGTCCTGCCGCGATGATGACCAGAACTCCCATAAATTCAAACAGGAGAATGGTGATATCGACTACCTGCTGTAATAGTGTTTCTAATGCATTTACCACGATTCGTCCTCCTGACTGCTGTTGGTACTGTCATGCGTAAGTGATGCAGCCCTAATTCGATTTCACTTCTTTCCATTATTCATTATAAATAGAATCTACATCGGTTCCAAGGTACTGAAAGACTTCACAGTTCTTCAGAGAATCCGTGTCCGGGAATACAGCCTTGTTGTTCTGAAGATCCGCATCGAGCA
>NZ_JANFYJ010000353.1:0-300 GCF_024460495.1 Hungatella sp. SL.1.14 | reverse complement strand
GTCAGATTCACTCATTACAAAAAAAGCGATTGCCGCGGCGCTGAAACAGGTATGCAGGGAAAAGCCGTTTGACAAGATATCAATTGCCGATATTACCGCGGTATGCGGATTAAACCGTCAGACGTTTTATTATCATTTTCAGGATAAATATGAGCTGCTCAGCTGGATCTATTATAATGAGAATTTTTCCAGGATCACAGAGGATATTACCTTCGATAACTGGGATCAGAAGATCCTGGAGATGCTTCAGACTATGGAAAAAGAGAAGACGTTTTATGTAAACACGCTGAAGGAACAGGA
>NZ_JANFYJ010000352.1:0-300 GCF_024460495.1 Hungatella sp. SL.1.14 | reverse complement strand
CAATATGGCAAACCCCTGGGAAATGCCCTGAATCATCCCCAATACCATCCAGTTGAGCCAGTCCGCGGCGCCGAGCGCTGCCAGCGCTCCGACTCCCAGCGCCTGGCCGACCACCATCGTGTCCACCACCGTGTAAAACTGCTGAAATACATTGCCAAACATCAGAGGCAGTGAAAACGCGAAAATAAGCTTCAGCGGATGACCCTCCGTCATTGTCCTAATTTTGGCCATTCCATTTTTCTCCCGATTCTCTTTTTTTCCTTTGATCAATCCCTTATATTTCCAGAATGATTATAACCT
>NZ_JANFYJ010000351.1:0-300 GCF_024460495.1 Hungatella sp. SL.1.14 | reverse complement strand
CGGGGCGGCTCCCCTGGGTGCCGCTCCGTACCCCTGGACACTTTGTCCAGAAGTAAGGCAAGCAAAATGCGCTTGCACAGCACAAGACCGCACAAGCGCATAAAGCGAGGAATTTATTTATATTAGAACAATTTTCGCAACCAATATCAGAATATCCTGGTCCGGTGCCTGGGCTTTTTTTTGACAAATTAAGGGCATGGACAAGGCAAAGAAACACGGCGTACCTCCTTTGCCGCCGTGGGTATAAAAAAGCGGCGGCCTTGAAATGATTAGTTTCAAAACCGCCGTTTGACTTCTGCC
>NZ_JANFYJ010000350.1:0-300 GCF_024460495.1 Hungatella sp. SL.1.14 | reverse complement strand
GGAAGGTGAAGGTATGTCTGCCGGAACAGAAGGTGTCGTTTTCTTTCACGATCACGGCTCTGGTATCGATATCAAATTCATAGAACTGTTTGATGATCGGAATCGTCTTCGCGTTGCAGACCTCGGAGATGTCAGGGTATCGTCTGATCAGCTCACCCAGTGTGGCGCAGTGGTCTGGTTCCATGTGATTGACAATCACATAGTCCAGCGTTCTTCCTGCCAGAACGGATTCCACATTTTCCAAAAACTGCCCGGTGATTGCCCGGTCGACCGTGTCGAAGAGAACGGTTTTTTCATCTA
>NZ_JANFYJ010000035.1:0-51307 GCF_024460495.1 Hungatella sp. SL.1.14 | reverse complement strand
ATTTTTGGAGAAGAAAGGTATTGCCAGAACTCTCTGGAAATGATATAATCAGGCTGCTCGTATTATATATCTTATATCTTTCTGGCACGCCCAGTAAGAGCATTCATGCAAAGCCGCTCAGTATCCCTATACACTGGGCGGTTTTTGTGCGTAATCATGTATAGGTGATCAGTAAATGGGTACCCTTAAATTCCTTCTTTACAGAATGAAATACGCGTGCTATAATCACTGTGTTTTTGCTTTTCTAATTTACGGCCTAGCCATTTTGGCGGGCCGTATTTTTATATGAATTTGTTGATAAATTGACAATAATAATATTGATTTATTTGTATAAAGTGATATAATTTGTGTGTCAACTCTTCTTACGGCCGCCCTGGTTTGCACAATCCCCCACTACCAGAGCGGCATTTGTATGTGAATTCGTCACAACGCAGTCTGCAAACTGTTAAATAAGTATGCTCATATCAGCAGGGCGGTAGCCACCCAATTAGCTTCGTCCTGCCGTCTTATCGTTTCTCGTAGTACTTCTCATACCACTTCACCCGGCGCTCCATCTGCTCCGGTTCTGCCTTTTGTGGCTCTGTTTTTTTATAAAATCCACATTCTTGCGGGCCGCCATTGCATGTCTGTGACACGTCGTTATAATACGGGCACTGGTTAATGTCGGGCTCCAGGGTGCATATTGCCATAGTATCATCTCCTTTGATATCATGATAACAAACAAATGTTCGAAATACAACTGGAAAAAATAGTGATTTAGACAAGCGTTTGAACGCAATAACTATTACATCGGGAACATTACTTGATGCTATAAAAAATATGGGGGATAATGTACATAATCTCTTTGTTGCAGCTCCTTATTTTCCACCAGATATTCCTCTGCAAGCTGCTGAGTTTGCAATAGAAATTATTAAAGAAAACGATACGTCTCGAATCATGGTCATTGCTCATAGATACGGTGGAGAATTAAGCTCATTTTATCGGACCCTTTTTAACGGACAGTGGAACTCAGGTTGGGTACAAAAATGATCAATTTACTACGTCTGTTGTTGAGAGTTTTCTCCAATCAGTGTTCCATGTCATGGTGTTTATCGTAAAACGGCGAATAAAAATGTCAAGAGATGATTCTGGATACAACTTAACTGTAACATAATTATCCGCATGCTGAAAGTATTCAACATACCCCCAATTGCTAGTATTTACTGGCCGGTCTGAATAAAGTTGATTATTAAAACCAAACCCTCCAGACTTTATTCCTTTGACGGATATCGCATATGCTACATCACTTAATAGCTGGTAACTTTGTCCTTCTATGCCAATGATATCTTTGATCCTTGGCATTACTGATGTAATATAAGTTAGATCGGTCGGCATTTTACTATTCACCGATGCTAAATCACTATTTTCACTATTAAAAAATGCTTAAAGTTTTGCTTAAAGTCGATATGTGCTTGAAATGGTATTATACACTATCTACTTTTCAAAAAACCTTGATTTTAAGCCGCTTTTTGTATGTGTTACTTCTTATTATATATATTAAATAACCTTGCCAAGGTTGGGGTCGCGGGTTCGATCCCCGTCTCGCGCTCTTTTAATTAGTAGCGGAATCCTTGATTTATCAGGGGTTCCGCTATATTTGTGTGTCTTTCAGGCTGTAGACAGTTGTAGACAGCTTACAAAGCCTTAGATATGAGGTCATAAGTTTCTTTTTCCGTCAATGGATTATAGATATATCCAAGGGTGGTATTTAAGTTGCTATGTCCCAGCAGTTCCCGTATACAGTCAAGCGGCACGCCACTGGCGTTTAGGTTGCTGGCGAACGTCTTTCTCATTTTGTGGGTGGATTTTGTAGACAGTCCTTGACGTTCCGCATATTTTTCCAGTACATAGGCAATCTGCCTTGATGTAAGCCGCTCCCCGTCCCTCATAAAAATGTAATCGCCGGTATGCCCTATCTTTTGCAGGATATTGATTGCCTTTGGAACCAGAACCACGAATCGGTCACGGTTGGTCTTTGTATGCTCCACTACCTCATATTGGTTTGTAACCTGATTTCTGACTTCTTCACGGACAATATGCAGATGGTTGATATTGGTGTAATCGTCCCATTTCAGAGCGACCAGTTCCCCCACACGTAAGCCGAGCAGGAAATTTAATTTGACAGCCAAGAAAGCAGTATCAAGCGTTTCTGTATACATGCGGTCAAGATACTGGTTCAGGTCTTTCAGTTCGTCCGAATTATAAGTTTCGGTCTTGCCTGTTTTTCTGACTACCTGCTTAAATTTGACAAGAATCTGAACCTTGTCCATGGGGTTCTCCAACAGATATTTTTTCCTGATGGCATATTCAAACATACCGTTTAAGATGGTCTTAATATTTCCCCATTCCTTACGGGGAAGATTAAATTCTCTTACTATGCGGTTACACTCTGACTCCAGCAGTAATTCATCTATTCGTTTGATTTTCTTGTTATGTAGGGCAGATGGTTCAAAATATTTGCTGTAATGCTGTTTGTGCCGTTTGATGGTATTGGGACTATTGGTTACAGTCCGTTTATATGTTAACCATTCCTCATACAGTTCGTAAAAAGTCATTTTGTCAATGTGCGAATTTTGGAAGTATATTGGAATCAGTTTATCCAATAATTCATCTTCCGTCTGTGCCTTGATATTCTTTCGTTTTCCGTCTGTACCTTTGTAGCAGGTCTGCCACCGTCCCCCCTCTTTTGCTGGTGGGGTGATGGCGTAAGTATGTATCTTTCGGACTTGTTCTCTCTTTGTTGACATAAGCGTATCAAGCACACTGTCTGTACTGATTATACCGCAGTCAAGTGCTTCTTTCAATAAAGAAAGATTGAAGATTTCCGAAGTATTTTTATTGTCATTCATATACGCCGCCTTGCAACAGGCGCAGGGAGCAAAGTTTTATTTGTGAGATTGTTTGATTGAAATTTGATATGGTTTATGATTTTATAATTTGTAAGTATGATTATTTTCGTTATGTTTTTTGTTTGCAATAATTTTATCAGCGTATATTGTGAAGTCCCAACGCCTGTCAGATTTAATTATTAAATGGTGTATCTGCCCTGTCAACCGGCTGGAATCCATGCAGATAATCAGTAGTATCATATTCCTGCCATTCACCGGGAGCCGTGTATATCCTTACCTTGTGAATACGCCGTATAAGGGCGTTCCAAGTCTCCATTTGCTCCAAGCGGATATTATGGTACTGGTCTTCTAACTTCCAGTTGGAAACGATATAGACGAAGTTATAGCAGGCCTGCCGATTGTTGTACCTTGCAGGAAGTTGCAAGGGGTAGATATCAAGATAGTTCAGCATATTGCCTATGGGCAAATCGCTTCTAAATTCTTCAAAGACTATCACATCTTCCCCGGAATAAGTATCAAAGGGGTGCTTGTAGTCCGTTACCCGGTATACATTGGAATCGCCGTGATTATCAAGGATATATCTGGACTTTCCAAAGCCGGTTGCACCGCTCACATAGGTTACTAATAGGTTCATGCGCCGTTCTGCCTTGTAGCGGCTGGAAAGTATCTCTAAACGTGCCTTATCAATGTGCTGTAGGTTCATTAGGTTGTCAGGGTTGATTTCCAGAATCTCTACATTCGAATAGCCGTCCTTAATCATCTGGTATAAGTTGGCTAAATCGCTTCTTCGTCCCTGTCCCGTTTGTGGCATGGTTCCCCATTCCTCAAAGGTATCCTTTAAATTTGTGGTTCCCTTTTCTGTATCTTCCCACTTGCCCTCTTTGCGGATATACGCCCGGTTTTCTTCTGCTGTTCCTTGTGCTTCTTCGATATGGGAAGATGGAAAAGTTTTCTTTATGCTGGAAAAGTAAACAGGATTCTTAAATTGTGCAAACAGGTGAGTGTGTGGAGCCTTTGCAATTTCATCACACATACACCAGTAAATGATATTCTCCCAGCTTGACAGTTTTTCTTTAATCGCCTGATGGGAACAGTTCTTGTGCTTTTCCGGGTTGTTAAATGTTAATTGGTATTTTCGGCTGCGCCGATTATTATTTATGTTTTTCTTTTTGGTTGTCATGGTACTTCCTTTCTTAGTTCCGACACAGAGCCGACACAATCGAGGGGTATGCCGGAACCATTGATTTTAAAGGATTTTTTGCATTTTTGACACTGACACCGAAGTTGTGGTAATACTATGCAACTTCGGTATGGAGCAAGGGGCTTCGCCCCCTGCTCCGGTCAACCTATGGCTTATGCTCCGCAACGCCGCCGGTTGACTGTATCTGGTGTAGCAATTCCTGAATCGAGGGTTGTCTGTCCATATAGTTGCGTATACGTTTCAACAGTATATCTTGTTCAGGAACCCAAGGGACGATAATTTCTGTAGCCCCTTCCTGACCGTCAATCAGAGCGATTCCCTGACCGGTTTTATAGTACCGGGTATTTAAATCCTCGCCGGCGAACAGCATAAGACGTTGTTCACGGCTAAGTCTTCCGAAGCAGATGAGGTTTTGAAATTGCTCGCGTGATCCAGCGGAAAAGTTTGAACTGTCTGCCCTTTGGACAAGAAGAAAAATTCCTATTCCATTTCCAATTCCTCGCCCTAAAGCTAGAATTTCGCCGACCTTAGCCATCAAATCATTTTTTCGCTTTTTGTCTATGCTTTCTATGTAGCCCAATAAGCCGAACCATTCTTCAATGACAAGCGTCACATGACCTATCTCTGGATTTTGGTGCTGTCGCATTTCCGTATATAACTTGTAGAAGTCGTATATCATAAAAACAGCATTATCAGCACAGGAATAAGCGGAACAGTCTTTCAGGGGAGCATATTCCTTTCCGGCTTTAAAGTCTGCCAGATACAAAATGCTTTCCTGCCCCTGTAAAATATGATAGGCAAACCAAAGAAAGCTCTGTGACTTACCACTTCCAGACTTGCCCGTAATCAGGGAATGGGGATTTTTGCAAATATCAGTATGAATTGCGGTCTTTATTCCGTATTCTTCCCAATCTACAAGGCTATATCCTAGTATCATAAGCCACCTCCTAGATATGCTCAACTAATTCACGGGATTGCATGGAATGCCCCTGCTGTTCCTTTAACTCCCTGTATGCTTCACAGTCTAAAACTAAAACGATAATAGCGGTTGAACCAAGGTCTTTCACGGAATCTACATGCACAGGGGTAAGGAGGCTATCCCCTACAGGTGCAGTGATTCCCTCTATTCCCTCAATTTGCGTTTTCGCTATAACATGAGAGGAAATCAGGTTGCTAACGTAGTCGGTTCCTTGTGAAAACGGCAAGGTCTTTGCTTTATGAACTTGAAAATTATAGTAAATAATAGCGTGCCCATCATCTATTGTTATTGGCGTGATAGCGTTCAACTGGTTGGGGGCAACAGGTTTCACCACCTCTATTATGCTACATAGTCTTTCGTCCAAAATTTTATAGAGGAAAAGGCGCAGGTACGCATATTGTGTAGAGGCATTCTTTTGCTGGCGTGCCAGTTCTTCCCGTTTTCTGCGTTCTTTTTCCTCACGGTATTTACTTATCTGCGAAGTGACGGAACCTAATAACATGCACAGGCTAACAAAGAGTATGATAATCAACTCCGTGTTCTCAACCCAGATTCCATAGAGGTATTCTATGGCTTTTAAAAATGCAGTCAGAACCCAGATAACGGACATCAGAGCCAAACCTAGAATCAAAATAAATATAATTAATTTCGATATCAGCCGTTTGTTATCGCGGAGTTGTGAAGGGACTTTTTTCAGTCCCTCCGCGGCTCCATCGGTCAAGCGGTCGAATTTCTCTAGCCACTTATCCAATTATGCTTTTGCCTCCTTTGATATTGTGAATCCGGAAGCCTTGCATGACAGGGAATATTCCGTCATATTGGCAGTTTTGTACCAACGAGCACAAAAGTCTTGAATCTGCTCGATTGCTACAACGGTGTTGGGGGTGCTGAACAATTCAGGATTAATCAAGGCAGAACCGGGCACCTTCATAGCGATATGTTCGTACTTCCGTGACGGCAATACGAGTTCGTAACTATAGCCGCAAATATCTCCGGCAATACCGTTCTTGTAATCCTTATAATTAGGGCGTACCCCTACGCACAGTGCGGTCTGTCCTTGGGCTAAGTCTGAAAAATTGGTGATGATAAAGTCACTTGGTCTTAACATATAATTTCCCTCCCTTTTCTGTGTAGTCTAACAACTCGTTAAAATATGCAACAATCCGTGGAGCGATTGCATACGTTTTAGCAACGGTTGCTATTGTGTAGATACTGTCGGTTCCGCTGAAAACAAACTTCTCATAGCTAATGTGTGAAGAGTTATCATTTGCGAAAAAAAGGCTAAGTTCATTCGGACGCTCTATGTAGTAGTTCAGCGCGGGTAATCTATTGAGATATAGATTACCGCGAAAGTCCCTACAAGCATATGTTTGAATGACACCATTTTTGTAAGAGAAGAAAGTTCCCTTAGGTGTCTCCTCTATTAAAGAGACTAAGTCAGATATGGATTTCTCCATTATGTTTACCTCCGTATTAATATGTTTTAACTCAAAGCGCTTTGTGTTATAATGCTAGTATACTCCACATGGAGCAATTTGAGAATTTTTGAAAAATGCAGGAAAATGCCGAAAAAAAATTGCATAAATCGAAAATTGACAGAGGGAAAAATGAACTTTAAAACGTATGAGGAATTAGTAGATTATTTAATAGCAAAGTACAGTTTACAAGGGACTACACAGGGTAGGTATCTGACGGGAGGGGTTCCACCCATCAGATTTTCCATGTGATGTTCAAGCTGTCGCTTGTAGCGGCAACGGTGGTAATCATCAAATCCACCACCCGCCGCTTGTCGTCAAAGGATACATTGTCCCATGTGTCGAGGTAGCCGGAAATCTGATTGACCTGTTCCGGGCTGATGGCTTCCACCGTCAACTCGGCTATCTGCTTCACAAGTTCCTGTTTGCGCCCGTCCAGTTCCGCTATCTTCACATTCACATAGGAGAGCAGAACATTGTTTGCACCCGTCAGACTGTCCACCAGCTTTTCAATCTCGCTGTCCACATGGAGAAGTTCCACTTGCAGGGCGGCAATTTTAGGGTTTGCCTTTGCCGCTTTCTTTCTGCCTGTCAGCGTCTTGTAGCTTGCCAGTTTCTTTATCATCTGCTGATAAACAACCGCTTCCAGTTCCGAAGTAATGATTTTCCCGCACCCCGGACAACTCTTGTTATCCAGCCGTTTCGTACAGCGAAGGTATTGCTTGCCGGAGGGATTGAAGATACTCATAAGGGCATACCCGCAGTTCCCGCACTTGATTTTTCCCGCCAGCCATGTATGGGTAGCTTTTCGGGCAGACTGGATTTTCATGTTGTTCATCAGCTTCTTGCGGCAGGTCAGCCAGATGTCGGAGGGAACAATGCCCTCATGGGGAGCCAGTACCAGCATTTGGTCTTTCAAGTCGTTCTTTTTGCTGGGCTTCACATCTCGCCCTTGATACAGATAGCAGCCGTTCATGCCAGTAAAATCGGCAGCGTCATTGACAATGACCGTCCCTTGACTTTTGAAAAATTCGTACACATCAAGGTCTGCCTGCACATAGACAGGATTGCGTAACATCTGCGCCAGCGTGGGGCGTATCAGCTCTTTGCCGTTGAATAAAATCCCCTGTTCGGCAAAGTACCGGGTAATGTCCCCGTAGGAGGTTGTGGGCTGAGCATACATCTCAAACATCAGCCGGATATTTGCCGCTTCGTCTGGATTTACCACCAGCTTTTTTGTATTGATACCATCCATTTTGATAGGCTCGGTGTGGAAGCCGTAAGGAGCCTTGCCGCCCATTTTGAAGCCCCGCTGACTGCGGGAATAGTATGCGTCCGTTACCCGCTTCTGTATCGTTTCCCGTTCCAACTGGGCGAACACAATACAGATATTCAACATAGCCCGCCCCATCGGGGTGGAGGTATCAAACTTTTCCGTAGAGGACACAAACTCCACATTGTACTGCTGGAACAGCTCCATCATGTTGGCAAAGTCCAGAATGGAACGGCTGATACGGTCGAGTTTGTAAACCACGACTTTTGCAATCAAGCCCCGCTTGATGTCCCGCACCAGTTCTTGAAACTTCGGACGGTCTGTGTTCTTGCCGCTGTACCCCTTGTCTGTGTATTCCTTGCAGTTACCGCCTTTCAACTCGTATTTGCAAAATTCAATCTGGCTTTCAATGGAAATGCTGTCCTTTTTGTCTACCGATTGCCTTGCATAGATTGCGTCTATTCGATTATTCATATTGTCGCTCCTTTTCTTAAAAAAGAAACGGAGCTGCTGACACCTTTATTATACCGTCAGCAGCCCCGCAAATCAACGATGGCTTTGGAAAACCTTATGCCCCGGCTTCCTCACTCTGCCGTTTGTCGGCATACTTGCGGAACACCTCATAAAGTTGCTGTTCCAGTTCCCGGCGTTTTGCCGCTTCCTGCTCCGGCGTGAACACCGGGGAGAGGTTTTCCAGCGTGATTTCCCTGCCTTGAAAAGTCACGACTTCCGTTTCCTTTTTGTATCTGATAGTGGTACTTATAAAATCACCTTTCCTTTCCATGCTGCCGCTGCTGCCGTTTCAGTTCCGCCAGTATATCCGGCGGGATACGGTCAACCAGCCGCTGTAAATTGTCCAGTTCGCTTTTCAGCTTTGCCCGTTCCATCGCATCTTTCATCTTGCCTTTTTCACTGGCTTTTGCCCTTGCTTCCAGCTTTTCATTTTCCGCTAACAGGTCATTGATTGTGACCTTGTATTTTTTCAACTGCCCGGAGAAATTCCCCATCTGTGGGAACCACTTTTTCAGCATGGAGAGGGCTTCCTCTTTTTTCTTTCCGGCATTCAGCGGGTTAATGCCGTCCAGCGTGGCTTCAATGGCTCTTGCCTGTTTGGATAGATTGACCGCCTGCTTGAACAGACGGGTGGGGATATGCTTCCTGCCTGTCTTGCTGGCACTTTCCCCACGCTCCAAGTCGGGATATTTCTCCACCATATAGGCGTGAAAATCGTCCTGCCATTTTGAGAGATTGGCTCTGTTGCCGATAATCTCCTTAGCGCACAGGCGGTTGTCCTCTGTCAGAGGGACAAAGACCAAATGCAGGTGGGGTGTTTTCTCGTCCATGTGTACCACTGCCGATACGATATTTTCCCGGCCTACCCGCCCGATTAAGAAATCAGCCGCCCTATGGAAAAATTCCTGTATCTCCTTTGGGGGCTTCTTCTTGAAAAACTCCGGGCTGGCGGTAATCAGCGTATCCACAAACCGGGTACTATCCTTACGGGTGCGGCAGCCAGCTTGTTCAATACGGTTCTGTATAAAGTGGTAGTACCTGCTCTCCGGCTTAACAATGTGGAAGTTGTATTTGCTCCGGCTGGTGTCAATGTCGGGATTGCTGGCGTACTGTTCCTTTTGCCGTTCGTGATGGGCTTCCAGCGGCCTTGCCGGGTTGCCCTTGTGTTTCTCAAACCGCAAGATTGCGTGTTGTGCCATTCTGCTCCTTTCCTCGTTCCATTCTTTTCCAGCGGGTTTTCCACAGGGAAAATCCCGCCGAAACTATCTCTGATAGGATTGGAATGGAATAGATATAAATAAAATCGTTTTAATCTCTGTATTTCTATATACCGTCCGGTTTTCGTACTTCAAGAGGATTGATTATCGTACTCTATGAGTGCGGTTTTCAGTCCTCCGGCGTTCCATAACCGGATTTCTTGAAGTCGGTGTTTGAAACCGCTTCATAGGATTTTGGATAAATGCGGTTGGGTTTTCCACAGCCCTGCTTCTGGATTTCCACCAGTCCGGCATATTGTAGCTCCCGCAGGGTATTGACCGCTTTCTGCCGCCCGCAGTGGAGCAGCTCCACTACCTCGTTAATGGGATAGTAGAGGTAAATCCGCCCGTATTCATCTGCCCAGCCGTTTTTTCGGGATAGGTCTGTCCGGCGCAGGATAAAGGCGTACAGAACCTTTGCTTCGTTGGACAGGGGTGTGAATGTGGGGGCTTCAAAAAGGAAATTGGGAAGCCGGGTAAAGCTGACCGCCTTTTCCGGCTGATGGATATAAATGGTGTTTGCCATATCGTGTTTTGTGGACGGTTAGAAGCCTGTTTCCGGGGGCAGACGGTAGTTTCTATTGCCTGCCCCTGTTCTGTGCTTGCAAAGCCTTGAAAATCAAGGACTTTTCAGCCCCTAACTGTCCACAGTAGACCTCCTTTTCCGTTCACTTTCTGTTTTCTGCCGCCTGTGAACTCTGGCGGCGCAGTCGGGGCAGTACTTTGCCCGGTTGGATTTAGGGACGAACACACCGCCGCAGACCGCACAGCGTTTCAAGTCCTTATCCCGGAAAATCTCCGCTTCCAGCGTCTTGTCCAGCGGCAAAACCGCCCAGCGGAACCACTTACAGCAGACCGAGAAAGAAACCGTCTGCGGACAGGTGCAGGTGTCCCCATCGTCAAGGAACATACAGTTCCCGTCCTCATAACAGCAGCACTCCCGGCGGATCAGGGCGTTTGCCTGTTTCCGCTGCGCTGGGGTCATGCGGTAAAGGGAACCGTCCGGCCTGCGTTCCAGCGGTGGCAAGTCTTTATAGGGGTTATCTCTCATGCGTTCCCTCCATTTTTCGCTTTTGCCGTTCGCCCCGAAAAGGCTTCCTGCCCCATTCCTGCGGCGTGTTCCGGCGTTGGCACGCTCCCCGCAGCTTCTGGACACTTGTCCCGAAGTGACCTCTGGACAAAGTGTCCAGAAGTCCGTCTCCTTGCGGTGCTTCCCCGGCCGGGGTATTTCTTTTCGGACGGTCATTCGGTTTTCAAGGTGCTGTCCATCGATGAACTACCCTAAGTCTACACCTAAATGACCGTTCGTCCCGTATATCCAAGAGGTAGGAAATCCGCCAAAAAAACTGCCTATTTCCACGCTCTCGGAATTGTGGTAGAATGAAAAAGAGAAATGTAGCAGGAGGTGGAAATGAAATGTATAACCTAAATTGGTCAAGAAGTGACCTCACCCGGCAAAAGCTGGGGACGTTCTGTGAATACTACGCAAAAATGTCATTAGCCTCTTATGGAGTGAGCATTTATACTTCCGAGGTTGATGACCATGGAATAGATTTTATTGCAGAAAGCAAGAGAGGATTTTTGAAGTTTCAAGTTAAAGCCATTCGCAAAGGAACAGGCTATGTTTTTATGCGGGAGGAATATTTTGATATTTCAGACCAATCACTTTACTTGTTCTTGCTTTTGCTAAATGATGGCGAACACCCCATAGAATATTTAATTCCTGCGACCACATGGGATAACGACAGTAGTAATACTTTTGTTTACCATTCATACGAGGGTAAAAAGTCGAAACCAGAATATGGCCTAAATATTTCTGCCAAGAACATTCCGCAGCTCGAAAGATTTAAGTTAGAAAATATGATAACGGCAATATAATGAGGAACAAAATATGGCTTTAACCATTCAAGAGCGCCTAAAAGACCTGCGTGTAGAGCGTGGGCTGACGCTGGAACAGCTTGCGGAGCAGACCCACCTCTCCAAGTCTGCGCTGGGCAGTTATGAAGCGGAGGATTTTAAGGACATCAGCCACTATGCCCTTATCAAGCTGGCGAAGTTTTACAGCGTGACCGCCGATTACCTGCTGGGGCTGTCCGAAACAAAAAATCACCCAAACGCCGATCTTGCAGACCTGCGTGTGAGTGATGATATGATTGAACTGTTGAAAAGCGGGCTGGTGGATAATTTCCTCTTGTGTGAACTGGCGGTACACCCGGATTTCCCCCGGCTCATGGCTGACCTTGAAATCTATGTGAACGGAACGGCAGTCAAGCAGGTACAGAGCGCAAATGCCATTGTGGATATTATGAGCGCAACCATTATGAAGCAGCACAATCCCGGCTTGTCCGACCCGCAGCTAAGGCAGCTTATCGCCGCCCATATTGACGATGACAGCTTTTGCCGCTATGTAATACAGCAGGACATAAACGGCATAGCCCTTGACCTGCGGGAAGCCCATAAGGACGATTTTTTCAGCGTCCCGGAGGACAATCCTCTGGAAGATTTTTTGCAAGCCGCAGAAGCAGCGTCCACTCCGGGCAGCGACCCGGAACAGGCGGCGATGGCGTTTATCTGTAAACGGCTCAAGCTGAACTATGGGAAGCTGTCGGAGGAAGAAAGAAAGTGGCTGAAAAGGATTGCGCAGAAGTCGGACTTGCTGAAAAACCCAAAACCGCAGCGGGGGAGAAAGTAAAGGGATAAATCGGGATTTGGCAAAGGCGTGTATATGAAAAAGTAACTTCCAGTTTGCAAGAGAAAGGTATGGTGAGCGAATGAGAATATTATACGAACTTTCATGGTTATGGGAGACGCTGGTTATTGCGCTTGCGGTTGCGGCTGTTTGCGTGGTTTGCGCCATGCTAATCTGTAAGGCAGTAAAGAAGAACCTCAGCAAAAAAACGGCGGCAGTTATCGGCGCAGCAGCGTTTGCGGGCGCTGTTTTGGCAGTCATTGTGATTGCCCGGACTCCGATGCCGCTTTGATTAAACGGGATGCTTGATTGCCTGTGCATAAGTACAACTTCAAGTTTATCGGGGAAATAGCAAAGCCCTAAAACGGCTTCCCGCCCATTTCAATTTTGAGAGAAAAATCCGTCTGTTTTTTCGTGAGTGTGTCCACAAGTTCGGGACATTTTGTCCCGAAGTCCGGCGTGGGACGAGGAACGGGGGCTTTCATATACGCCCTGTCTGCTGATAAAACCAGTCCTGCGTTTGCGGCTCCACGCCACGCAATCACAGCCCTGCTTTCCTGCCGCTTCAAATGCCCTTGCCCTCTCCGGCGGCAACGGCATTTTCACGGCAACGCCGACAGAGCGTATAACACACTACACTTTGCGAGCAAAGTCGTGTGCCAAGGGGCAAGCCCCTTTGGAAACCCCTGACAACAAAACAGGCTGAATATCCCGCACTTTCCCGGTGCTTGATACTCAGCCTTTATTTGTTGTCAGCAGCCCCCGTTTCGTGGTCTGCGTGTAGTTCCTTGTAAACTGACCTAAAGGTTGTTGTAGACAATCCCAGTGTAAATGTAAGTGTACTTGAAAATGCAAAAGAGATTACGGAGTGGGTGAATAAGATACCTGAAAATGGGGCAGAAAAGGAAAAACGGTATTTGGCAGCTTCAAGGCTAAATATTAGTACGGAAATTCTAAACCGTGCATTATTATCCCGAAATAATTACAGATTAAATATAGAGGTCATTAGAAAATTAGAAAGTGAATTACAAATAACTATTTTAACTGATAAAAAAGAAGCGGATTATGTATTCAGAGATATAATAGGCAAAGATTATTACATTGAGAACTTAAGCAAAAAATCTCCAAACGCCAAGGAAGAATATAGCCATAAAGAAAACTTGTTTGATAATATGTTTCATGAGGCTGTTCTTTTTTGGGAAAAAAAAGAGCCATATGAATGTTACCGACTAGTCAGCGAAATGGATACCATGCTATATATATTAGACAATATCAATGTTTATATGTATAGTAAGTTGGATAAAACCTCTCAAACACTTATTCATGCATATATAGATTTCCTGTTAGAAGTAGCTGTAGATAATACAACTCCGCCGAGTAAAGACGATAAACAGTGGGGAAATATAGAAAAACTTTGCAAAGAAAATAAATCTATCGTAAAAAAGGATTTAGCCAAATGGGGACGGAGATTTAAAAGATTTGAGATAGATATAAAAGCTCCTTTATTATTGCTGTATTCAACATACTTACTAGAACTTGTAAAGCTATATCCCTATGACTGGCAAGCAATCTGTTTTGAAATAGCCTGTGACGAAGAACGGTATGTATATAAGCTGATGAAAATATTATTATCATATAATGATAAAGAAGCTATGGAATATAAAGAGTTGTTTCGCTTGATAAAAGTGTGTAACCATTTTAGAAAAAGCTGATTTCTAAAATAAAAATGGAGGGTGCTTTTGCCCCTCCGATTTAGAAATATTAATTATTTTTCATGGTATCTATCAATTCTCTTAATAGTTTTATCTGTCTGGATGTTAACCCATCAACGGGGATAAATAATGTATCGTCATAGCTGTTACTACGGCAAAGCAAGTAGTCAGTGGACGTATGGTATAAATCAGCAAGTGAAGATAGCTTCTGTGGACTTGGAGTGCGTTCCCCTCTTTCGTATGAACTGATTAAAGCGGGAGATACTTTCAAGACTTTTGCAACATCGTTTTGTGATAGATGATAGCGTTCACGCAAATTTTTCAATCTTTCAGCACTATTCATTATAAGTTTACACCTCCGTTTACTAGAAGTTTATAGACAAAACATAAACTTTAGGTGTATAATTATATAAACTGATAGAACAAAAAAGGAGGATTTTAGAAATGAGATTTACCAAAATGATTCTTGCAACGATAACATCTTCTGTAGTGATGTCTTTAGCGATGTTTCCTATAAATGCCTTTGCATGGGAGGCTATAGACACGAATGGTGACGGTTTAGATGATACAATCAGGTTTTGTGATGGTTACGAATCTCCGATAGAGAAATGGCAGTTACATGATTTTTGGGACTGGAACAAGGTAGAACTCGATACAAAAGCACTTGACCTAAATGATGATTTTTGTAGGAAAAATCCCGGTGCACAGCAACGAGTTGATGAGTTAATTCCAATAGAAAAAGAATGGGAGAATAAACTTCAGCCAATTATTGATGACGTAATATTAAAAAGTAAAAGTAGTTCGAATAACCGTGTCGAGAAATTGAATACATTTTTAAAAGAGGTGAATACACGAATAAAAATGGACATCAATGCTCCCCATAGAATATATCCATGGGAAGTAGACAAGAGTGAGTTTACAGGAAATAGCACCATAGATTTGCATTTGCAGGGGATTCAACTCCGAAAGATGAGTTACGATATATGGAATGGAAATATTGCTTTAAATGAGAAGGAGCATGCACTGTTTATTTCTTATTTATTCCATCAATATTGGCAAGAAGTAGCATATCCTACTTCGGATATTACAACGGACGAAGTTCGAATTGTAAGACCTTATAACAGAAATCTTCTGTTTTTTATAGATGGGCAGTGGTGGGAGTTAAAATATTCTTATGAGGGCCTACAAGGATTAACAGTGGGCATTTCAGAAGAAACTAAAAATGAAATTATTAATTGGCCGGATTCAGATTTCGCCCTAACTAGCAGTTCTGAAAGCTTTCAAGAGAATTGTAAAAATTTCTGGACTAATCTGCCGCAAGATATAATAGAGGCAAGGAAAGCGGCAGGAAGGTATGTCCCTACTTATTAGAATTGTTGTATCAATTACTACAAAAGGCAGTAGAAGGGTAAATAATGTTTACTACGTAATTTCCTTTTTTCTGATTTTCAAGTTGTAGACAGCCGGTAGACACACGGTAGACAGTGTGCGTTCCTCCTTGATTTTAGTAGCTTTCTCGACATTGGGAGAGTTCGAGTCCCGTCTCGCGCTCTTTTCATAGGCTGAAATTTCCTTGATTTACAAGGGGTTTCAGCCTTTTGCGTTCTCCAAAATGTTGTAGACAGTTGTAGACACTTCTCATGCTGTCCTGATGGAGAAAAAGCGGTATGGTTCGATCCCCGTCTCGCGCTCTGAGAATAAGAGAAAGAAAGCGGATTTCCAGTGATGGAGATCCGCTTTCTTTTGGCTTTACTGATACCTGCAGCCACGTAGAGGAAGGGCCAGGCTTAAAACAGTAAACCTTCTGTTTTAAGACCTGGCCGTAAAATGATATGACCTTTGATGCACAAATATGGAAGGATCTACAGTTCGCCTTTCTCTCTGAGATCTTTTACTGCATTTACAAGAGTTTCATTCTGGATGTGGGTGCCGATTGAGATACGGGCGTATGGGAAATCGCCCCGGATCATTACTCCATAGGGAAGGAGTGCAAAATAAAGATCCTGACAGGAACAGCCAAAATCTGCGTAGATAAAATTCGCCTGAGATTCGTATACTTTGTATCCCAGCGCTGTAAACTCTCTGGTCAGATAATCCCGCTCTTCCCGGTTGCTGTTAATTGTCAGAAGACGGAAGTCTTCGTCATCCAGGGCTGCGATTGCCCCCTCGATTCCCACGGTGTTGAGAGAACGGGCTGCCATCGCCTTGTTCATATATCCAATGATTTCCGGGCAGGCCAGAGCATAGCCGATACGAATGCCGGCCATACCATAGAGCTTTGAGAAGGTACGTACCACAATCATATTGGGAAGATCCTTCAGATGAGAGACCATGGTGGTCTTCTCCGGGTTATCTGTAAAGTCTATGTAAGCTTCGTCTACAACAACGATAACGTCCTTTGGGAATTTCTGAATGAAGGAATACAGTTCATCTCCGGAAAGACAGGTACTTGTAGGATTGTTGGGATTACATACAAATACGAGGCGGGTCTTATCCGTAACTGCATTTAACACAGCCTCGGTATCCAGCTTCATATCATCCTTTCTCGAAGGGATATCTACAATCGTTCCATTATTTTTATAGACAATATAGTAGTAAGGCGGATAAGCCGGGGAGGTGATAATGCATTCGTCTCCGGGTTTGATGAATGCCTCACCCGCAAAGGCCAGTGCATTGGCAGCGCCGCAGGTGATCATGATGTTCTCAGGAAGCAAGCTGTGCTTCTGTGCCAGTTTGTTTTTTAAAACAGTATCGCGGGTAGAATCCGGGTACAGATGACAGTCTGCCAAAGACGCTGCCATCGCTTCCAGAGCCTTAGGTGATACGCCATAGGGGTTTTCGTTAGATGCCAGCTTGTAGAGTGTATCAAGGTTGTATTTTTCTTTTGCAGCCTTAATGGAAATGCCTACCGGAATGACGGTAGATGGTGCTTTTTTCAGGGCATAGCCCTGAGCCAGATGTTCAAACATGGATAATCCGCTCCTTTGCATATTGTAATAATTACCCAGATTGTAACATGATGATGATAGTTTGTCAATCGATTTTCAATATAAAGTTTGCAATATATAACAATAAACTTGTCTAATAAAAATAAAAACTTATCAAAAACTTATCAAAACGGATTGACAAAACGTATGCGGGCAAGTATAGTAAGAATGAAGATAAAATCATTTTCCGCTTTGCTTCCAAATGCAAAACGGAGAAAAATTTAATGGCTAAGCCGAAAGGAGACGGATTTTCATGAGTATCAGAGAGAAAAGAGTATCTTTTAAGGAACTGTTGGAGAAGGAAAAAGGGGTTATAGCCCCCTGTGTATTTGATTCTGCTTCAGCAAGAGCTGCATACCTGGCCGGTTTCAAAGCCCTGTGCTTAAGCGGCGCGGAACTTTCCATGGCTATGGACGGTCTGCCTGATCTTGGCATTCTTAGTTTGCCGGAGCTGGAGTGGATTGTCAGCCGTATCACAGAGAACTGCCCACTTCCGATTATCGTGGACGCGGAAGACGGGTTCGGAGGACCACAGAACGTATACCGTACCTGCAAGCGCCTGGCTGCAGCCGGAGCTGCGGCAATTCTCATGGAAGATGAATCGGAACCGGGATTCGCCAAAGGCGTTGTAGAGAAAAATATTATTCCGAAAGAAGAGTACTGGGCAAAAGTTCGGGCGGCAAAAGCGGCTCTGGAAGGCACAGACTGTATTTTTATTGCGCGTACAAATGTGCTGATTAATACAGAAGAAGGTTTTCAGGATGCGATTGAGCGCTGCAGAGGATCGCTGGAAGCCGGTGCGGACATGCTGCTGATCAATCAGTTAAAGACCATGGAACAGGCTGAACGGGTTTCCAAAGAATTCCCGGATGTCTGGAGGATGTTCCCCGATATCAACCAGTCCGTAAAACAGCCGACCATGGATGCAAAGGATTTGTATCCATTGGGTTATAATATTGTCACCATGCATTTCCTGATGAAAGGAGCCATGGTGGGAATGCTGGACTATGCGCTTCGTGTGGCGGAGGATCAGAACAATATTTATCCGCGTGATGATATGCCTTACAATATCTCCGGACAGAGTGCACAGCCATTTTATCCGGTACAGGAATGGCTGGATCTGGAAGCCGGATTTTCCGGTATCCATAATACCTTCTGGGGCGATAAGCTGGATCTGAGCAAACGAAAAAAATAGGACAGTATCATAAGAGAGCGATGCCGAAACAAAAACGGCATCGCTCTCTGTCTGCCTGATTAAAAAGCGGCATCGTGCCATGGGTGCAGGGAAAAGGCTCATTGGGATTGCGAAGATACATCAATTTGTGATATGATGGTCGATGGGCCGGAAGACCCTGTGATAACTGGAAAAATTGAAGAATGGAAGATAAAAGGAGCATATTCAGATGAATGACAAGCTGCTTGTGGAGACGGCTGTATTGGCCGGAGAAGTAATGCTGGTGAGCGGAGCGGAAATCTACCGGGTGGAGGACACCATCAAGCGCATTCTGCAAAATGCGGACAGGCGTACCTCAGAAGCGATCGTACTGTCAACGGGGATCTTCGTGACGCTGAACGATCCGGAACTGGAACCGATCACGGTGATCAGGCGGGTGACCGACCGGTCTACAAATCTTAATAAGGTTTACCTGGTCAATAATGTCTCCAGACAGTTCTGCAGCGGTAATATGACTGTGGAAGCCGCTTATGAAGAGCTTCAGAAAGCGTGTAAGGCACAGCAGTACAGGCCCTGGATGAAGAATGCAGGAGTCATCTGTGTATCCCTGTTCTTTGCCCTGCTTCTGGGCGGAGGAACTGTAGATTGTACGGCCGCCGCATTTGCGGGCGCATTGTCTGCGGGAGTCATCTGGATGTCGGGCCGGATCAGGCTTAATGTGTTCTGCCAGACGTCTCTGGGTGCATTTTCCATAGCCGTGGCAGCTCTTATGATGAAACAATGGGTGTTTCCTGACTTGAAGCGTGATATTGTCATCATTGGATGCATCATGCCCCTGGTGCCGGGCGTGATTTTTACAACCGCTATCCGGGATACTTTGAATGGGGATTACGCAGCGGGGGCAGCCAGAATCATGGAAGCGGCAGTCGTCGCCCTGGCCGTAGCGGCCGGTGTCGGTATGGGAATGGCCTTGTTCAGCCAGGTGCTTGGAGGTGCCGTGATATGGTAGTTCAGACGATGGGGGCGTTTTTCGCCGTTTTAAGCTTCGCACTGATTCTGGAGGTGCCGCGGAAATATGTGTTTCATGCCGGTTTCATAGGAGCCGCCTGCTGGGTGATCTATTTGATTTCCTTAAACTATACGAGTTCTGTGATTGTTGCGGCCTTTGTATCCACTCTGGTGGTGGCCTTTATCAGCCATATCTTTGCAAGGCGGTTTAAGGTGCCGGTCACGGTGTTTCTGGTTGCAGGCATACTGCCGTCTGTGCCGGGAGCCTCGATTTACCGCAGCGTTTATTATATGATACGCAGTGTCAGTGATTTATCCTCGTATTATCTGACAGAGACACTTCAGATCGCGGGAGCTATTGCAATGGCTGTCTTTATTATGGATTCACTGTTTCGGCTGGGTCAGAAAAATTAAGGGAAAGGGCTCGGCAGCCGGCCGGAGGGACAGCTGCCGAAGAATTAAAAGGGAGAGGAACAGAAGACTGATTTTTCTGTTTCTCTCCCTTTTTGTTTCCTGCGCTGGTCTAATAATAATTTTCCTCCGGCTGGATCTCACCGCTTTCGGGACATTCAAAGAGTCTTACATTATGACGCTCCAGGTAGTCTCTCCAGTCATCGGTTACAAGCTCGTCGGTAAACAGGTTGTCAACATCTTCAAAGTCACAGAAATGTGCAAAGGATACTTTGCCGAATTTGCTGTGATCAGCAAGCAGGCAGGTCTGCTCGGCGCACTGGATGATGGTTTTCTTCATGTCGGCGACTCTTTCGTCAGAGACTCCCAGGCCTCTTGTCATGTCAAAAGATTTACAGGAAAAAAAAGCGCGATCCACCTGAAAACGGCGCAGGTACTCGGACGCCGTAGGCCCTAAAAAGGATTCCTCGTTAGCATCATACCGGCCGCCCACACAAATTAGATTAATGGTTTTGCTCTTTGATAAGTAGTTGATTACGGCAAGCGAATTAGTCAAAACTGTGATATCCATATTCAGAAGGCCCTCGCACATATGAAAGACCGTGTTGGAATTATCAAGAAAAATGGTATCACCTGCTTTCATAAAGCGTACGGCACGTCTGGCAATGCGGGTTTTCCCTTCGGAAAAGGTGCTGTTGAGAAGCTCTTTTGGGGGAAGTGCGGAAGTACGCTTTTTTAAGGTGGCGCCTCCATAAACTTTGTTTAGAAACCCCTCATCTGCCAATGCATCAAAATCACGGCGAGCCGTCTCCACGCTGATCTGAAATTTTTCCATTACCTCTGAAATGGTAATGCTTTCTTTTTCTAGTAACATCGCACGAATCGCTTCACGACGCTGAACTGATAACATTTTCATGAAAAGTCTCTCCGTTTCCATCATTTTTCTTTCATTCTATCAGAAAATAGGATTTTTAGCAAGGAAAAGGGAAAAAGTAAGAAAATATTTCCAGATTATGGAAAAAAGCCGGGCTTATATAATGAATAATGACAACTAAAATACGATATCATGACTGTATTTAGAGGAATATATACAAAAAATGTTAAAAAATAATTGACAAAGTTGTCATGATATTGTATATCTGTAGTAGACGCTGATGCCGGCGGTATCAGTACTGCTTTAAAAAACGTTTGTCGGAACAGTCTAACTGGAAGAAAGAGAGGAAAGAAATATGAAGAGAACAGCGGCAACTGTAATGGCACTTATGGCGATTCTATCATTGACAGCCTGCGGCGGCAAGGCCGGCAGTCCGGCGGGAGGGAGTGAGGCGATTACGAAACTTACATATGCCTGCCCCGGAAAATCAGCCCGTTATAACTTTGTAAATGAGGATGGGGAACTGGACGGATATGAGATTGCAATTATGAAGGAAGTGGATAAACGTCTGGAAGACGTTGCGATCGAACTGGTCTATACCGGGGAGTTCTCAGCTCTGTTCCCGGGACTGGAATCCGGCCAGTATGATATCATTGGAGGCGGGATTTCGTGGAAGCAGGAGCGGGCGGACAACTATTTATACTCGGAAGTCCCCTATTTCCACAGCCCCACCGTGCTGGGCGTCCGTCAGGACGAGACAGAGATAAAGACGATCGGAGATCTGGCCGGTAAGAACATCGCTCATATTGCAGGGACTGCACAGGCCATGTGGCTGGAAGCATATAACGAGGAGCATCCGGAGCAAAAGATCAATATAGATTATGTAGATGCCAGCGCCATTGAGATTATGAACATGGTTTCTACCGGACGCTACGATGCCTGCATTCATGCGGCGGCCGATTTCGCGATTGCCAGTCAGGAGCTGGGCGTTGATTTAAAGCTGTATGATATTGAAAACGCCGACGAAATTCAGAAGCCTGACTCTTACTATCTCTATGCAAAAGATAATACGGAGCTTCAGAAGAAAATTGATGCGGTCCTTGCGGAGATCCGCGATGATGGTACAATGGCAGAGTTATGTGTACAGTATTTTGGAACAGACTTAGTACCGGAACACTAGATGGAGAAGACTTTATATGAATAAAATATTTGATATGAAAGCTATTTGGGAGTATATGCCCAAGATACTAGAGGGTCTTCCTGTTACGCTGGAACTCACTGTGGTGGCCATGATTCTGGGCGTGGTCCTGGGATTTGGCATGGCAATTGCCAGAATTCGAAAGATCCCTGTACTGAGCCAGTTCTGCTCGGTCTATCTGTCCTTTGTCAGAGGGGTTCCGCTGATGGTTTTGCTGTATCTTTCCTACTATGGGATTCCGCTTTTGCTAAGGGCGGTTAATGTAAAACACGGAACGGATCTCAATGTTAATATGGTTCCTGCCTTTGCGTTTGCCCTGGTTGCATTTGTGATTCAGGAGACTGCCTATGAATCGGAAATTATCAGGGCGGCGCTTCTTTCCATCGATAAAAAAGAGATTGAGGCGGCAAAATCCCTGGGCATGACGGCATTTCAGACCATGCTGCAGGTAGAGATCCCACAGGCTCTTGTTGTGGCGATACCGACGTTTGGTAATCAGATTACGTCACTGATCAAGGGGACGTCGCTGGCTTTTATGATTGCAGTGGTGGACATCATGGGGAAAGCAAAAATCATCGGCGGCCGAACGCTCCGTTATTTTGAGGCGTATATCTGCACTGCCATTATCTACTGGGGGTGCTGTATTCTGATCGGTTTTGCATTTAAGTGGCTGGAGAAAAAGGTAAACTACAGGGAAAGAAAGGAAAAGAAGGATGATTGAGGTTAAAAACTGGAAAAAAAGTTTTGGCGACAATCAGGTGATTAAGGGTGTGGACTACCGGGTAGAAACCGGGGATGTTGTCGCCATTATCGGAGCCAGCGGGTCTGGAAAATCCACTTTCCTGAGAACCTTAAACTTTTTGGAACGAGCGGAGAAGGGCGTGCTGAAGCTGGAAGATATCACGCTGGACATGTCGGATAAAATCAGCAGGAAAGAGATTCTTGACGTCCGGCGGAACACGGCCATGGTGTTTCAGGGCTTTAATCTGTTCAGCCACCGCACGGCACTGGAAAATGTGATGGAAGCCCTGGTAGTGGTAAAAAAAATGAAAAAGGAGGAGGCTAAAAAGATTGCCGCCGAAGAAATCGCCCGGGTGGGGCTGAAGGACCGGATGAATTATTATCCGCATCAGCTGTCGGGAGGCCAGCAGCAGCGGGTGGGAATCGCCCGGGCTCTGGCTTTGAATCCCAGGGTGATCCTGTTCGACGAGCCGACCTCTGCGCTGGATCCGGAAATGGTGGGGGAGGTTCTGGATGTGATCCGTTCCATTTCCCATCAGGGAACGACTCTGATGATTGTGACACATGAGATGGCGTTTGCCAGGGAGGTCGCGGACCGGGTAGTCTTCTTTTCGGATGGCGTAATCCTGGAAGAAGGGCCGGCAAAAGAATTTTTCGCAAATCCCAGGCATGAGCGGACGAAACAGTTTATCCAGAGAATTAATAAGCATTAGGAAAAGAGATCCTTCAGACCCGGCGGGCTGAAGGATCTCTTGAATTTAAGAAAGGCATGTGAAATGAAATTGTTAATAGACACCCTGCGTCATCATCGCGTCGGCTACTTTTTCAAAGCCTGCGATATTGGCGCCTGCAACCAGATTGTAGCCCAGGCCATAGCGTTCTGCCGCGTCTACGGAGTTCTTGTAGATGTTCTTCATTGCAGCCTTCAGCCGGCTGTCAACTTCCTCGGCACTCCAGGATAGTCTCTGGCTGTTCTGGCTCATTTCCAGACCTGATACGCAGACGCCGCCGGCATTGACTGCTTTCGACGGAGCTACAATGATTGTTTTTCTGGAAGTGAGATAATCTAAGGCCTCGGAGGTAGTAGGCATATTGGCTACCTCGATATAATACTTCGTTCCATTGGCCGCAATGTTTTTAGCATCTTCCAGATCAACTTCATTCTGCGTCGCACAGGGCATTGCCACGTCCGCTTTTACTTCCCAGGGCCGTCTGCCCGGGAAGAATTGTGCGCCGAACTTGTCTGCATAGTCTTTGGCACGATCGTTTCGGGAGGCACGCATCTCTAATAAGTAATCAATTTTTTCCTGAGTGATAATTCCATCTTTGTCATATACATAGCCATCCGGTCCGGAAATCGTAAGAGGAATTCCCCCCAGCTCCGCAATCTTCTTGATAGCGCCCCAGGCGACATTGCCAAAACCGGAGATGGCAAAGGTTTTCCCCTTGATGGATTCGTGTTCATGATTCAGAACTTCATTGGTATAGTATACGGCGCCGTAGCCGGTGGCTTCCGGGCGGATCAGGGAACCGCCGTAGGCACGTGGTTTTCCTGTGATCACTCCGTTTTCGAATGCAATCCGGATCCGTTTGTACTGACCGAACAGATAACCGATTTCTCTTGCACCAACGCCGATATCTCCGGCGGGAACATCGGTGTCCGGTCCGATGTAATGGTAAAGCCCGGTCATAAAGGACTGGCAGAATCTCATGACTTCGCTGTCGCTCTTTCCGACCGGATTAAAATCAGAACCGCCTTTCGCTCCCCCCATAGGAAGTCCGGTAAGAGAGTTCTTGAAGGTCTGCTCGAATCCCAGGAAAAACATAACGCTGGGGTTTACGGTTGGATGGAAACGGAGGCCTCCCTTGTATGGTCCAATGGTTGAATTGAATTGTACCCGGTATCCGCGGTTGATCTGGGTAAATCCGTTATCATCCACCCAGGCGACCCGGAAGGAAATAAAACGGTCGGGTTCGATCATACGGGTCAGGATGTCGGCCTTAACGTATTCCGGATGAGCCTCGATAACCTTTTCCAGGGAATCGTAGACTTCCTTCACACACTGTAAAAATTCCTGTTTGTCCCCGTCCCTGCGCCTTGCCGTTTCAATCACTGCGTCAATATACTCTTTTGCACTTGTGTAGGTTCGCATGTTTTTGTTCTCCCTCATATGAAATGAATATGCCTTTCTTATGCCTTTATTATAGCAAAGAGAATCCATATGTCAACTACTTATTGCCATAATATTTTAAAAATACTATTACAATATTGCAATAAAACAGTCAAGACATGAAGAGGCGAAAAACATGGAAATAAAAAGACGAGCAAGCCGATAAAAGGCACCCGAAGGCGCCTTTTATCTCTATTTCCAGTCTTTTGTATAATCATGTAAAACCTCAGCTCCATCAAAGGTATATCCGTTACGGAACCAGTAGGCTCCGAGAATGTCCCCCTTCGGTGCCAGAGGCATGTGCTCTTCCAGTTCGGATGGAAGGAATTCAAGCTGGCCGCTTCCTGCCCATGCGACCGGATCGGACTGCTTATTGACCGCTCCCAGCTTAACCAGTTCGCATACGGAAGGCCGGTGCCCGGGAACGAGGCTTGGGAAGTGACGCAGATGAATCAGGGGCAGCCCCATGGGCTTGGGCAGCTGATCCGGGGTTATCTGACGCTCAATCGTGAGCGTGCCTTTTATTAGCCTTTCACCATGAGAGGCGACGGTTCCAGTTAAGCTTGCTCCCGGCCCCATCTTCGGCATGCCCGGATTGTAGGGATTATAGTCTGTTATGCTGATCTGTCCCAGCTTCTTGGGAAAGCCCATGGCCCAGCCTCTCGCCATGGAAAAATCGTTGTCTACCCAGATGGGGAGGCAGATCTGAGCCTCTTCACCATTATAATTACAGCCGGTCCAGATGGCCGCTTCCTTATACTGGGTGCGTTCCGGATTCATACTGGGCATCTCCCTGCAGTCTTCCCAGACGGACCACCACTTGCTGAATGCAACGTAGGCGATATCCGGATGCGTTCTGCTTGGCGTAAGGGGTTCCGGGATCCATTTTGCCAGTGCATTGGGATCAGTGCGGTAGACAATATTTAAGTATTCCGTACCGTAATGCCAGGGATAGCAGCCTAATAAAGAACACGTTCCTTCCGGAGACAGCGGGTAGCAAAAGCCTTTTAAATCTGTTATTTTAGCCATGGATAAACCTTCTCCTTATCTATATTATGACAGTATTATAACAATGTTGTGAAAACAAGTCAATAAAAAATTGAGCAGAATAAAAAAGAAATCTCAATAAAATGCTTAAATTATCGACGGAAAAGAGAGGGAAATAGAAAAGTTTGCAACATAAAATGAAAAGCAAGAAGAGAATAAGACAAGAATTTGACAATATTTATAACACTTTATGTGAAAAATTCATAAGATACTATTGACGAAACGATCATTTTTTATTATACTTAGACGCAAAAGAGGTGTGTTTTTATAAACTGGTATCATTTGGTCAATATAAATTGACCAAGCTGTGATAATGATAAGATTATGGAGGAAAACTGGTATGGAATTTGATATAACAAAGCCACATTGCTATTACTTTAATGAGATGTGTAAGATTCCCCATGGTTCAAAAAATGAGAAAATGCTGAGTGACTGGATTGTGCGGTTCGCCGTCGATCACAATCTTTCCTATGTGCAGGACGAAATGGGAAATGTTGTCATCTATAAACCGGCGTCACCAGGTTATGAGACACATCCCGGCGTCATCCTGCAGGCTCATATTGATATGGTGTGTGTGAAGGTGCCGGAATCAAATCATAATTTCGACACAGATCCGCTGGAGCTTTATGTGGAAGACACACATTTGAGAGCCAGAGGAACGACGCTCGGTGCAGATGACTGCATGGGAGCCGCATATATGCTGGATATCTTATCCGATGAAAAACTCGGCCACCCTTATCTGGAATGCTGCTTTACCGTTCAGGAGGAAATCGGACTGTATGGAGCCATGGCGCTGAAGCCGGAATATTTTAAGGCAAGAAGGCTGATTAACCTGGATGGTGCTGGTGAATACCGGACCTATACGACACTTGCCGGATCACGCAATCTGGTGATTGAAAAGAAAATGTCCATGACGGAGGCTCCCGGACGGACGTACCGCCTTACGATACAAGGGCTTTTGGGGGGACGCACGGGAGATGATATCGGTAAAGAACGGGCAAACGCGGGAAAGCTGGCGGCCAGGGTGCTCTATCATTTTTTGGATGCGGGAATCGTCTGCCGGATAGGGGATATGACGGCAGGCAGTAAAAAAACGGGAATTGCAGCGGAGGCGGAGGTCGTTTTTACTGCTGATGCAGCGCCGGAGGAACTGGATCGGGTGTTAAGACGGACAGAGAGGGCAGTGGCGGAGGAATATGAATTCAGCGATCCCGGTATTTCCATGGTTCTTAGGGAAACGGAGGCTGTACCGGCGGCGTCGGAAGAGGAGAGCAGGGAATTTATTGAGCTTTTGTATCTTCTGCCATACGGCGTCTTTTCCAGGTTTTTAACCCTGGACGGGCTGCCCTCCTGGTCGGCTAATCTGGGGAACATCTCGGTAAGCGGAAAAACCGCGGTGGTGGCGTATGCAGCCCGCAGCCCCTTTGAATCTCTAATGGATGAAGCGGAGTATACGGTTTCGCTTCTTTGTGAGAAGTTTCATGCGGAAATCAGAGAGAAGCGTGATTACTACGGCTACCGGTACTTAAAAGACTCCCCCCTGCGAGATACCATGGACCGCGTATTCTTAGAACAGTACGGGATACCGCTGAACCATGTTGCCGCCCACGGCGGGAATGAATGCGGAGCCTTTAAGCATATGTTCCCGGACATGGATATCGTAACCAGCGGTGCTGTCTACGCGAAGCATCACACCCCGGAAGAATACTTAGACTTAGAATCGTTTGACCGTTCGATTCGTTTCCTGAAGGCATTCATCGAAGAGTTATAAAGGAGAAGCAATGGAATTTGATCTGACAAAACCGTATTGCCGGTATTTTAATGAAATCTGTAAGATTCCTCATGGTTCGGGAAATGAGAGGAAGCTCAGCAACTGGCTGGTATCGTTTGCAAAAGAACATCAGCTTTCCTATATCCAGGATGAACTTTGGAACGTCATCATTTATAAAGATGCCACCATGGGATACGAGGACCATCCCGGCGTAATCATTCAGGCTCACATGGATATGGTTTGTGAAAAAAAAGAGGGCTGGATCCATGATTTTGAAACAGAACCACTGAAACTGTATGTGGAGGACGGCCGGTTAAGGGCGGAGGGGACAACGCTTGGAGCGGATGACGGTATGGGCTGTGCTTATATGCTGGCTGTCCTGGCAGACGATACGCTTGCCCATCCATATCTGGAGTGCTGCTTTACCACACAGGAGGAGACCGGGCTGACAGGGGCACAGGCACTGAAACCGGAATATTTCAAAGCAAGGCGTATGATCAATCTGGACGGAGCCGGCGAGTATAAGACGTATATGAGCATGGGCGGTGGAGAGCAGATTACGCTGACACGTCCTGTCACGTGGGATGAAAACCGGAATCGTACATACCGTCTGACTGTAAGCGGACTTTTAGGAGGCCATTCAGGCGGAATGATTGACCGGGAGAGGGCCAATGCCGGCAAACTGGCGGCCAGGATATCGGGCTTTCTCATTCGCCGGGGAATTGATTTCAGGCTGTGTGATTTTCAGGGCGGGACAAAGCATAATGTAATCATGCCCCGGGCGGAAGTTACGTTTACTTCGACGGTGGAGGAAATGGTACTGCGAAAGCTGGTCTCACGGTGCGGACAGAATATTTCGGAAGAGTTTGAACTGAGCGATCCTGATATTACGGTGGAGCTTACGGCGGAGAGTCTGGCGGAAAGAGCCATGAAAGAAGAGGACAGCCGGGAGATTATAAGCCTGATCGGGCTGCTGCCATGCGGCCTGCAGGCGAGGAATGCGGCGGTGGAGGGAAACCCGCCGGTCACTTCCGTTAACATGGGAATTATTTCTATAGAAGAAACTCAGGCGGTGATCGTGCTCTCTGCCAGGAGTGCCCTGGAGGGAGCCGTGGAAGAACTGAAGCATCAGGCGGCGCTGCTTGGCAGGCTGTTCGGGGCCAGTGCTGGGTATTCCGGTTATTATCCGGGCTGGAAATATGAGGCTGTTTCTGAACTTCGGGAGATTATGAAGCAGGTATTCTTTGATCTCTATCAAAAACCGTTAAACTGCCTGATCGGACACGGGGGAAATGAATGCGGAGTATTTAAAAAAATGCATCCGGACATGGATATAGTAACCAGCGGGGCAATCTACGGAAATATACACGGGCCGGAGGAATTTCTTGACCTCGCTTCCTTTGACCGGTCCTGGATACTTCTTACGAGACTGTTAAAAGCTCTTTGACATGGAAAGTCTCAGAGCGATACCGCTCTGTGGGAAAGGAAGATAAAGAAAAATGAGAGATGCAAGAGTGGATAAGATGGCACATAACATTGTGACCTATTCCTGCAATGTGCAGCCGGGGGAAAACGTGGTGATTGAATCGTTTGGCAATCACAATTACGATCTGGTAAAAGCCCTGATCCGGGAAGTGTATGCGGCGGGAGGAAGTCCGTTTCTGTGGATTCGGACGATGGAACTGCAGAGGGAGCTTCTGATGCAGTGCAACAGGGAGCAGTTAAAGGTAATGGAGGAAGTCGACAGCCTGATGATGAGCAGGATGGATGTGTATATCCGGGTGAGGGGAGAGGAAAACACTTCCCAGATGAGCGATGTACCTTCTGAAAATATGGCGGATTATGCAGCAATTTATCAGCGGCCGGTACACAGCAGGAGAAGCACGGATTCGAAATGGTGCGTCATGCATTATCCCACCGATGGTATGGCGCAGGCGGAATGTATGAGTATGGAGGCACTGGAGGACTATTTCTTCGAGGTCTGCACCATGGATTATTCTAAGATGGAGAAGGCGTTTGAGCCATTGAAGGAATTGATGGAGAAGACGGATCGGGTTCGTCTGGTGGGCAGGGGAACGGATATTTCATTTTCTATTAAAGGGATGCCTGCCATTCCCTGTGCGGGAAAGCAGAATATACCGGATGGAGAAATATTCACGGCTCCTTTAAAGGATTCTATAAACGGTGTGATTACCTATAATACGACGGGATTTTTTGATGGCTTTGCCTTCGAAAATATCTGTTTCCGGTTTAAGAACGGACGAATTGTAGAGGCCACTGCCAATGATTCGGAGCGGCTGAACCAGATTCTGGACCGCGATGAGGGCTGCAGAGGAATCGGGGAGTTTGCGATCGGAGTGAATCCCTATGTGGTAAAACCGATGAAAGATTCCATGTTTAATGAGAAGATGTCGGGCAGTATCCATTTTACGCCCGGAAATGCTTATAAAAATTGTGATAACGGAAATCACTCCTCGATTCATTGGGATCTGGTATATGCCCAGACACCGGAATACGGCGGAGGAGAGATGTATTTTGACGACGTGCTGATCCGCAGGGATGGAAGATTTATACTGCCGGAGCTTCTGGGATTGAATCCGGAAAACTTAAAATGAAGCGGATATCCACAAACTTAAGCGGGGAAACCTGTTTAAAGTATAAAAAAGAGGAGGAACTCTAATGAAAAAAATGGTTTCATTACTGCTTACTGGTGTGATGGTACTTTCCCTGGCCGCGTGCGGCGGGAATAAAAGCACAACCAGCACGGTAAGTACGACAGAGCCCGCCAAAGCAGAGGCGGAAAATGAGTCTCAAAGCGAGTCCGCGGGGGGAGAAAAAGCGGCCGCTGACCAGATCGTGTATGGCGTGACCAGTACAATCGCAGGTGATATGGGATTGAATCAGTGGTCCAGCGTCGGAGGGGACAAGCCGATTCTGTTTCTGATCAACGCATATTCGCCGACCTGCTACGATCAGGATGCCCTTTGGCTGTGGGACGAAACGGTTGTGGATTCCCATGATTCGAAATCGAATGACGATGGTACGCTGACCTATACCATTAAGCTGAAGGACAATCTACGGTTCAGCGATGGTTCCCAGATTACCGCCAAACATTATGTGGCGTATCCGCTGCTGTTTTCTTCGCCGGCCGCGGTAGGGGTCAGCGCTTACGGTACCGCAGGAAAGGAATATGTGGGACATCAGGCGTATAAAAATGGCGAGAACAGCGTTTTCGAGGGTATTCATCTGATTGACGACCTGACCTTCAGTATTACCGTTGCAAAGGATTATAACCCTTATTACTATGGACTGGCGCTTTTAAATATCTTCCCGACGGCTTACGAGCAGTGGCTTCCGGAAGGAAACTGGGATATCGTTGATGATGGAAACGGCTGTTATTTCAAGGGGGATGTGGAGTTCAACGGCGCAAACTGCGGTGAAGCAATCACAGCCGGCCGTTATCTTTACGAGGGCCGGATCTGTTCCGGACCGTACTATCTGGAAAGCCTGGATACAGGCGCCGGAGAAGCGACCTTAAAGCTGAACGAGTATTATAACGGCAACTTTGAGGGACAGAAGGCACAGATTGAGACGATTATTGTAAAAGCGGTGAACTCGGCGACGATGCTGGATGCCTTAAAGACAGGGAGCGTCGATCTGATTGACGGAATCGGTGAGGGCGATATTATCAACGCGTGCCTTGACCTGGCGGATACGGGCGAATACGGCGCCGACTGTTATAAATACAGCGGTTATATGAAGCTGTTCTACCAGTGTGACTGGGGGCCGACCCAGTACGAGCCGGTCCGAAAGGCGGTTGCCTATTTAACCAACCGGGAAGAGATGTGTCAGGAAGCCACGCTTGGATACGGCAATGTAACGAACGGACAGTACAGCTTTGCCCAGTGGATGGCCCAGGATATGGAAGAGGAACTGAGCACGGAGCTGGAAGCTTACGCCTATAATCCGGATAAGGCGGTCGAGATATTAAAAGAAGACGGATGGGTTTATAACGCCGACGGCAGCGATTATGCGGATGGAAGCGGTGAGATCCGCTATAAAAAGGTTCCGAAGGAAGAAACGGAATATATGAACGGCTGCGTGGAAGTAAACGGAGAATGGTACATGCCTCTGGTACTGGAGTATTTAGGCCATGCGGAAGGCGATGGAATCGAGACCGTTCTCGATGAGCTTCTGACCATTTATCTATGTGAAAATGACAATACAGCCAAGGCCGGTATGAAGTTTAACCGCACCGTCATGGCCGATTCCGAGCTGCTGAGCTATTTAAACCGCCGCGGTGCAAACGGTGAAGAAAAGTATACACAGCCCAGCTATCACGTGATTTCCCTGGCCTCCGGCCTGGGCGCGGCTAAATTTGACAAGACCTACAGCTGGACCTTCGATGAAAATCTGATTGCAAATAACAAAAACCGGTATTTCAACCATACGCTGGATGATCTGTCCATGGATATGATATACGGTGTGGAAGCCGGTGATGACGATACGTTTAAGGATATCTGGTTCGAATATCAGAAAGAATTTAATAAAACACTGCCCGAGGTTCCTTTATTTAACTGGACTTACTGTGCGGTATACAACAGTAAGCTTGATGGATTTAAGGAAACGAATATCTGGAGCTTCCAGTATGCGATTCTTTATGCGACAGTAAAATAGCAGGATAATAAAAGTGATGTGACCCAAAGCGGGGTGGGAATGCGCCTGCCCCGCTTTTGCTGTTTATGAATAAAGGCTCTTTAGAGAAAGGAGGGTATCGTATGGCGAAATATATAGGGAAGCGGCTGGTGTATATGGTCGTCGTCTTTTTTGTCATCTCGTTTATCATGTACATGCTGTATAATATGATCCCAGGGGACCCGGCAGCCATCGAACTCCAGACAATCCGTGACGAAATCAGTGCGGATGATTATGAGGAAATGTATCAGCAGGTGAGAGCACGCCTGGGACTGGATGACCCTATCGTGATTCGTTATTTTCGATGGCTTGGTTTATATCCTTCTGTAGAAGGAAATCTGGATGGCGTATTTCAGGGGAATCTGGGGTACTCCACGATGTATAAGGACAATGTGGTGAATATTATTGCTGCTCCCTTACAGAACACACTGTTTTTGAATGTCTTTGCCACGATCCTGGCATTGGTCATTACAATTCCATTGGGAATTTTCTGCGCAGTCCGGAAAAATGGAAAATTTGATCAGGCTGTGCAGGTTTTTACCATCGTCGGCTACAGCATTCCGATCTATATTATCGGGCTGGTGTTTATCTTTTTTCTGGCTGTGAAATTTAAGATTTTTCCGGTAGGCGGCGTTAAGAGCTCGGGAGTGGAATATACCGGGTTTGCTGCTGTTAAGGACAGACTGTACTATATGGCGCTTCCTCTGATTGTTACGACGTTTGCCAACCTGGGAAGTATGACTCGCTATGTGAGGGCGGCTATGATAGATGCTCTGGGGATGGATTACATACGGACGGCCCGTGCGAAGGGGCTTAAGGAAAAAGTGGTTATCTACTCTCATGCGTGGAGAAACGCCCTGCTTCCGGTTGTGACGGTTATTATAGGATGGTTTTTGCGGATTTTCAGTGGTTCCGTTGTGGTGGAGAACACGTTCTCCTTCCTGGGAATGGGAGCTTTGAACGTAACCGGCTTAAAGCAGAGCGATTACGAACTGGTTCTGGCCATTCAGCTGTTTTATACGATCATCAGCCTGGTGGGCATCCTGATTACGGATATCAGCTACGGATTGATTGATCCTCGTGTCCGCGTAGACAAATAAAGGAGGAAACGCTATGGATAAGAAAGAGAAAAGACGCTGTCGCATTTCCACCTGGTTTCGGCGCATGTTCTTTGGCCCCGGCAAGGAACTCAGTTTTCTGGAAGAAGAACAGGTGCAGAGCCCTCTGCGTTCGATGGCGAAGCGTTTTTTTACGAATAAAATTGCTATGACGGGACTGATCGTATTTATCTCCTGTCTTCTGCTGGTCATGATCGGACCGATCTTTCTGCCTTTGGATTTATCGTATTCAGATGCCACCCAGCAGAATGTACCGCCTACCAGGAAGCTGGCCTCAGTTCCCGAGGAGCTTAAGGATAATTTAAATGTGCTGTCGGTCGGTACTACCTACGGGATCGGGTGCAGCAAAGATGGAAAGGTTCACACGTGGGGATATACAAAGATTACGGACAAAATTGATTTGGCGGAGATTCCCGAAGAGGTTCAGGAAGCCAATATCGTGAATGTGGCCGCGGGCTACGATCATGTGCTTGCCCTGTCGGATCAGGGTAAGCTGTACGTCTGGGGAAATACCCGCTTATCTCAGGCAGATATCCCTCAGAAAGCACAGCGGAAGGAGTTCGTCCAGATCGGAGCCAGCACGCAGTACTCTGTAGCACTGACAAAGGACGGTTACTTATACCTGTGGGGAAACGGAAATACTGCGGATATAAAAGTAAAAAAGGATTATCAGAACCATATTGTAAAGTTTGCATTGTCTGATTACGCCTATGTCTGTCTCATGGATGACGGCAGTGTGAAGTATACCGGCTACAATGCAACGACCTCCTATGCCCAGATTCCGGAGGGGTTAGAGAGCGGAGTGACCGATATTGCGGCTTCTTCCACCACGTTTGCGGCGGTTGACGGCAACGGTAAGGTTGCCATTTGGGGAAATGTGACGAATGGGGAGAATGATGTTCCTGAATTTGAGGGAGAGATCAGGGAGATATACGGCGGCCGTTATCACTACACGGCTCTTCTCGATACGGGAAAAATCATCTCCTGGGGAAATAACCATTTCGGCCAGGCAAAGGTGCCGGATAATCTGGCGGAAGGGAAAGACTGCGTTCAGGATATTTACGTCGGCTATTATCAGAATTACGCCGTGAAGGAAGATGGGAAAATTGATACCTGGGGACTTAAGGGGTATATCATGGGAACCGACAACCTGGGGCGTGACGTTCTGACACGGCTGGTAAACGGTGGAAGCGTGACGATGACGGTCGGGGCTGTCTCCGTTATCATCATGCTGGTGATTGGAATTATCGCAGGCGGGCTTTCCGGTTACTTTGGAGGACGGCTGGATGTGGTACTGATGCGTATTGCGGAGGTAATCAGCGGGATTCCGTTCCTGCCGTTTGCATTAATTTTGTCTTCCGTGGTCAGCTCCAGCGTGTCTCTGACCCAGAGAATGTATTTAATAATGGTGGTGCTGGGCGTCTTAAGCTGGCCGCCTCTGGCAAGGCTGGTGCGGGCGCAGATTCTGGCGGTCCGGGAGCAGGAGTATGTCATGGCGGCGAAAGCCATGGGGGTGAGGGAAACTACGATCGTATTCAAACATATTCTGCCGAATATCCTTTCTGTGGTACTGGTTAATATTACACTGGATTTTGCAACGTGTATGCTGACAGAGTCTTCCCTTTCTTATCTGGGATTCGGGATTATACCGCCCACGCCTACCTGGGGAAATATGCTGACCGGAGCAAACAATTCGGTGGTAATCCAGCAGTACTGGTGGAGATGGGTTTTCCCGGCTCTGATTTTTGGTATCTGTACGATTGCCATTAATCTGATGGGAGACGGTTTAAGAGACGCTGTGGACCCAAAATCAGAAGAAAGATAAGGAGGTGGAATGATGCCATTACTTGAAATGAAGGATCTTCATACCTTTTTTCATACAAAACGTGGAATTGTGAAGGCAGTTAACGGTGTATCCTACTCGGTGGAAGCGGGTAAAACGCTGGGAGTGGTAGGAGAATCGGGCTCGGGAAAGAGTGTTTCAGCAATGAGCATGCTGCAGCTGATTGACGGGAACGGCTATATTGCCGGCGGCGAAATTATTTTTGACGGACAGGATCTTACGAAGCTTGGCCGCCAGGACATGTACAAAATCCGCGGCAACGATATCTCCGTCATCTTCCAGGAACCGATGACCAGTTTAAATCCGGTTTTTACCATTGAGAGGCAGATCAGTGAACCTTTCATCATCCACCAGGGGATGAATAAGGCGCAGGCGGCCAAGGAAGTAGTAAAAATGCTGGCCGATGTAAAGATTCCCAATCCGGAGGTGGTTGCAAAGCAGTATCCGCACCAGCTGTCCGGAGGAATGCGCCAGCGTGTCATGATTGCCATGGCTCTGGCATGCAAGCCGAAGCTTTTGATTGCGGATGAGCCGACGACCGCCCTGGATGTGACGATACAGGCGCAGATTTTAAACCTGATGAATGAACTGAAGAGGGAACACGGGACTTCGATTCTGTTCGTGACCCATGACCTGGGCGTCATTAATCAGATGGCTGACGATGTGGCGGTCATGTACTGCGGCCAGGTGGTGGAGCTGGCGCCGGCTGATGTACTGTTTGCGCCGGACTGCCGTTTTTCTCACCCGTATACGGAGGGGCTGATGTTTTCTGTTCCGAGGCTGGACACGCCGGCGGGAAAAAGGCTGGAGGCGATTCCGGGTTCGGTGCCTCATCCGCTGGATCTGCCAAAGGGGTGTAAGTTTGCACCACGCTGCAAATATGCGGGAGAACGATGCCGGGCAGAGGAACCGGGACTTGTGAATGTGTCCAACAGGCAGCAGGTCCGCTGTTTCTATCCGTTAAAGGAGGAGAGACATGGAAAACAGAAATAAGGTGCTGATTCGAGTCAGCAATTTGAAACAGTACTTTCCTTTGAAAAAAAAGGGGCAGTACGTTAAGGCAAATGACGGTATCTCCCTGGATATTTATGAGGGGGAGACCTTTGGCCTGGTGGGGGAATCCGGCTGCGGGAAGTCTACGCTTGGAAGGACGCTGCTGCAGTTTTATAAACAGACGGATGGAAGAACGATGTATTACGGGCGCAATGTGGAAGAGTTTGCGCCGGGATACGTAAAGAAGACGATACGCAGTCTGGAAAAGCGCCGCAGGGAGTACCGGGAACTGGAAGCAAAGAAGAGGGAACTGCAGGCCGTGTATGAAACGATGGACGAGAAACAAAAGTATGTGGAGAAGGAGAAGCTTGACCGGGCTGTAAAGGAAGCGAACGATGCATTTTTAGATATGGCCAGTATTGTAGGCGGCCTGATGACAGCGGAGGATTTAAGGCCTGTCCAGGAGGTTTTTCTGCAGAAATATGAAATTTCCCTGAGGGCGAAACGTGCGAAGGAGAAATTCCGGAAAGCGAAGGTGAAGCTGGCCGATTCAGAGTATAAGGCAAAGCTTGCCAAAGAAGCGGGGAAGTCAGGGAATGACAGGCAGAAAAAGGTGGACGAGGACGCTGCAAAGGTAAAAAAAGCGGAGGACGAGATTGTCGCCATCGAGAGAGAACTGGCTGCCATCCTGGAAAAGATCGACCAGATGAGAACGCCTTATTCCGAAGACGAAGAGTTTCAGCGTATTGAAACATACCAGGATAACGGGATTGATCTCGCCCGGCTTACTTATAATGAGATGCGGCTCCTGCGCAGCGATCTGCAGCTGATTTTCCAGGATCCCTATTCTTCCCTGAATCCGAGGATGACGGTAGGGCAGATTATCGGAGAGGGGATGCTGGCCCACGGGATGTTTCGGAAAAATGACGGAAGGATGCAGGAGGAAGTGCTGCGGGTCATGGAAGAATGCGGGCTGGCTCCGTATTTCCTTCACCGTTTTCCCCACCAGTTCTCAGGAGGGCAGAGACAGAGAATCGGTATTGCCAGAAGTCTGGGCGTAAGACCGAAATTTGTTGTCTGTGACGAGGCGGTTTCTGCGCTGGATGTATCGATTCAGTCTCAGGTGATCAATCTGCTTCAGGACTTAAAGGAAAAAGAAAATTTGACATACCTGTTTATTACCCATGATTTATCCGTGGTAAAATATATCAGCGACCGGATCGGGGTCATGTATCTGGGAGCAATGGTGGAACTGGCGGGAGCCCAGGAGATTTTTGAAAATCCGGGGCATCCGTACACGGAAGCGCTGCTTGCCGCTATCCCTACGACGGATATTGGCGACAATAAGAAGGAACTGCAGATTCTTGAGGGTGACATACCCAGTCCGGTTAATCCGCCAAAAGGCTGCAAGTTTCATACCCGGTGCAAGTACTGCACGGAAATCTGTGAGCAGGTCGTTCCTGACTGGGAAGAGATCAGTCCCAATCATTTTGTGGCGTGTCACCATAAGCTGAAAATCAATAATCAGAAATGACAGTATCCAAAAAACGCCCAGGTGCATCCGGGGTGGTGATTGAAACATAGGTAATCCGTAAAAAAGAGAGGCGGTGGCAGCATGGTTATTCAGGAAAAGATGGATAAAGCCATGGAATATCATCATAAAAAGCAGATGAAAAAGGCAGAGAAGTATTGTGACCAATACGGGGGAGACCGGCTGGAGGTGGAGAAGGGGGATGTAGCGGCCATGATGCTGTCAGCATTCCTCATGCTGGTACCGGTTGTACTTGTTATTCTGCTGATTGTTGTCGGTGCAGGTTATTTTTTCCTGCTGCATTAAGGCAGCAGAGGTTTGGCTGTATAGAATATAGAAGGGCCGCTTTCAATGAGATGTTATGAAAGCGGCCTTTTTGCTGCAGTCACCCGGCTTTATGCTTATATTCCTTAACCGTACACCCATAAAATTTTTTAAAACTCGCGCTGAAGTACTGACTGTTGCGGTAGCCGGGGAAGGGGAGATATCAATTATTCCTCAGGAGAAAGAAGTCATCGGACAGCTGGCTGTCTTTGACGGTGAAGAGCTGTTATAAAAAAGGCACATTGCGTGGCTACAGCAGAAAGACATACAGATTATGATTGAAATCAATGGATTTCCATAGTCGGTATGTCTTTTTCTTTTTGGGAAGCAAGCAATTTGCATATAAGAAAAATTGCATTATAAAAATTTTTGAACATATTTTACAATTAATGCTTGACATCTGCGCTGTGATCATATATTATATAAATACATCATATAACGTTATATAACAATATATAATAATATCGAGTGGAGGATTCATTATGAGACAAGAGCACATCGACCAGATTAACACAGCAGTGGCGGCAGTAGCGGCCAAGGAAGTTATTAATCATTTTTACTTTGTAGCGTGCGGAGGTTCCCAGGCCTTCATGATGCCGGCCCAGTACACGTTCGACCGTGAGATTTCGATTCCGGCCAGCATCTACTCTTCCAACGAATTTGTGCACAGAGCTCCAAAGGCATTGGGCCCGGATTCCGTAGTCATTACCTGTTCCCATTCCGGCAATACGCCTGAGACAGTAAAGGCAACGGAAGTCGCCAGAGAAAAAGGTGCGCTGACTATCGCCTTATCTCACTTAGAGGACTCTCCATTATGGAATGCAGCGGAATATCCGATCCATTATGACTGGGGAAAAGATGCTGATGCAAGCGATTTAAACAAGGCTGTGTTATACTATTTAATGTTCAGTATTTTAAATGCAGTCAGCCCATGTGAGAAATATGAGAAGGGCATCGCTTCTGTGGCGAATTTGAACGATGCGATCGAGAAAGCCAAAGAGCAGTACGCGGATACCATTAAGGAGTGGGGAAGCAAGTATAAGAGAGAGCAGCTGATCTATACCATGGGCAGCGGTGCCTGCTACGGCGAGGCATACTCCTTCGCAATCTGTCTGCTTATGGAAATGCAGTGGATTCATTCCCACGCCATCCATTCCGGCGAATATTTCCATGGTCCGTTTGAGGTGACTGATTTTGATGTTCCGTTCATCATTATCGAAGGTGTCGGCGCAACGAGACCGCTCGATGAGAGAGCTTACAACTTCTGCCAGAAGTATTCCGATAAGATTATGCTGGTAGATGCGGAAACCTTTGATATGACGGGCATTGACGAGGAAGTGAGAGAGTACTTTGCCCCGCTTCTGGCCGGAGCGGTACTTCGTTCCCTGGCAGACGCATTTGCGTATGAGAGAGGTCATGATTTAAGTGTGCGCCGCTATATGTGGAGAATGGAATATTAATAGGAACATTGACAGAATAAGAGGGAACGACGGAGTTTTGGCAGGCAGGCTGGAATTCCGTCGTTTTTAGAAAAAGGAGGATATCATATGAGGAAAAGTATCAGGAAAATCATGGCGCTTGCACTGGCTCTTACCATGGGTCTGTCTTTGACCGGATGTGGCGGATCAGGCAGTGGAGGAGATGCGGGGACAACCGCGGCACCGGATCATAAGACATCAGATACTGCCGCAGCAGGCGGCGAGGCAAAAGACGGCTCCGGAGAGAAGGTTGTAATCAATTTTTTCCACCGCTGGCCCAATGATCCGAAGAATTCCATGTTCCAGGAGCTGATTCAGGAATATATGGCTGAGAATCCAAATGTGACGATCAACATGGACTGCATTTTAAACGATCAGTATAAAGAGAAAATCCGTATGGTAGTTGCAACGGACGAAATTCCGGATATCTTCTCTTCCTGGTCGGGAACCTTTGCGAAAGAGATGATTGATTCCGGTAATGTCATGGAGCTGAACGATATTTATGACGGTGATACAGAGTGGTCTTCCAAGATCGCCAGCGCCAGCGTCGACGGCTTTACCTTTGACGGAAAGATCTACGGGGTTCCGTGGTCACAGGATGGCAAGGCTTTCTATTATAATAAGAAGATATTCGCAGAGAACAACTTAGAAGTGCCGAAGACATGGAACGAGTTTATCGCAGTGCTGGATGCACTGAAGGCAGCCGGTTATGAAACACCGGTGGTAGAGGGATTATCCGATAACTGGGCAATTCTTCACTATCTGGGAACCATGAATCAGAGAATGGTAGATCCTGCTGTGATCGCGAAGGATTACGATGCGGCAACCGGTGAATTTACAGATCCGGCTTACGTGGAAGTGCTTGAAAAATGGAAACAGCTCACCTCCTACATGGGTGATACCTGCGTAGCCATCGATCATGAGACTGCCAGAAATACATACTTTGCAACCGGTGAGGCTCCGATTATGTATTTGCAGTTTGCAGAGATTACGATGCTTGAAAAGGTAATTCCGGAAGGCTTTGAATACGGCTTCTTCAATTTCCCGGCCTTTGAAGACGGGAAAGGCGATCCGGAAGGACTGACCGGCGCACCGGAAGGATTTATGATCAGCAACAAGGCTAAAAATCCGGAAGAGTGTGTGAAATTCTTAAAGTGGCTGGTCAGCAAGAAGGGCGGAGAGGCTCTGACAACAAAGAGCGGAGAGATCTCCAGTGTGGCTGGTGCAGTGGATGAAACCAATGCCCTTCCGGCACAGCTGGAGGCGATGGAGATTATCAAGTCCGCATCCACGCTGGTACCGTGGTTTGACAATGCCTGCGACGCGTCTGTTTATACCGTATACGGCCAGGGGGCACAGGCGATCGCTACGGGTGATGAGACACCGGAAAGTGTTATGGAACAGGTAAAGGAGGCTGCGGCTGCCTTACATTAATAAGAGTACAGTTCTGTCCGGATACCTCCATCGGGGGGCCGGACAGAGCTGAAAGAAGAAATGGGATGGATCATAACATTCCGCCGAATGCATATGAGGGGGGACTATCCGCTTGAAAAGAGAGAAAAAAAGAAATTTACAGGCACTGGCATTTGCCGTACCAGCTATTCTGATTTTGGGAATATTCGTATATTTTCCGCTGATTGAAAATTTCATATATAGTTTTCAGTCCTTTACCCTGTCTTCCGCAACGAAGGAGTGGGTGGGGTTCGATAACTACAGGCATCTGTTTTCCGATAAGATCATTCTGGTCTCCCTGAAAAACAACATCCTTTATGCTGTCATTTCTATTGTCATTCAGGTGGGATTCGGACTCGTGCTGGCGGCGGTACTGGAGGATATCGCGTTCCATAAGTTTGCTCCTGCACTGCGCAGCATCTATTTTATTCCAACCGTTATATCCATGACAGTTGTATGTCTGCTGTTTGATTTTGTATACAATCCACAGATGGGGCTGTTAAACAGTTTCCTGGAGCTGGTCGGACTTGACGGTTTCACGAGGATATGGCTGGGAAGCAAGAAGACAGCGATGTATGCGGTGATTGCGGTTTCTCAATGGCAGAGTACCGGATATGTTGCCATGCTGTTCATTGTGGCCATCCAGAAAATCCCCAGGGATTTATATGAGGCGGCAGAGGTGGATGGCGCCGGAAAGCTGAAACGCTTCTTCTACATAACGGTGCCGCAGGTACGCCAGATGTTCTTTGTTACCATGATTTTAACGGTTGTCGGTGCATTTACCGTGTTCAACGAACCGTATATTTTAACCGGAGGGGGGCCGGGAACGGCAACCATGGTTCTGTCGCTTCACATGTATCAGACCGGTTTCGTTAAGAACAATATGGGCTATGCATCCACGATCGCCATGTTGATTTTCGTCATAACGGCAATTTTGTCTTCCGTGCAGTTCGCAAGCTTCGGAACGGAAAAGGGGGATCGCTGATGGAGAAGGTGAAAGTAAGAAAAAGAAGAGTATATGGACCCGGCGAGATCCTCTGGCTGGCAATCCTGTTCCTCTTAGCCGCCCTGATTTTGTATCCGCTGTTCTGGATTCTGATGTCGTCTTTTAAGGACTACAACGGCATTTACGGTGATGTATGGGGGCTTCCCGATATCTGGCACGCGGAAAATTATATGACGGCCTGGAACAGAGGAATCTCCCAGTATTTTGTCAACAGCCTGATTGTAACAGCCTGTACGCTGGTCGGAGTGGTCTTTGTATCGACATTTTCGGCTTTTGGTATCTGCCAGATGAAAGGCAGACTGGGAAATGCCATATTCCTGTTCTGTCTTTGCGGCCTGCTGTTATCCCCTCAGGTCTGCCTGCTTCCGCTGTTTATGCTGTTAAAAAGCCTGAAGCTTAAAAATACGCTGTTCGCCATGATACTGCCCTACATCGCGTTCCGGCTTCCTGTCTCGATTATGCTGATCCGGTCATTTTTCGTCGGAATCTCTAAGGAACTGGAGGAGGCTGCAACCATCGACGGGGCTACGCTGATGCAGATTTACGGTCATATTTACTTGCCGCTGTCCAAACCGATCATCTCAACGGTTATCATCATGACGGCATACTATGCGTGGAACGAGTTCGTATTTGCCACGATCTTTGTGGACAGCTCAAGGCTTCGTACCATTCCGGTAGGACTGATGGTATTCCGTGACGGCCTCATGACGGAATGGGGCGTCGTATTAGCAGGTATGGTCATCTCCTGTCTGCCGATTATCGTTCTCTTCCTGCTGATGCAGAAGAGCTTCGTAAGGGGTATGACCGCGGGTGCAGTGAAAGGATAGAGATATGAAATTAATTGCAATTGGAGATAATGTAACGGACTGCTATATGGACGAGGGTGTGTATTTTCCCGGCGGGAATGCCGTCAATGTAGCGGTTAACTGTAAGAGAAACGGAGCGGAGCGCGTCAATTATATTGGTGTATTCGGGGATGATGAGCGTGCGGATTATATTAAGGAGTGTCTGACGAAAGAGGGCGTGACTTACGACCGGTCGAGAAAGGTATATGCCCACACGGCACAGCCCCGGGTGTACTTAAAAGACGGTGACCGTGTCTTCGCTCCGGGACTGCGTGACAGCTGCCAGCACTTATTTGCCATAAAAATCGTTCCGGAGGATATGGAGATCATAAAGGAGTATGATATCTGCCATTCCAGCTGTTACTCGAATCTGGAATATGAACTTCCGACGCTGAAGGAGATTTGCAGCGTATCTTTCGATTTCTCTGATAAACGGGATGAAGAGTATTTAGAGCGGACGTGTCCGTATCTGACGTTCGCATTTTTTTCAGGCTCCGACTTAGAGGAGGAAGCGTGCATTGCCCTGATGAGAAAAGTCCATGAACTGGGAACGAAAATTGTGGGCGTGACCAGAGGGCATAAAGGAGCTGTCTTCTATGATGGAGAGCGGGTATACCGCCAGGGAATTAAAAAAGTGGACGCCATCGACACCATGGGGGCGGGAGACAGCTTTATTGCCGGTTTTTTGACCGCGTACGGAGACGGCAAAGGGATGGAGGAGGCGCTTGACTATGCGGCTTCCCGTTCCGCGGCCACCTGTATGATTCGGGGAGGCTTCGGCTATCCTCATAAAATGGAATAATAAGGTCCCTTCGCCTCTGGTTAAAAAGGTTGCTTTGACTGATTTTGTGAGCTATAATTGATCATAGGCATTAGATGAAGAAGGGAACAGGAGATGCAGATATGCTAAATCAGAACGCATTGACTCCGTTATATGAGCAGCTGAAAAACGCAATTAAAGAGGATATCCAGGCACAGATCTACCGGCCGGGTGACCGGATGCCCAGTGAGGCGGAACTGGAGGAAAAGTACCAGGTAAGCAGAATTACGGTCCGCAGGGCTGTGAAAGAGCTATGTGAGGAAGAAATTCTGGTTCGGAAACAGGGTAAGGGAACGTTTGTGCTGAGCTGCGGAGTTCAGAGCCGGTTCGACCAGCTGGCCGGATTTCATGATTCCATGGAAAGCCAGGGACGGGCAGTCCGGACGGAGATACTGGAGAAATCCATCATTTTAGTGAAGCCATCCTATGCCAATGATTTGCAGATTGCGGTGGATGACAAGGTGGTTTATTTGAAGCGTATTATGTATGCGGATGAGATTCCCATGATGATTGATATGTCTTATATTCCGCTGAAGCGTTTCCCGGGGATTTTCGAAAAGATGGAGGGCGATGTCTCTGTTTTTCAGCTTCTGCGCCAGGAGTATCATGCAAAGCTGGACCGTTATTATAAGGTGTTAAAGGTTAGAAAGGCATCAAAGGAATTTTCTGAGTATTTAAAGTGTAAGGCGGGCGACCCTGTATTTGATATCTTCAAGATTACGTATAATGACGAAGGGGTGGCACAGCATATTTCCATCAGCATTTTAAAAGGAGAGAATACTTCTTATGTGATATCCAACAGCGAGAATGATCAGATGACACACAGTGGGATCAGCTGGAGGATATAAGAACAGGACAAAGAAGACAGGGCGTGGACCGATTATGATCCACACCCTGTCTTTTTCGTCTTATCAACTTTTTATGGAATACCGTGACTCATGATTCTGTCATCATTCGCTCTGCCAGAAACGTTTTCACTTTGTCCTCTGGCATCGGTTTCGCGTAATAATAGCCCTGAATCCAGTCGCAGCAGCAGTCTTCAGCGAATAGTCTCTGCTCCTCAGTCTCAACACCCTCTGACACAACACGCATGCCCAGATCGTGAACGGAGCGGGTAAGGCTTTTCATCATGATGGCCGTTTTCTGGTCTTTCTGAGCCGCCCACAGCAGGCTCTTGTCCAGCTTGATCACATCGACATCCATGCTCAGTACGGATACAAGGTTGCAGTAGCCGGTTCCAAAGTCATCCAGACTCACTTCCACCCCCTTTGTATGCATGAGATCAATAAATTCTTCCAGTTCCTGACGGTTTTCTGCGAGAACGCTTTCTGTGATTTCGATCTTGATCATCCGGTATGGAATCCCGTGACTTTCGATGATGGAGATCACCTTTTCGGCCGGGTTGTGCTGGGAAAACTGTACGCCGGAAAAATTAACAGTGACGCTTTCCAGCATCGTGATCCCGCTTTCCAGCAGGTCGTGAATAAAACGGCATACCGTATCCAGAACATAGTAAGTAATGTCCACGATCAGTCCGGTCTCCTCCGCTAAGGGAATAAATTCCGAGGGATATAAGGGGCCAAGGGGCGTGGCCGGCAGGCGCAGAAGCGATTCCGCAAGAGTGAAACAATGCTTCTCCACAGACCAGACAGGCTGGTAATATACTTTGAAATCTCCCCGTGTCAGGGAATCCTTCAGGATATCGATCACCCTAAATCGGCGTTTGACGTGATCGAGCATACCCGGGCCGCAGTAGCAGATATTGCCGTTTTTACCGTCTTTGGCGATGGAAACCGTGTATTCCAGTGCATTAATGAGGTCTTCCATGGTGTCCGCGCTTTTGGGATAGTTGATCACGGCGGCCGCCATTCCGATCATACAGCGAAAGTCGCGGATATCCCATGGCTGGCTGAACCGGTCGTCTATGGCTGTAACCAGACGAAGAAGGGTTTCCTTATCTAGTTCCGGAATCAACACGGCAAATTCATCCCCGTTGTAGCGGTAAAGCTGATACGGCTTTACGGTGTTGCGCAGGTATGTACAGATGGTTTTCAAAAATTCGTCCCCGTTCTGCTGACCGTAGGTGTCATTCACCTGTTTGAAGTTCCTCAGCGAAATGAGGAGTACCGTGAAGGAGGAATCCCTGTGCCGTTTGATATGAAGCTGCAGGGAATTTAAAAATTCCTTATGGTTTGGTATCCCCAGCAGATAATCGATCGAAATCTGCTTATTCTGCAGATACAGATAAAGGATCAGCAGCGCGCAGGTGGCAGCAGAGCCGGAGAGAATGATTTCCGGAAAGATCTGCTGGATGATGACAACCAGAGCGGCAATCAACGGAAAACAGGCCAGAATATTTCGAATCGTGGGATCCACTCTTTTTCCCAGCGCAATCACCGTGACACAGGTGAAAAGGCAGTAAATATAGAAGACAATGTACGTGGTGATGATCAGCGGTCCCTGTGTATACCGGGCAGCGAGGCTTAAAGAAAACAGCCAGCCGGTAAAGGGATTGGTTAAAACCATAAGCAGATAGACGGCGGCCGGAAGCAGTAAAAGCAGCCACCGTTTCGGAAAATAAGGCTGATTTTCATAAAGTATGGAAAGCGCATAATAAAAATACGTGACTCCCATAAGCGGAGTGGCGATAAAATAGATCGTCGTGACCGTCCAGTTTACATACAGCGGAATTACTCCTGTATTTTGAATACAGATTGTAGAAATAATATTCGACGTCATAGCCAGGAACGTCGTTAAGAAACAAATCTGAAACAGTTTGTTTTTCAATGTTGGCAACGAATGGCTCTGTCTGGAGTAGTTCCAGATGATGCAGAGCATGACGGTTGATATGCATTCAGCAGCGATATTCCATTTCACGGTTTTTCCCTCAATTTCCCCCAGTTATACTTATCCCTATCTTATCATGACGGGATGGTGCGCGCAAGCGGAAAGTCAGAACAAATCTATAATAATTCTTATCGATCAGGTATAATAAAATTATTGTGCAGAATAAATACTTATCTTTCATGAATTTACTGCGTATGGTACAATGATCCCAGAAGCAACAGAGAAAGGGGACCATGAACATGAGTGTGACCGTAGCGGATTTACTCCGGCTCTCCTCCCTGCGAAATGCGCGGGTGGAGGCGGGAAAAGGTGGCCTGTCCCGCATCGTGGCGTCTCTGTCCGTGCTGGAGTATGCCGATCCGGATCAGATGGTGGATGCTTTTTTTAGAAATGATGAATACTATGGCAGCGAAATCGTCATAACCGGATTTATGAATAATCCAGAGGATGAGGAGCGGCAGTGCGCTGTGACGAAACGGCTGGCCGAGGCCGGTGAGGTGGGCCTGATTCTGTATTACGTCGGCCTCTTTATGCCGCGTATACCGGAAGCGATGAAGCGGATCGCCGATGATCATAATTTTGTTCTGATCGTCATGCCGGAAAAACGTATGGATTTCCGGTATTCCGACGCGATCAGTGAAATCATGGAAGCCATTGTCAAAGACCGGTTAAATAATACGGCCTTCGTCGGTGAACTTCTCGATCAGGTGGCGCGTCTTCCGGAGCATCAGCGCTCGGTGGGAACCATGCTCCGGATGCTCAGTGAGAGAATCATGGCATCGCTCCTTTTAACCGACCAGTCGTTCCGCGTTTTAAACGAGGCAGTCTGGCCGTTAAATCAGGAGAGGACGCTGAGCCGCTTTTTGACAGAGGGGACGCTGCCGGAGATGGGGAATGAGAGAACCGTGCACATCGCGGGTACGGAATACTTACTGGCCCGATTTCCGATCCCGCTTCATAAAGACCGCCATATGGAACTGTTCATTTTTAAAGAGGGAGAGCCGCTGCCGGCGGTCGTGCGGCAGCAGGTCGCCCGGGCTGTGCAGCTGGCGGTCAATATCTGGAGTACGCAGCATGATGAGGTGGAGGTGACGGAACTGGTCCGCGCAATCTTAAAAGACGAGCCCATGAAGATGCGTCGGCTGGCTGATATTTTTCATATTGATGTGGCCTCTATCCATTCCATGTTGATCTTTCATATGGAAGCGGAGCGGCAGAAACTGAACGGTGTCTCTGTGTTGAAAGGCCTTTCCGGATTGCTGTCTTCTTTTTATAAGACGGTGGTTGCAGACACTTATGAGGGAGAGATCGTGATCTTCGTGGAGGGACCGCAGTCTCTCAGTGAAGAAAAGGAAGTGCTGGGGGCAATCCGGACATACATGGAACCGTTTAAGGTTTTTTATACCATTACCTGCTGTAATCACCTGGCTGATACTGCTGCGGTGAGGGAGGCGTTTTTGCTGCACCGGGATTATATAGAAGATGCGATTGCAATTTTTCCGGAGAAGGAGGCGTACCGCCTTCAGGAACTGGGATTTGCGAGAGAATGCCGGGACAGGATCGGGAAAGGGGAAGAGGCGGTGCAGGAAGCCTTAAAGCCGTTAGAAGCCCTTCGGGATGCAAAGGAGGAGAAGGAGGGGATCAGGACGCTGGAGGTCTATCTCCTGGATGCCCAGTGCAGCTACTTAAAGACAGGAGAACTGCTCTATCTCCATAAAAATACGGTGAAATACCGCATTCAGCGTTTTTCAGATATTTTGGGCTACCGCGTCGGAGATTTCCCGGATACATTTTCTCTGTACTGCGCGGTGGCGGTAAACCGGCTGCTGACTTTTTGTCCAAAGTGACAAAGAAACCGGCTGATTTTCGTTTTTATGAGGGATTCATTTTTCTACACGAATCCTTTATGATAGTAGAAAGGTCAACGAAGACGTTGGCCTTTCTGTTTTTCAGAAAGAGAGCAGTAAGTCAGGAAGATAAGGAGTGTGGCGGTTTATGCGTACAATCGGTTTGAGTGAAATTGAAGATATTGCCCTGGGCGCTTCCCTGCTGGGGGCGGGCGGAGGCGGAGACCCTTACATAGGAAAACTGGTAGCCATGGGAGCGGTCAGGGAACGGGGGCCGGTGACGCTTCTGGACCCGGAAGAGATTCCGGATGATGCGCTGGTGGTCCCCATTGCCATGATGGGAGCGCCAACGATTCTCGGTGAAAAGGGCGTAGGGGGAAAAGAGTACGAAGTGCTGTATCAAATGATTTCCCAATACTACGGCAAAAAGATTTATGCATTTATGCCTATTGAGGCGGGCGGCGTCAACTCCATGCTTCCCATCGCTGCTGCGGCCAGACTGGGGCTTCCCATGGTGGATGCGGATGGAATGGGAAGGGCGTTCCCGGAGCTTCAGATGGTGACATTTACCATGGCCGGAATATCGGCGACACCCATGGCTCTGGTGGATGAAAAAGGAAACAGCGTGATCTTTAATACCATCACAAATCAGTGGACCGAGGAACTGGCACGGTCGGTTACCATGAGCTGCGGAGGTTCGGTCTCGGTTTCCCTCTACTGTGTGGAAGGCTCCATTCTTAAAAAGCACGCAGTGAAAGGGATTGTTACCAGAAGCCAGAAGCTGGGAGAGGCCATACGCAGAGTAAAGGAGATAACGGATATGACTCCTGAAGAACGCTTTCTGCAATTTTCCGAAGGGTACCGTTTGTTCAAGGGGAAGATTGCCGATGTGCGTCGGGAGACTAATGGAGCATTTAATCTGGGCCGGGTTGTCATCGAGGGAATCGGAAGTGACCGGGGGAAAAAGGCGGAAGTAGTATTTCAGAATGAAAATCTGTCTGCCGCCGTGGATGGCGTCATTCTTGCCACCGTGCCGGATCTGATCTGTCTGGTCGACACGGAGACTTTTATTCCAGTGACTACAGATGCCTTAAAATATGGGAAGCGTGTCCTTGCAGTTGGACTCAAATGCTTCGAGGCATGGAGAAGTGAGGCGGGCCTTAAACTGGTGGGGCCGCGTTATTTTGGGATAGATACGGACTATGTGCCGCTGGAAGAACGGATTGGAGGGAATGCAGATGTATAAATTAGGAATTGACGTTGGAGGGACGAATACGGATGCGGTTCTGATTGACAGCGCTCGAAATGTGGTAGCAGAAGTCAAATATCCGACTTCCGGCGATATCTATGACGGAATTCTGGGTGCAGTGCGCGCCTGTCTTAAAAAGTCCGGAATCAACCGGGCAGAGATCAGCCAGGCCATGCTGGGAACCACCCAGTGCACCAATGCTATTGTGGAAAGGAAAACCCTGGCACCTGTTGGAATCCTCCGGATTGGGGCTCCGGCAACCCTGGGCATACCGCCTATGGTGGACTGGGAAGAGGACATTCAGAAAATTGCCGTGGATTATGCGGTTGTGGGAGGCGGCTTCGAGTATGACGGAAAAGAACTCGCTCCATTTGACCGGGAAGCGGCCTGCCGTTTCTTTGAAGGACTCAAGGGAAAGGTAAAATCCGTGGCGATCTCCTGTGTCTTCTCCACTGTGAGAAATGATCACGAACTGGAGGCGGCGGCTCTGTGCCGGGAAGTGCTGGGTGAGGAGGTCCATGTGTCAATTTCCAGTGAAATAGGTTCCATGGGACTGATCGAACGGGAAAATGCCGCCATTTTAAATGCCGCATTATATGAAGTGGCGGAACGGTTTACGACCGGATTTGCAAAATCACTGGAGGCAGAGGGTGTTGCGGAAGCCAGAGTCTATCTGTCACAGAATGACGGTACACTCATGACGATGGAATATGCGAAGAAGTATCCGATTCTGACAATTGCCTGCGGACCAACCAACTCGATCCGTGGTGCCAGCTACTTAAGCAATTTGAAGGATGCAATTGTGATCGATGTCGGAGGGACAACCACGGATCTTGGCGTGATCCAGGCTGGTTTTCCTCGGGAATCCGGCGTTGCTGTGACCATCGGCGGCGTCCGTACGAATTTTCGCATGCCGGATGTAATCTCCATCGGTCTTGGAGGCGGATCCATTGTCAGGCAGCAGGAGGACGGAAGCGTGACGGTAGGTCCTGACAGTGTGGGATACCGGATTACAGAAAAAGCCCTTGTATTTGGCGGGGATACTCTGACTGCCACGGATGTGGCGGTAAAGCTGGGGATGGCAGATATTGGAGATAAGTCGAAGGTAGAGAAGCTGAGTGTTGATACGGCTAAAAAAGCCATGGAAGTGATTCGTTCCATGGTCGAGGACAGCATCGATGCAATGAAGGTGTCCAGCGCAGACATTGATGTGATCCTGGTAGGCGGCGGCTCCGTCATTATTCCCGCGGACCGGCTGGCCGGAACGAAATCTGTGGTGAAACCTGATTATTTTGGGACTGCCAATGCCATCGGATCGGCTATATCAAAGGTAAGCGGGACATTGGAGCAGCTGATTAATTACGATGAGATTCCACGTGAGGCGGCACTGGAGCGGGCAAGGGCCGAGGCGGTGGAACTCGCTGTCGAGGCCGGGGCTGTCCGTGAGACAGTGGAAATCATTGAAGTGGAGGATGTGCCGCTGGCGTATTATCCGGGAAATACGAACCGTGTGAAAGTGAAGGCCGCGGGAGATTTAGTGATGGCGGAACCGTGAAAAACAGAAAGCGCAGCAGAAATCCTATAACGTAACTGAGAACTGGACGGAGAGAAGCCGGCCCGCGCAAAACACGGACCGGCTTCTTTCGTAGAGTAAACCGTAATCGATAGTCGGGATACCCCTCCCAACAGGCTGCTAAGCGGCTCCGCGAAAGAAAAAATAAAAAATGCGAAAAAAGTGTTGACTTTTGTCAAATGCTTTGGTATGATATACCTCGCCGCTGAAAACGGCGGCAAACTTTTCCGAAAAACGTCCGGCCTGACCGCTGAGAGAGTTTTGAAGAAAATGAAAAAAGTGGTTGACAAAAATGAATCACTGTGATAAGATATAAAA
>NZ_JANFYJ010000349.1:0-300 GCF_024460495.1 Hungatella sp. SL.1.14 | reverse complement strand
CGGTACTCTAACGCGGAAAGAAAAACCTCGCTGCCGTTCTTCTTCACCACACCTCCCGCCACATCTACAAAAAGCCCGCAGATCTCAAATACTGCCCCCAGCCGCCCGTTTTTTCTCAGGGTAGCCTCGATCCGCGCAATCAGCTCACGCGGACGGAAGGGCTTGGTAATATAGTCATCCACCCCCATGTTAAGACCTGTGACGACACTCGTCTCATCGCCCGACGCGGTCAGAAAGATCACAGGAATATCCTGAGTCTCCTTAATTTTCGTGTATACCGTAAAACCATTCCCATCCGGC
>NZ_JANFYJ010000348.1:0-300 GCF_024460495.1 Hungatella sp. SL.1.14 | reverse complement strand
CATATCTATAAGAGAAATGGAATGTATTATATTTTTCTTATTTCCTGTCCTCCCGCGCCCCTGCACTCAGGCAGAAGGATTGAACTGTGTTACCGTTCGGACAGAATTGACGGAGTGTATGAGGGCAGAGTTGTTCTGGACAGTGATATGGGATTTCATAATATGGGAGTCGCACAGGGCGGAATCTTTGTGACTGCCGGGGGTGAGTGGTACTCTCTGCTGTTCCAGGACCACGGTTCCACAGGCAGGATTCCGGTGCTTGTTCCGGTTACATGGGAAGATGGCTGGCCGGTATTTGGC
>NZ_JANFYJ010000347.1:0-300 GCF_024460495.1 Hungatella sp. SL.1.14 | reverse complement strand
ATTTAAGGCTACGAAGAAGGATTATAATAATTAGATTCTGGAGCTGTTGTCCCTCCGTGTCACGGCAGACTTTCAGGAAAAGATGAGAGACGGCCAGATAACGGTTGAGCAGATTCAGGACAGCGTTGAGCATGTTCTGGAGCAGACCGGTTATACGGATGTGGCAAAGGCCTATATTTTATACAGAAAACAGAGAGAAAAAATCCGTAATATGAAGAATACCATCCTGGACTACAAGGATGTGGTAAACAGTTACGTGAAGATGGAAGACTGGCGTGTCAAGGAGAACTCGACTGTTAC
>NZ_JANFYJ010000346.1:0-300 GCF_024460495.1 Hungatella sp. SL.1.14 | reverse complement strand
CTCTTATTTCGCTCGACCAGACTCCGGGGCAGCTCAAACAATGCCTTCAGCCTGGCCAGGAGACCGTTCTTTTTCTTTGCGTTGGAGTCGGTTGCATGAGAGACAGGTGCATTGGAGGCGGATGCATTGGAGATAGTAGCTTTGGAAGCTATTGTATTGGAAGCTGTGGCCTCCGAAGGGACAGCCGTATTGCCAGCCCTGTCTTCGTCCATATTATCCCTGTTTTTCCCGGCTGCCCGCTTATTTAGATAATATTTTTCTGTTTTCCCTGCCTTGAATTCCGGACGGTCTTTGTACTCG
>NZ_JANFYJ010000345.1:0-300 GCF_024460495.1 Hungatella sp. SL.1.14 | reverse complement strand
GCGAAAATCTCGGAAAGCTCTCTCGCATCCACACACATAAAGTAGATATTGGAAAGCTCCATCTCCCGGCGTTTCTGGATGCCTCTCAGGAGGACGCTGCAGTACCACTCAATGCCAACATAATTGATTTCCGGATTTTTGGCGGCCAGCTCCATAATAAACCGGCCCTTTCCCATGCCTTCTTCTATCTCTATTGGATTATCATTCCCAAAGACGCCGTTCCAGCGCCCCTTCTTCTCTTCCGGATTGGAAACCACGTAAGGGCTGTTTGCGATCTCTTCCTCCGAGCCTGGAATATGG
>NZ_JANFYJ010000344.1:0-301 GCF_024460495.1 Hungatella sp. SL.1.14 | reverse complement strand
TTCTACACTGGCGAACCGCGGTTTCTTCCCGGGAGAGGATTTAAAGACACTGCGTCATACCGGCTCCTACTTACAGGGACATCCGGACAGAAAGCATATCCCGGGCGTGGATATGTCCAGCGGTTCTCTTGGACAGGGGATTTCCGCTGCTGTCGGAATGGCACTCTCTGCGAAGCTGCAGTAGAAGGATTACCGTGTTTATTCGCTCCTTGGCGACGGGGAGATTGAAGAAGGTCTGGTCTGGGAAGCTGCGATGTTCGCAGGCTACAGAAAACTGGATAATCTGGTCGTGATCGTGGAT
>NZ_JANFYJ010000343.1:0-301 GCF_024460495.1 Hungatella sp. SL.1.14 | reverse complement strand
GTATGGTTCTCGGGTTTAAAAGTCTGAAACGGTTGTAGGCATTTTTCCGGGAAGCAGTTATACTATAAGTATTCTATTTGCAGGAAAGGGGGAATCCCCATGAGTGATACAGAGACGATAACAGAGCTGCCGAAGTCGACGCGGCCACATTTAACGCAGCCGCATATAACACAGCAACTTCCATCGCAGGAGCTCCTGATACAACCGCAGTACAGCTTCTTAAAAACAGATCCCCATCTGGGAAAACACATCATCCTGCTGGGGCTGGCAGGCAGTTATTCGTATGGAACGAACAATGAAA
>NZ_JANFYJ010000342.1:0-301 GCF_024460495.1 Hungatella sp. SL.1.14 | reverse complement strand
CCGGGGAACTGCCGGATTTGGATGCGAAGATTATGGTTTACTGCCGCAGCGGCGTGAGAAGTAAGAACGCAGCGGAGAAGCTGTTAGAGCTTGGTTATAAGAATATCATTGATATAGGCGGCATTAAGGACTGGCCCTATGAGACCGTGTCCGGCGAAAAACAATAAAAATAGAGAAGACAGGAAAGGAAGGTTTGACATGAAAAAGTTTGATGCGGTGATTATAGGATTTGGCAAAGGCGGAAAAACTCTGGCGGGAAAGCTGGCAGGAGAAGGAAAAACCGTAGCATTGATTGAGAAAT
>NZ_JANFYJ010000341.1:0-301 GCF_024460495.1 Hungatella sp. SL.1.14 | reverse complement strand
CCGAACGCGGTATGGAACGAAACGAAAACGACGAGAAGACCGGCAAGTTCGTTCGCCAGGAGCGTTACAGCGGTTCGTGCCAGAGAAGCTTTTACGTGGGCGAGGATGTGAAACAGGAATATATGAAGGCCCGCTTCGAGGACGGTATCCTGCATCTGGAGTTTCCGAAAGCTTCGCCAAAGCAGGTTGAGGAATCTCATCGCATCTTTATTGAATAACCGATAAATCCCGGAACGAAACAGTCCTCTGTTCCGGAACAGGGCGGGCCGCATCACTACGGTCCGCCCTGTTTTATCCAATT
>NZ_JANFYJ010000340.1:0-301 GCF_024460495.1 Hungatella sp. SL.1.14 | reverse complement strand
CGGAAAGCGAAGAAAGGAAGGCTTTTTAGACGCGGTGAGAGACTCCGGAGCCGGTACAGACCGGGTGCCCTGCGCGGAAGGCAAATTCAGCATGGATTCGGGATATGAGCAGACTAAGCTTCTTTTGAGCGCAAATCCTGAGATTGATTCCATATTCTGCGCTACGGACAGCATTGCCATAGGCGCTGTGGCGTATCTGCGGGAAATCGGAAGACGGGTCCCGGAGGAGATTCAGGTTGCCGGGATTGGTGATTCAGAGACGGCCAGGGTATGTGTGCCAAGGCTGACCACTGTCCACTAC
>NZ_JANFYJ010000034.1:0-54516 GCF_024460495.1 Hungatella sp. SL.1.14 | reverse complement strand
GTGGTAAAGGAAGGCGACCTTGGAAAGGTAAGCTATGTAAGGGCAGCCGGAGACGAGAATAAGAACAACGTTGGAGACGAGATCAGCCTGACGGCAGAGTATACAAAAAACCCGAACTATAGGGTGGAAATCATACCGGGAATGCTGACAATTGTGGCTGCAGGTGACAATGAAGTAAGTGCGGAAGGGCAGACGGTAACGTATGACGGAACCGGTCATGGATTAAAGAGAGCGGAAGCGCTGAAAGAGGGATCGACCCTGTGGTATTCAACAGACAATAAAGAATTCAGCGAGACAGCGCCGTCATTTACAGATGCTGGAAGCTATACGGTTTATGTAAAGGCCACAAATCCAAATTATAAAGAGACACCTGTAGTAAATGCAACTATTGTTATTAACAAAAAAGAAGCAGTAATTATTGTTGATAATGTAACTAAGGTTTATGGATATGAAGATCCTCTATTTACAGGCAGTATAAGTGAACTAATAGGATCAGATGACCTTGGAACAGTGACTTTTGTAAGACAATCAGGAGATGAAAGAAAGAATAATGTAGGGGATAAGGTTAGATTGACGGCAAATTACACCGAGAATTCCAATTACCATGTAGTTGTATATGAAGGACATCTAACAATTGTGGCAGCAACTGACAATGGTGTAAATGTTGAGGGGCAGGCACTCGTATATGATGGATTAAATCATGGATTAAAGAATGCCATAGCTTTGAAAGAAGGCTCTAAACTCCTTTATTCAACTAATAAGATTGAATTTAGTGAAACAGCCCCAACCTTCACCGAAGCCGGTACCTATACCGTATATGTAAAAGCCACAAATCCGAATTATAACGAGACTCAGGTAGCAGAAGGAACCGTAGTAATCGGCAAACGTGAAATTACAATCACTGCCGACAGTGCTGAGAAACGTTATGATGGAACTGATTTAACCGCCCCGACAGCAACGATTACGGGTGGAACACTGGCGGAAGGCCAGACACTTGAAAGCGTAACGGTAACAGGAGCTCAGAGATCGACAGGAACCAGTGCCAATGTTGCAAGCAATGCAATGATTAAATCCGGTAATACGGATGTTACTGCAAACTATGCAATAACCTATATTGATGGCGTATTAACCGTGACATCAGTGGGTGGCAATAGCGGCGGCAACCCGGGTGGTAACGGCGGTGGCAGCACCCCGAATGAAAACAAACCATACCAGCCAGGAGGTCCTGGGGACAACAATGGTCCTACCGTAACCATCGATCCGGACGCAGTTCCGTTAGCCAATGCACCGGTTGATGGCAGTCCGACAGACAACTTAATCCTGATTGACGATGGCAATGTGCCGTTGGCAGGTCTTCCAAAGACTGGCGACCGCGCAGGTGCACAGGCAGGATTAGCAGCAATTCTTTCCGGATTCTTGTTGGCGGCATTCTCAATGCTGAATAATAAGAAAAAGGAAGAAAACAAGTAATTAAGAAACAGATGAATAAGCAGTAAAGTGGCGTCCGCCCGGCAGAATGTACAGTCTGCCGGGCGGACGCTTTTTATTTTTGGTTATTCCCCCATTTCTGAAGAAATCACTGGTAATCACAGAACAGATGTGATAGATTATATAGTTGATTTTAGTAGTTGAATTGTGAGATGAGGAGTATAGAAAAATGACAAAGGATATGACACAGGGAAAGCCGCTGAAGCTGATTCTGGCTTTTTCCATTCCTCTGCTGATCGGTAATATTTTTCAGCAGTTTTATAATATGGTGGATTCCATTATAGTAGGGCAGTTTATCGGAGAGGAAGCGCTGGCAGCCGTGGGTGCGACCGGCTCCATGGTATTTCTTGTCATCGGTTTCTGCAACGGAATTGCCAGCGGTTTTGGGGTTATGATATCCCAGGCCTTTGGAGCAGGAGATAAAAAGCGTCTGCGAAACTACGTCGCTGTGGCACTGATGCTCAGCGCTGTGGTAATGGTGGTTTTAACCGGAGTGACCATGGTGACAACGGAGCCGCTTCTGCACCTCATGAGAACGCCTGAAAATATTATGGATGGTGCTTCTTCTTATTTAATGATAATTTACGGCGGTCTAGGCGCAACGCTTTATTATAATGTGCTTTCCTGCATACTCAGAGGCGTGGGGGACAGCAGGACACCGCTCTATTTCCTGATCGTGTCTTCTCTTTTAAATGTAGTGCTGGATCTGCTGTTTGTTATTACCTTCCATATGGGGGTGACCGGTGCCGGGCTGGCTACGGTAATCGCTCAGGGAGTTTCAGCAGTGCTGTGCCTGATTTATATGTTTAAAAAGTTTCCGATGCTGAGACTGGAAAAATCAGATTTCCGATGCCGGTGGTACACGGTAGTTCAGATGTTCAGTGTTGGCCTTCCCATGGCGCTTCAATTTTCCATTACTGCTGTTGGCGTTATGATATTGCAGAGTGCAATCAATGATTTCGGCTCCACCGTGGTGGCTTCCTATACAGCAGCGTCTAAGGTGGAGAACCTGTCTACACAGATCATGATTACGCTGGGGGCGGCGATGGCGACGTATTGCGGACAAAATATGGGAGCCGGGCGGTTTGACCGGGTGAAAGAAGGGGTACGCCAGTCCTACATAATTGTACTGGGAGCGGTAGGTGTTGCAGTGTTTGTCTCGGCCGTGTGCGGCGAAAGCATTGTCCGCTGGTTTATATCCAACCCATCTGAGGAGGTGCTGGCGTATGCGACAACTTATCTGCATACGATTTCATGGTATTTCGTATTTTTGGCGTTCCTGTTTTTATACCGCAATGTCCTTCAGGGGCTTGGCAATGGAATTCTGCCAATGCTGTGTGGTGTGGCTGAGATGGTGGTGAGAACAATCATCGCCTTTACACTGACTGGAAAATGGGGATATATGGCGATTTGTATGGCGAGTCCGCTGGCCTGGATCGCGGCATGTATACCATTATGGCTCTGTTATCAGATACAGATTCGTGATCCTCAGAGATGGTTTTTAAGAAAACGTACAGTACGTGCCTGATCAAAAAACGGCCTGTTTTAAGCTCCGCTGATCAAGATAAAATGCCCGGGAAGAAATATGGTTCCCGGGTTTTTCAGTCCGAAAAATGCCTGTTTTTGCAATTGCCGGATATTTAACCAATATTTAAGAAATTTGCAGTAAAGGCAGGGCTTCCACGAATCCCCTGTTTATGGTATACTGTAAAAGAAAATCATTAAATTTACATATAATCTAACACACTGGAGGAGAGAAACATGAGTGAAGAAAGAAATGAAATTTTGGAGCAGGCTGCAGCAGCGGATGCAGTGACTGAAACAGCAGACGCAGTAGTGGACACTGCAGAGACCGCATCAGAGGAGGCGGCAGCCCCGGAGACGGAGACCCCGGCTCCCCAGCCGGAAGCCCGCGTTGAGACTATGGAAGACTATGCCAAAGAACTGGAAGCTTCCTTCAAACGCGTTAAGGAAGGCGATATCCTGACCGGAACGGTAGCAGGAGTGACAGAAGATCAGGTTCTTGTTGATTTAAAGTACTACGCAGGCGGAGTCATCAACAAAGAGAACATCAACGGTGATCCTGATTTCCAGCTTCAGGCGGAGATCCATCCCGGCGATGAGATTACAGCCACAGTCATCAGCACCGACGACGGGGAGGGCAATATCGAGCTTTCCATGAAGGAGGCCAATGAGAATCGGTTATGGGATAAGTTTGCCGCGATGATGGCTGACCGCACCATTGTAAACGTTAAGATCGCCGAGATCGTCAAAGGCGGAGCGGTTGCCTATCTCGAGGGCGTCAGAGCATTTATTCCGGCTTCCAAGCTTGCGGCGGAATATGTTGAGAACTTAGAGGAATATAATGGAAAGACGATAGAAGCCACTGTCATTACCGCCGATGCGGAAGCGAAGAAACTGGTGCTTTCCGGTAAAGAACCTGCGCGTGCAAAGCTTCAGGAAGAAAAGAATAAGAAGATTGCCAGGTGCGAAGTGGGCGCCGTTATGGATGGAACCGTAGATACGTTAAAAGAGTATGGCGCGTTTATCAATCTGGAAAATGGCTTATCCGGACTTCTGCACATTTCACAGATCAGCAATCAGAGAATCAAGCATCCGGGAGCTGTCTTAAAGGAAGGCCAGACTGTAAAAGTAAAGATTATCTCCATCAAGGACAATAAGATCAGCTTAAGCATGAAGGCTCTTGAACCGGATGAGGAAATCGACCTGGAAGGATTTGATTACAAGGGCGACGGAGAAGTGACTACAGGCCTGGGCGCACTGTTAAAAGGATTAAAATTTTAGAAAGTCAGGAAAAAGAATATAAAATGCCGGGTTTCTATGGTATACTAATTCTAACGGGCAGAGGCGTTTTGACGCGGCTCTGCCCGGACTGACTAGAATGCGGACACGTGGTGAGGAAGGGAGGAATGAAGATGAATATTCCCAATTCATTTAACCAGGTTGACCAGTGGAAATCTGTGATGTTTTTGTATGACTCGGCATTAAAAGAAATCAATACGAAGATTGAGATACTCAATAATGAGTTTGTGCACATCTACAATTACAATCCGATTGAACACATCAAGTCCCGTCTTAAGACGCCGGACAGCATCGTTAAGAAGCTGAAGCGCTACGGTTTTGAAGTGACGATCGACAACATGGTGGAAAAGTTAAGCGATATCGCAGGAATCAGGATTATCTGTTCCTTTACATCAGATATTTATCAGATTGCTGAGATGATTACGAAACAGAGCGATGTTACGGTGCTCTATGTAAAAGATTACATTAAGAATCCCAAGCCCAATGGCTATAAGAGCTATCACATGGTGGTGACGATTCCCATATATCTGACTGACGGGCCTGTTGATACAAAGGTTGAGATTCAGATCAGAACGATTGCCATGGATTTCTGGGCAAGTCTGGAACATAAGATTTATTACAAATTTGAAGGAAATGCCCCGGCGTATTTACAGCAGGAGTTAAAGGCCTGTGCAGACGTGGTGAATATGCTGGATGTAAAGATGTTTTCCCTTAATCAGGCTATTCTGGAACTTGCTGAGGCACAGCGGATGCAGGATCAGGAGATGCCCGATGACGAGGAAGTGGCAGAGGAAGAATTACCGTAGAACGTGGGCAGCCAGAGCGGATTCCATCCGTTCGGGCTGCTTTTTAACAGGACAGTGAATGGAACGAATAACCCTGTAGAAGAAGGTTGTATATGAGGACGTTGACGAAGGAAACATGCCAGATTCTTAAATTTAATCAGAAGAATGCATTGCTTTTTGAAGTCCTGTACCGCCTGCTCACCGGGCCGCTTTATCTCTTTCTGCTTAATAAGGGGTTAAAGTGGTCCCTAAAGATGGCCGGATACAGCTATTTAACTGCGGGCAATTTCGGTTATTTCCTGCTGAAGCCGGGGACGATCCTCATGATTCTTCTGATAGGGATTGTTGGTGTCCTCTTTCTCGCGCTGGAGACCGGCTGTCTGCTGACCTTGTTTCAGGGGGCGGCGTATTTCAGGAAGCTCCGTGTGGGAGAGATCTTTTTAGGCGGCTTATCGAAGCTGTCTGATGAGGTTAAGAAGAAAAACTGGAAGCTGGGGCTCCTGATACTGGCTGATTACGGGATCTCCAACCTGTATCTGATCTACCGGGTTTTAACCCATGTTAAGCCGCTGAATTTTGTCATGTCGGAACTGATGAGGCAGAACGCGGGACGGCTGGCAGTCTGTGCTGCGGTGGTGCTCATCCTCCTGGCCGTTGTACCGGGGCTGTACACCTTTCACGCCTGTATGATCGAACAGAAGAATTTCCGGGATGGATACAGGCGAAGCCGGAGGCTGCTGAAGGGGCATTTGGCAAACACGGTGGTTTTGCTGGGCGGATATTATGCCGGACTGATTCTACTGCTTCATGTGATCTATATTTTCTGTATCCTGGTAGCGGCGGTTGGTATGAGCCTGTTTACGGACAACCGCCTGGCGCTGGCCATACTGCCGGCGGTTGGAGACAGGATCGAGCTGGTGCTTATCTTCCTGGCCAGCATGGGGCTGGCCCTGGGGAATTTTGCGGCGCTCAGCGTTCAGTATTACCAATACAGCAACCGGCTGAGCCGGGAACCCCGGTGGGATTTTTCCTATCCCTCCAGAAAATCGTTCCGCGGACGGATCCTGGGCGCGGGAGTGGCTGTGGCGGCAGCGCTCAGCCTCTTCTTTCTCTTCAACCTTGTGAGAAATGGTTCCGCCATTACAGACGATATCCTGACGGAGATTCAGATTACCGCGCACCGTGGCAGCTCTAAATCTGCACCGGAGAATACCATGGCGGCGATGGAACTGGCCGTGGAGAATATGGCCGATTTTGTGGAGATCGATGTGCAGGAGACGGCCGACGGCGTGGTGGTTCTGGGCCATGATTCCACATTGAAGCGGGTGGCAGGTGTGAACCGGACGATTGGCTCCTATACGCTGAAGGATCTGCAGGATCTGGATGTGGGCAAATGGTTTTCCAGGGAGTTTGAAGGGGAGAGGATTCCGACGCTTACAGAGGTTATGGATTACTGCAAGGGCCGGATCAAGATGAATATTGAAATTAAAAATCTGGGGAAGGACAGTCCGCTGCCGGATAAAGTGGTGCAGTTAATTACGGACCATCAGATGAAGGAACAGTGTGTGGTGACGTCCACGCGCCTCTCCTATCTGTCCAGGGTGAAGGAATTGGATCCGGATATACGAACCGGATATATTATTTCTGCCGCATACGGCGATTATTACTCGGATGATGATGTGGATTTTATCAGTATCCGCTCCAGCTTTGTCAGCGGAAAGCTGGTGGAAGCCGCTCATGAAAAAGGAAAAGCGATCCATGCATGGACCGTGAACAACAAGAGTGAGATGGAGCGGATGAAGATGCTGGGAGTTGACAACATCATTACGGATTACCCGGTACTGGCGAGAGAGATTGTCTATCGGGAAAGAGCGACGGAGACGCTGTTTGAATATCTCCGGCTGGTATTAAAATAGACGCAGCAGTTCAGGAAACTGCTGCCAATAGACAGGAGTGAACGACATGAAGGTGGTACTGCAGAGAGTGTCCCGCGCGGCGGTGTCCGTGGATGGGGAAGTGATTGGCGCCATCGGAAAAGGATTTCTGCTTCTGCTGGGTGTTTCGGATACGGACACAGAGCAGACGGCGGACCGGATGGTGGATAAGATATGCAAACTGCGTATCTTTGAAGATGAGAATGGAAAGACAAATCTTTCGCTGGCGGATGTCGGCGGAGCGCTTCTGGTGGTAAGCCAGTTTACGCTGTATGCCGACTGTAAAAAAGGCAACCGTCCCAGCTTTATAAAGGCTGGAGGCCCGAAGCTGGCGGAGGAACTGTATGAATATGTGATTTCACGGTGCCGCGAGCGCGTACAGATGGTGGAACATGGAAGCTTCGGTGCACACATGATCATTGATCTGGAAAATGACGGACCGTTTACCCTGGTACTCGACAGCGAAGAACTTTAATAAACGAATAGTACAATAGACAAATATGGAGGTTATTGACACGATGGAAAAGACTAAAGGAGAACTTTTAGCAGAAGAATTAACCTGGGAATTCCCCAATATTGCAAAGGAAGCACCGGAACAGAGAGAGGCTGCGGAGATGTTCTGTGCAGGCTACAAAGCATTTCTGGATAAGGGAAAAACAGAGCGGGAATGTGTAAAGGAAACCGTTAAAATACTGGAAGCGGCAGGTTATGAGCCTTTCGAAGCCGGTAAGAAGTATGCGGCTGGAGACAAGGTATACATGGTGAACCGGAAAAAAGCAGTGATAGCGACTACCTTTGGCAGCAAATCCGTGGAAGAGGGGCTTCGTTTCAATGGAGCGCATATCGATTCCCCGCGTCTCGATTTGAAGCCGAATCCTGTTTATGAAAAGAAGGATCTGGCGTATTTTAAGACTCACTATTATGGCGGAATCCGCAAATACCAGTGGGGAGCCACTCCGTTATCCATGCATGGAGTGATCGTGAAGAAAAACGGCGAGATAGTAGAAGTGAATATCGGCGAGCAGGAAGGTGATCCGGTCTTCTGTGTGACTGATTTACTCCCTCATCTGGCGGCCGACCAGAATATGCGCCCCTTAAAGGATGGGCTGAAGGGCGAAGAGCTGAATGTAATCATCGGTTCCATTCCCTATGTTGATGAAGCCAAAATCAAGGAGCCGGTTAAGCTCCTGGCGCTTCAGCTGTTAAATGAGCGCTATGGAATTACCGAGGCTGATTTCTTCCGTGCAGAGATCGAGCTGGTTCCGGCTCATAAGGCCAGCGACGTAGGTCTGGACCGCAGCATGATCGGCGCTTATGGACAGGATGACAGGGTGTGTGCCTATACGGCGCTTATGGCGGAAGTGGAAACGAAGAATCCGGTTTATACGACGGTGACGATTCTGACAGACAAGGAAGAGATCGGTTCCGTGGGAAATACCGGACTGAATTCCGATTATGTGCTTCATTATGTGGAGGAACTGGCAGAGACGCAGGGAGCGGATGTGAAGCGCGCGCTGAAGAATTCCATCTGTTTATCCTCCGATGTAAATGCAGCTTATGATCCGACGTTCCCGGAAGTCTATGAGGAGCGGAATTCCTGCTTCTTAAATAAGGGCTGTGTACTGACGAAGTATACAGGAAGCCGCGGAAAGTCTTCTTCCAATGATGCCAGCGCTGAAGTGATGGCAAAGGTTATCGCCATGATGGATCAGGAAGGCGTGTACTGGCAGATCGGCGAGCTTGGCGCGGTCGATGTGGGCGGCGGCGGAACGATCGCCCAGTATGTGGCTCATATGAATGTAGATGTAGTTGATTTGGGAGTGCCGATTCTTTCCATGCATTCTCCGTTTGAACTGGCCTCCAAGCTGGATGTATACAATACATACAAGGCCTTTCTGGCATTTTACCGGGCTTCCTAAAACTCTGCGAACAGTAACCGCCTATTCTGAAATTTTTGTTAATTTCGGTAAAAAGCTTTTTTTACATGCTCCGATATGGTATAACTGTCAGGAAGCATTTTATATTTTTATTATTTTGATTAAAGGAAAAGGAACGTATTATGAGAAAATTTTTAAAAGTTGCTGCCTGCGGACTGATTATGGCGGCAGTTGTGACTGGCTGCTCCAAGAAGGCGGCAGAAGAGACGACACCTGCGGAAACTACCACGGAGACTACTGCAGAGGCAGGTTCAGAGACGGAAGCATCTGAACAGCTGGAGATGATGGATTTATCCGGAATTGATAACGGTACCGTGACACTCGGCGAATATAAGGGCATTGAAGTGACCAAGACACCGGTGGAAGTATCTGATGAAGAAGTAGACGCGGCAATCTTATCAGAGCGTGAGAGCAAGACCACCTACGACGATGTAGACCGTGCCGTTCAGGATACGGATAAGGTAAATATCGATTACGTTGGAACGAAGGACGGCGTGGCATTTGACGGCGGTACTGCACAGGGACAGGATCTTGTGATTGGCTCCGGCCAGTTTATCGACGGTTTTGAGAGCGGACTGATCGGTGCGAAGAAGGGCGATGAAGTAACGCTCGACTTAACCTTCCCGGAAAACTACGGCAATGCTGACTTAGCCGGTCAGGCAGTGGAATTTAAGGTAACCGTCAACAACGTACAGGAAAAGAACATGCCGGAATTAGACGACGCGTTCGTTCAGGAAGTATCTGATTTCAAGACGGTTGATGAATACAAGGAGAGCAAAAAGCAGACCATTCTGGAGCAGAAGGAAGGACAGGCGCAGGCCGCTGTTGAGAATGATATTCTGAAAGCAGTCGTTGAAAACAGCCAGATTGAGACGACACAGGAAGCTGTTGATGCGAACTTCAATAACTATCTGCTTAATTATACGAATCAGGCCGCAATGTATGGGATTGATTTAAATACATTTACATCTGCATTTTACGGTGTGGATGAGGAGACCTTTAAAGAAAACTACGTGAAGAATATCGCAAAATCTGCGGTTGAGCAGAGACTGGTATTCCATGCGATTGCGGATAAGGAAGGCATTACCGTATCGGATGAAGACCGTGATAATCTTGCCGCTGAGATGGGATACGAGAGTAAGGATCAGATGATTGAGTCAGCCGGAGCTTACAATGTGGACGATTATCTGATTTCTACCAAGACCATGAAATTTTTAGTTGATAATGCAGTAATCAAATAAAATAATTTTACGAGTAGGGGGAACCTTTATGCAGCTTTTAAAGGACAGGATACGGAAAGACGGAAAGATTAAATCCGGCGATGTATTGAAGGTAGACAGCTTTTTAAACCATCAGATGGATATTAAGCTGTTCGAAGAGATCGGAAAGGAGTTTAAAAGACGCTTTTCTGATGCTGACATCAATAAGATCCTTACAATTGAGGCATCCGGAATCGGCATCGCATGTATTGTTGCCCAGTATTTCGATGTTCCGGTAGTTTTTGCGAAGAAGTCCAAGACGAAGAATATCGCCGGAGATGTCTACACCACCAAGGTGGAATCTTTTACACATGGAAAAGTCTATGATATCATGGTTGCCAAAGAGTTTTTAGGTGCCGGAGACAAGGTGCTGCTGATCGATGATTTCCTGGCTAACGGCAAGGCTTTAGAGGGCCTGGCAGCCGTGGTGAAGGATTCGGGAGCAGAATTGATCGGTGCCGGGATTGTGATCGAGAAAGGGTTTCAGCCTGGAGGAGACCGTCTGCGCGCAGATGGAATCCGTGTCGAATCCCTTGCAATCGTAGAAAGCATGGATGAAAAAACGGGCAGTATCCGTTTTCGGGGTGATGAATGACAAGTAACAGAAAGGCATTATTTTTTGATATAGATGGTACGCTTCTCTCGGAAGTGAACCGGAATGTACCGGAGAGTGCCAGAAAGGCTGTTGCGGGAGCACGGGCGGCCGGACATCTGGTATTTATCAATTCCGGCCGTACATACAGCCTGATCGGCCCGATCAGGGACCTGGTTGAAGTGGACGGCTATTGCTGCGGATGCGGCACGAGGGTGATCGTGGGAGATGAAGTGCTGTTCTCCTTTACCATTCCTCATGAACGCGGTCTTCAGATTAAGAAAGATATTATAAAATACAATCTGGGAGGAATTCTGGAAGGCACGGAGCACTGCTATTTCAGAAAAGAAAGAACCAGATTTACCCAGCTGGAGCAGATTCGGGAGAATATCGAGAGAGACGGCCATGGGGCCCCTTATACCTGGGAAGACGACTGCTTTGATTTTGATAAGTTCTGTGTGTTTGCAGATGAGCAGAGCGATCTGGCCGGATTTTCAAGGGCTCTGGGACTGGAATACAACATCATTGACCGCGGAGACGGATTCTATGAATGTGTTCCGGCGGATTATTCCAAGGCGACTGCTATCGATGTGGTTCTTGAGAAGTACGGCATGGCGCTGGAGGATGCTTATGTGTTCGGTGACAGCACCAATGATCTTCCTATGTTCGAACATGCGAAGAACTGTATTCTTATGGGACACCATGATGTGGAACTGGAACCGTATGCCACGTTCTTTACAAAGAATGTGGAGGATGACGGAATCGAGTATGCCATGAAGAAGCTGAAACTGATTTAAGCGGGCTGCAAAGACAAAAGTAAGAGTTGAGAACAGGCGCCACTGCCGGATATTTGGAGTGGCGCCTGTTTTCTGTAAGAAAAGAGGTTGACATTCCCAGGAAAAACAACTAAAGTTAATCGTAGTTTAACAAAGGAATGGGTTAAAGTATGAAAGCAAAGATAAATGTGATCGCGGCCATGCTGATGTTTGGAAGCATCGGGCTGTTTGTACGGGGAATCGCGCTCCCCTCCAGTGTGATCGCACTGGTGCGGGGAGTGATTGGCTGCTTCTTTCTGGTAACGGCGGGGAGTCTGATGAAACAGCCGGTTAACTGGAAGGCGGTTAAGAGCAACTGGCTGGTGCTGGTTTTATCGGGAGCGGCAATCGGGTTTAACTGGATTTTTCTGTTTGAGGCATATCGCTATACGACGGTGTCCTGCGCGACGCTCAGCTATTATTTCGCGCCGGTGTTTGTGATTCTGGTGTCTCCGGTTGTGTTGGGGGAGAAACTGACAAAGCGAAAGCTCTGCTGTGCGGCAGGAGCGGTCATTGGAATGATACTGGTATCCAATGTACTCTTTCTGGATCAGGGAGAAAATGGCCTGATTGGCATATTCTTCGGCCTGATGGCGGCGGTTCTCTATGCCAGTGTTATGATACTTAATAAATTTATGAAAGGACTGACCGGCCTGGAGACCACCGCTGCACAGCTGGGGGTGGCGGCAGTCATCCTGCTTCCTTATACACTGTTGACTTCGGCTGAGCCGTTCTCTGCGGTGTTTGCGGCGGTCCCGGCGGTCTCATGGATTCTGCTGGTATTTGTCGGAATTGTGCATACCGGGGTGGGATATCTTCTTTATTTTTCAGCCATGAAGAAGCTGCCTGCGCAGACAGTGGCAGTCTTAAGCTATATCGATCCGGTGACGGCGATTATCTTATCTGCCGTGATCCTCGGAGAGACCATGAGCGGCCCACAGATGGCCGGAGCCGTGCTGATTCTGGGAATGACATGGCTGGGCGGCAGGGAATCACAGAATAAACAAGGAAATTAAAAAGCTTTGGAACTACTGTCGGCAGTAATTCCAAAGCTTTTTTTAACCTTATAATTTTAAAATGAATCTGTCCTGTACAATCTTATTCTGCACTGCTTCCCGATTCCATGGCCTCGCTGCTCTCAGCCACCGCAGGTTCATCGCTGTCCTGAATGCCGCTGGCGCCTTCAGCTTCATCTCCATCCGGCACCTCACTGCCCGGTGAAGATGGTGGTAAAGGAACAGGCGGTTCAGCCGGAGCCGTTTCTTCATCCTCGGATATCTGTTTAAACTCCAGATTGTCGAATGCGGTGGCGATGCAGATTCCGGTACCGCTTGCCATATAGCTGATCTTTACACGGTCACCCGGCTCTGTGAGGGCCAGTTCATTGCTTAAATCGTAGGAAATGGTGAAGATCTGGTTCGGTTTTTCCTTCAGGATCAGCTTGTAGGTGATACTCTCACCCAATGCCTCGCTGGCGATCCGGTAGACCTTTCCTTCCGCTTCCTTCGCACCCTGACCAGTGATGATGCCGTCGTTGCTGCTTCCCATTACCTGCCTGAAATTCCGAAGAGCACTGTCGATGGTCTCCCCGGTGCCTACATTTGTATAGTTGGATACGGAGACGAATGCGTACTGCTTGATCAGACCCGCTCTGTCCTTCAATGTCATGAAATACGTGGCTTTTCCATCCAGATTGATAATCATCGGGAAGGAGGCGGTATAGCCATACTGCTGAACCTTACCCTGGGCAGACTGCTGGGCCGCCATCTCCGTGGCACCGCTCATCTGGTACATCTTCGGCTCCTTTGTCACCATGTCTACCATGATGAAGCCGATGGCCGATTCGTCGGAGCCCACGCTGGTGAGTCCTGTGAAGAGGTAGCAGTCAGAACCGTTGTAAACGATGATATTGCCCTGGCTGGTACGGAACTTATCCTGGTTGGAGAAGTTGAAAATGCCGTGAACGTATGCGCCCTGATTCTGAATCTGCTGCATGATGAAGGCTTCCGGCTGAACACGGTCGACCCATTCCGGCAGATTATCGACATCGTAGTAGTTGGTCTCACCGGTGGTGGCGTTGACGATCGCCACTCCGCTTGCTTCGGGCAGGCTGAACAGCCAGCGGTTCTTATAGGTAGTGATGACCCAGTACGGAACACCGTCATCATCCAGCTCGAAGGAGTAATCTGTCATACCCCGGAAGAGACCGCCTTCGAACAGGCGAACGTGACGGTTTAAGTCATCCAGCAGATAGGCATTCTCCTGATACTTGATCTTGTGGTCTGTCACCAGATCTACATCGCTGACGTCGGTTGCGGAAACGATAATGTATCCGGCGGAACCGTCCAGATTCTTTAACCATTTGAAGAAGCCGGAGTGCTCCAGCGGTACAACCCATACCAGCTTATCATTGACCTTCTGGATGACTGGTGTGCCCAGTACGACCTGGCTTCCCAGTCCGGGGTTTTCACCGACCTTCTTATCGGCCAGCTCCCTTGCCAGAGCCTTGTCCACGACCGGAAGCTGGTTTAAGGCCAGCGGCTGCACGGTATCGGTGAATTCTGAAATTTCCGGCTGTCCCAGCTGGTCACGGTAGGCCTTATAATTAAACAGAGGCATGGATATAACCGTAGCTGCAAAATACAGCACCCAGAAAATAATGAGCAGCGTAAATCCTGTTTTAATTCCCTTGACGTTCTTGTCCACACTGACGGACATATGAGAAGCCTGATCCGTGGTAATACGGATTCCGCCGAGCCCGATCAGGAAATTTAAGACGACGTAGGCGCTGAATATAAAACACCAGGCAAATGCGCCGTCTGAATACAGCGGATTTAAGTTGGGGCCCTTGACAATGATCATGACCGCAAAAAACAGGGTCAGAGCAAGGTTTAAGAGTAGCTTTGTTTTTTTCTTCATGCGAAACTCCCTTTTAAGAAATATTGAGTGGAAATAAAAATAGTAATAGTATTATTATATTGCAAAATAGAAAAAACACAAGGAAGGTTTTGCATTTCGGATATAAAGATTTTATAAAGACTGTGAAAATGGGATCCGGAACGAAATACAGGTTCCCATATGCTTCTTGCTCAGTATTTTCAGTCTGGATTCCTCCCCGTACTGCATGACCAGCCTGCTGTTTACGTTGGCTAGTCCGATGTTCTCATTTCCGGGATGGTTTATTTTTTCGTAAAGCGCTGTTATTTCCGCTTTTTCCATACCAACACCGGTATCTATCACAGTGACTGTCAGCCAGTTATCCCGTTCCGTGATCTTTAACTTGATAAAACCGGAACCGTCTAACGGTTTGATTCCGTGATACAGACTGTTTTCAATGAGGGGCTGAAGAATGAGCCGGATAATAGGAGTGCTTTCCAGCTCTTCCTCGTAGTCGTAGTAGAGGATGTATTTGTCCTCGTACCGGTACTGCTGGATGTGATCGTATTTTTTCAGATATTCGATTTCGTCTTTCAGCGTGACCATGGACATTGTGTTTTGGAGCGAGTATTTGAGAATATCCGACAGGGCCTCGATGATTCTGTTTAAGGCTGTAGGCATCCGGGTATACTCCAGTGCCTTGAAATCCAGGGTCTGAAGCGTATTAAACAGAAAATGGGGGTTGATCTGCAGCTGGAGGGCCGTCATTTCCGCCAGCTTCTGTTCCTGCTCCTTTAAGGCCAGCTTGTTCTTCAGGAATGTCTGGTTGATAAAAAGCTGTACGATATTGTTCAGGATGAGGTCATATTCATCTTTGATAAACGCCGGTTTTTCATTATTATAGGTTCCCCGCTCGGCATCGGAAAATACGGTGACAAAGTAATCAATCTGCTGAAAGTTCTTTTTGGTAATGGTGTATGCGATCCACACTACGGTGCAGATGATGACTGCCAGTACGATAAACAGCTGTAAAAGAAGCGTGTACAATGCCTGGTAATAGCTGGAACGGCTGGTGCATGCAGCGATGTAGGTGCCGCAGTCCGCGGGAATGATCCGCACCAGATATCTGGTGCGTCCGAGTGAGAGCCAGTCCTGGAAGGGAGTTCCGGAAGCGGCATGTACCGCCTCTATAAGGGCCTCTTTCGATTCCGGATCCGGTTCCTCCGTCCCTTTTCCCTGAAGAAGAAAATTGCCGTCCGAATCGATGATAAAGAACTGATCCAGGCTGGAATTTGATTCCAGCATCTGTTTTAACTGGTCCTCGTAGATATTTACCATGACGACGCCACGGAACATGCTGAGCTTTTTATAATAGGTCAGCACCGGGACCGGATTGGTATAAGAGTATAAGTGCATATTCCGTTTCTCGATCCATTCATTCTGATCTGATTCGGCATAGGAGGGCAGCCAGTTTAAATCGGAGTACTGGGCCAGACTGGTGAGGCCTCCTGTATTGGAGGTTAGGAGGGAATCGTAACCGTCCAGATAGTAGTAGACCGAAGCAATGTAGGAGGCATGGTTGGTCAGCGAGGCAAAATTGGACAGGATGCTGTTGGTGAGAATCACATCCAGATAGCCAATCTGTTTATGGGATATGTAATTGCGCAGGGAGATGGACATCCTGGGATTTCGGGCCAGAAGCTCGTATTGGGTCGCGGCGCTGTCCAGCACAAGAGAATAGTTATCCCTTACAGCCTGAGCCGATTTGATGGCCTCAGTCTCGATGTCCTGCTGTTTTCGGTATACGATGACGGCCATGAAGATAAAGCACAGCGTAATAATGGGAATGGTGATGATTCCCGTATAGTATAAAAAACGTTTGATAAAATTGCGTTTTCTCATGATATCCCCCCGTAATCATGATCTGCGCCGCTGCTTTTCCGATACTGCGAAGGCGTCATGTGAAAATACTGGTGAAAGGCCCTGGAAAAGTTTTTGGGATTGTCGTAGCCCACCCGATAGGCGATCTCATACTGTTTGCAGCCGATATCCTTTAACATCCGCGCGGCATTTTCCATGCGGGTTTTTAAGAGATAATCGGAAAAATTGACATCAGAGTGTTCCTTCATGATTCTCGATAAGTAGTTGGGGCTTAGATTTACGAGCCGGGCCGCCTGTTCGAGCGTGGCATTCTGATAGTCGGTGTCCAGGTAATTCTTAACCAGGCTGATGATTTTTTCGTAATAGGTCAGATTCTCTTCCTCCCTGGCGGGGGCCGCGTGGGTTTCGCTGTTTAAGCGATCCCGGATGCGGGTGAGGCAGTCCACCAGATCCTCGTATTTTACCGGTTTCAGCAGGTAATCGACGACTCCGGTGCGCAGCGCCCGGCGGACATACTCGAAGTCCTGGTAGCCGCTGAAGAAGATGATTTTTATGTCCCTTTTCTCGAGGAGCTTTTCGGAGAGCTCCAGGCCATCCATGATGGGCATGCGGATATCAGACAGTACCAGATCCACATGGTTGGCAAGTGTGTATTCGTAGGCGGCTTTTCCATTGGAAAAACAGCCGGCAATCTCAAAGCCCAGCTGGCTCCACGGGAACAGCCCGGCGATTCCGTTGCGAATCTTGGCTTCATCGTCGACAATGATGACCTGATACATACGAAGTGACCCCTTTCTCTGAACGTATGGTTTCTGTTTGCTTCTATTGATTGTTATTATATAGAAAAAAAGGAGAAAAAGCATCCGTATTTTTTCAACAAAGCCATTCTTCCATGATAATGAAGAAATATCATAAGAAATGATACCTTTTTCCACAACTTTGTAAGAAATGATACGATTCCGTAATTGAAGTTTCTTCTCTCTTTGTAAAAAATTCGTTATACTGGGATTAATCAGTTAACGGTACCGTTAACAATAAACGGAGGTAACAGATATGAGAAAAGGAAAGAAACTTACCTGTCTGCTTATGACAGGACTGATGGCAGCGTCGTCACTGACGGCCTGTACCAATGAACCGGCTCCGGCCGCATCAAATGCGCCGGAAGGAGGACAGTCAACAGAGAAGGCAGCGGAGAAAACGACGGAAAAGGCTTCCGGAGACCAGATTACCCTGCGGTTTATGTGGTGGGGCGGCGATGCCAGAAATGAGGCGACTCTGGCCGTTATCGATCAGTATGAAAAACTCCATCCGGAGATTAGGATCGAAGCTGAGATGAACTCCGATCAGGGATATATCGATAAGGTTTCCACCATGCTGGCCAATGGAACAGCTCCTGATATTCTTCAGCAGAATGTGGACTCTCTCCCGGACTTTATCTCGAGAGGCGATTTCTTTGTGAATTTTAAGGATTATCCGGATTTATTTGATCCGTCCGGATTTGATGAGACCTTTATCAGCCAGTTTGGAACATTCGACGGTAAGCTGTTAGCGCTTCCGACCGGTATGTCATGTCTGGCGACGGTAGCCAACACGGCGGCGGCAGAGGCTAACGGCGTGGATTTGACAAAGCAGATTACCTGGGATTCCATGCTGGAGGATGGAAAAGCCCTTCACGCCCAGAATCCGGACTATTATTATATGAACGTGGATACCAAGATTCTGTGTGAGTATGTATTGAGACCGTATTTACGTCAGATGACAGGTGAATCGTTTATTATTGACAGTGAAAAGAAGATCAGCTTTACGAAGGAGCAGCTGGTGGAAGTGCTTCAGTACATCAAAGACTGCTACGACGGCGGTGTCTTTGAACCGGCCGAGGACAGTGCAACCTTTAAAGGACAGATCCATACCAATCCAAAATGGATCGACGGCAAATTTGTATTTGCTTATGGACCGTCTTCCAGTATCAGCCTTTTAATGGATGCGATTCCGGAAACGAAATGCAGCGTAGTCCAGATGCCGATGGCGGAGAACCGGGTAAGCGACGGCTACTTTGCAGACACACCTCAGTACATGACGGTGAACAAGAATTCCGATCATGTGGAAGAGGCTGTAAAGTTCATGGATTACTTCTATAATGACCCGCAGGCCCAGGAGACCTTAAAGGATGTAAGATCCGTACCGCCTACCGCTTCAGCCAGAACACTCTGCGCAGAGAAAGGTCTGTTAAATGCAACCGTAGTGGAGGCTGTTGATCTGGCGGCAGGGTTAAACGGTAAAAGTGATAAGGGCTATACGACGAGCGCCGAGGTCTATGCGATTCAGGAAGACATGATCGAGAGCGTTGCCTATGGTCAGAGTACGCCTGAGGAGGCGGCAGAGAATGCCATTGATTTAATCAATGATTACTTAAGCGGTTTGAATTAAGAAAGAGTTTGAATACGCCCTGAAATGAGATGTGCGGCCCGGATAGAGAACGATTCCGGGCCGTTTTAAGAGGCAGGAGGAAGCTATTATGGCGAATGTGAGTGTGAAGCCGCGGCCAAACCACGGCGGCTGGACCAAGAGGAACCGGATTGGATTCCTTTACGTGTGTATCTGGATTTTTGGTTTCCTGGTATTTCAGCTGTATCCCTTTGTGAGTTCATTACTTTATTCCTTTACCAGCTACGACATTTTCCACAAACCTGAGTTTGTAGGTCTGGACAATTACGTGCGGCTGTTTACAAAGGACAAGGAATTCTGGAATTCTTTAACCGTTACCTTAAAATATACGTTTATTACGGTCCCCGGCAAGGTGGTGCTGGCTCTGATCATTGCCATGATCTTAAACCGGGAACTGAAGGGGATCAATTTTATCAGGACCGTATACTATATTCCGTCGCTGCTCAGCGGCTCTGTGGCGGTCGCTATTCTATGGAAGGTGCTGTTTATGAATGACGGCTTCATTAACAGTCTTCTGGGCGTGATCCATATTGCGCCGGTCAAATGGCTGGGCAGGCCGGAGATGGCTCTGACCACCATCTGTATGCTGGAGATTTGGCAGTTCGGCTCTTCCATGGTTTTATTCTTGTCCGCACTGAAACAGGTTCCCCAGTCGCTTTACGAGGCGGCCAGGATCGACGGCGCTTCCAGGGTAAGAATCTTTTTTAAGATCACGCTTCCGATGATCACGTCCATCGCATTCTTTAACATCATAATGCAGCTGATCACGGCGCTTCAGAATTTCACCTCGGCGTTTGTCGTGACGAACGGAGGTCCCAACAAGGCGACCTACGTGCTGGGGATGAAGCTTTATACGGATGCGTTTAAATATTTTAAGATGGGATACGCCTGTGCGACATCGTGGATCCTGTTTGTCATCATCATGATCATGACCCTGATCTTGTTTGCAACATCCAGGAAATGGGTTTACTATGATAACTAGGAGGAAATCGGGATGAAAAATAAAGCAGTAAAAAAGGGTCTGACCTACGTGTTTCTGGGCCTGTTCGGCATCGTCATGCTGTTTCCGGTCATCTGGATGTTCTTCGCGTGTTTTAAGACCAACAATGAGATATTCGGCAGCTTAAGCATTCTGCCTCAGGGCTGGAGCCTGGAAGCTTTTGTGAAGGGATGGAAGACCACAGGGACCTATACGTATGCCCAGTACTTCATTAATACCTTTGCCCTGGTAGTTCCCACGACGCTGCTCACGCTGGCATCCTGTTCGCTGGTGGCCTACGGGTTCGCCAGGTTTGATTTTCCGGGAAACCAGTTTCTGTTCATGGTTTTGATCGCGACGCTTATGCTTCCCAATGCGGTGATCATCATACCGAGATACGCGCTGTTTAACAAGCTGGGCTGGCTGGACTCCTATATGACCTTCTTTGCTCCGGCGGCGGCAGGCTGCTACCCGTTCTTCGTATTTATGCTGGTACAGTTTTTAAGGGGGCTCCCGAGGGATTTGGACGAATCGGCTTATATCGACGGTTGCGGCCCGTTTCAGTGTTTTATCCAGATTCTGCTTCCGCTGCTGAAGCCGGCTCTCTTTTCCGCAGGACTGTTTCAGTTCTTATGGACGTGGAATGATTTCTTCAATACCAATATTTATATCAATACGGTTTCCAAGTTTCCGTTGTCTCTGGCACTCCGGGTCAGCATCGATGTCACCTCCAACATTCAGTGGAACCAGGTGATGTCGATGGCGCTGGTATCCATTCTTCCGCTGATTCTGCTGTTTTTTGCGGCGCAGAAGTATTTTGTGGAAGGGATTGCAACCACTGGTATGAAAGGATAGGAGACAGCCATGGAATTTGATCGGGGATTGCTGTACCATGTGGAGAGTCTCGAACAGGACGATACATATGGGGATTATATCATCGGCCGCATTCCGGAGGCCGTCAGGCGCCAGCTGAATCCAAAAGCACAGAGCAACATGCTGTTTGTAAGCAACAGTGAGCTGCGTTTTGTAATGGAAGAGGATGCGGTTACCATTGTTCTCAGAAGACTGCCGGTAAGCGGGCAGATTAAGTCCAGGGGAATCCTGGAGGTCTTTTCGGGAGATTACCAGGGGAGCTGTGAGATCAGCCCGGAGGTTATAGACGTGAATGTGACGGAGATCACCATTCGCAGACAGGACTGGAGCCATATCTGCCGTTTCCCGCGTAACCCGGGCGGATTTGCTCCCCAGGTGACGAGAGTCCTGCTTCCCTACGACTGGGGCTGCTGTATCCGGGAGATCCGGGGGGCGATCCGGCTGCCCAAGACGGAGGAAATGCCGGAAAAGCGCCTGCTGTTTTACGGTTCATCCATCACCCACGGCGGCAACGCTTCCGTTCCATCGAGGACATATGCGTTTCAGACGGCGTGGGAGCTGGGATACGATTTCATCAATCTGGGAAGTGCCGGCAGCGCATTTATGGACTGTGCGATGGCAGAATATATTGCAGGCCTGACAGACTGGGATGCCGCCGTGTTTGAGCTGGGAGTGAATGTGATTGAAGAATGGACCGACGGCCAGCTTTACGAACGGGCTTATCAGTGGATCGATACTGTTAAACATGCCCATCCGGAAAAGACCGTTATCGTGACCGACATGTATTACAATCATTACGATTTTGAGGGAGACGAACGGTCTGACGCATTCAGAAAAAAGATAGAAGAGTGTGTATCTGTACTGGAAAAAAAGTATGATCGGTTGTATTATAAGAAGGGAACAGAGATCATGGGAACTTTCCGGGGGCTGTCTTCAGACGGACTGCATCCTTCGGACGCGGGTCATACCATGATTGCACAGAATTTAACGAACTTTATGAGAATACATGGCCTGTAGTAACATCTTGTTCACAGCCTGCTCCTGCCGGAGCGGGCCGCAGGGGCAGGCTGTGAACAAGAACGGCAGGGCAGAAACGGAGGATTTTATGCAGACTTACAAAAACCCGGTATTGTATGCGGACTATTCGGATCCCGATGTGATTCGGGTGGGAGAAGACTACTATATGGTGGCGTCTTCTTTTACTTATCTGCCTGGGGTACCTCTCCTTCATTCGAAGGACCTGGTGCACTGGGAACTGATTAACTACTGTGTGAAGGAGCTCCCTTATGAAAAATATGCGGTGCCTTCTCACGGTTCAGGAACCTGGGCGCCGGCCATCCGGTACCATAACGGGACCTTTTTTGTATTTATCCCATTGGTGGATGAGGGGATTCTGGTAGCCAGAAGCAGCGATCCATACGGAGAATTTCAGCTGAATATGCTGTGCGAACGGAAGGGCTGGATCGATTCGTGCCCGTTCTGGGACGAGGACGGGAAAGCTTATATGATATTTGCCTATGCGGGCAGCAGGGCCGGGATTAAGCACCGTCTGATGCTGGTGGAGATCGACCCGGACTGCCGGGAGCTCATCGGGGAACCGGTTCTGATATTCGACGGCGAGCAGATTGCCCCAACCACAGAGGGACCCAAGATGTATAAAAAAGACGGATATTATTACGTTCTGATGCCGTCCGGCGGAGTGGAAAACGGCTGGCAGTCCTGCTTAAGATCCAAATCGGTATATGGACCCTATGAGTATAAGATTGTCATGCGCCAGGGAAATTCTCCGGTTAATGGCCCTCACCAGGGGGGCTGGGTGACCTCCACGGATGGGAGAGACTGGTTTCTCCATTTCCAGGATGTCATTGAACTGGGAAGAATCATTCATCTCCAGCCAGTGTGCTTTGTAGACGGCTGGCCGTTTATGGGGCAGGATACGGACGGAGACGGAATCGGCGAACCCGTAGCAGAATGGAATATGCCTGCGGAGGACATGCCGGAATATGAGATTGTGCGTGGGGATGATTTCTCCTCGGAGAAGCTGGGACTTCAGTGGCAGTGGCAGGCGAATCCGAATCGGGAAAACTATTCATTGACCGCTGCTCCGGGACATTTGAGGCTCTACTGCCGCAGAAACCCGGACAGAGATAATCTCCTGTGGTACGCCCCTAATGTGCTGACACAGATTCCGCAGCAAAAGGAGTTTTCCATGATTGTCAAATTGGAACTTCATGGGGAGAAGACCGGAGATTTTGGCGGTATCGGCATGGTCGGTCATTCCTATGGGTATGCAGGCATTTACCAGGGGCCAGAGGGACCGGAGCTTCGCTGTTACGAGGGAACGGTGTCGGATAAGATGTTTCAGGGAGAAGCAGAAGAACGGTGTATCCTTAAGGTACCGGCCGAAGGCAGCTGCCTGTGGTTAAAGCTCTCTGTTTCCGGGGATAAGACATACCGTTTTACCTGGTCTGCCGACGGAACTGTTTTTCAGAAACTGGAGCCGGTATTTACACTTTGCCGGGCTACCTGGACGGGAGCCAAGCTCTGTCTGTGGTCCTGCTCGCGTGAAAATGAAGAATCAGCGGGATACTGTGATTATGAGTATGTTTTGTTTGAATAAAATGTGAATCGGTGCATGGGGAGACCCTTCGGTTTAAATGTAAATAATTAAATTAAAAAAGCGTGGAAAAGCCGACAGCAATTCTGGCCGGCGTTTCCGCGCTTTTTCTGTTCTATTCCTTTTTCTGACTCTCTAATTTTTTAAGAATACTTCTCGCCACGCTGATTCCGTTGGCGGACGCCTGCTGAAGTCCGCGAGTCACAGAGGCACCGTCGCCAATGGCACGAAGACCTGTAACGCTGGTCTCAAAATCAGAGTTAACCACAACCTTGTTGGAGTAGAATTTCACTTCCACACCGTAAAGCAGCGTCTCGTCGCTGGCAATACCTGGAGTAACCTTGTCCAGAGCCAGCAGCATTTCCTTGATATCGACCATGATGCGGTGCGGGAATACCAGAGATAAATCGCCGGGAACCGCGTCTTTTAAGGTTGGGATTAAGTTATTGCGGCAGAGACGCTCTTCCGTGGTACGTCTGCCGCGCTGGAAATCACCAAAGGTCTGAACCAGAATCTTGCCGTCGCAGAGCATGTTGCTGAGCTGGGCAATGTGTTTGCCGTATTCGATCGGTGTCTTAAATGGTTTCGTGAAGTTTTTGGAGACAAGGATTGCGAAATTCGTATTGTTAGTCTTATATTCCTTGGACTTATAGGCGTGACCGTTGACGACAGCCAGACCATTTTCGTAATACTCTGTAGCGACCTCGCCGGAAGGGTTGGTACAGAAGGTACGCACCTTGTCGTCAAAGGTCGGGGTGTAGTAAACCAGCTTTGCCTCATAGAGGTTCTTGTTTAAGAATTCCATGATCTCGTCGCGGACTTCTACACGGACCCCGATATCCACTGTTCCGACGCGGGTTTCGATGCCGTGGGCGTCACAGATGTGGCTGAACCAGTCAGAGCCTTCACGGCCGATGGCGGATACAATCTCCGGCGCGTAATACGTTTCGCCTTTGTCGGTAACGATGGCCTTTGCCTCATTGTCCTCTATAATAATGTCTTTTACCATGGTGTTGAATTCCATCTCTATGCCCTGAGCCAGTAAATGCTCCTGAAGGCGCGTATAGATCTTGTAGCCTTCCTCTGTGCCGAGATGGCGGATCGGACATTCAATCAGTTTTAAGTTGGCGTTAATCGCCTTTCTCCGGATTTCCTGAATCTCTTTCTGCTTGTCAATGCCGTATACATTCGTGTCGGCGCCGAATTTCAGATAGATATTATCAGACTCCTTTAAGAGCTCTACCGTCTTATCATATCCCAGAATCTCCGGGAGATTCCCCCCAACATCCGGGGAAAGTGACAGCTTGCCGTCGGAAAATGCTCCCGCTCCGGCAAAGCCGGTGGTAATGGAACACGGTTTGCATCCGACACAGGTCTTGGTCGTCCGTTTCGGACATGTCCTGTTTTCGATTCTGCGCCCCTTTTCGACCATCAGGATCTTTAAATCCGGCTTTTGCTGAATCAGTTCATAGGCACAGAAAATACCGGAAGGCCCCGCCCCGATGATGATCACATCATAGTTACTTGAATTTGAACTCATGAACAACACTCCTTTTCCCATAAAAATACCAACCAGCCTTATAGTCAACTATTCCGGTAGTTGGTAGAAACGTTCAACCTATTTTGAACCTATATAAGGTGTGATTCAGTGACACTTGCATTTTACCATATTGAACGGGGCACCGCAAGGTGCGGCGGGAGAAATTTGGTAAACGGTAATAAGCAGTTATGAAGTGATTTCAAAACAATTGAAAAATACATCTGATTGTGGTAAAATAAACAACAGGAAAGCACTCATGACAGGAGTGGCCGCCTCCAGAACTGGTAACCCCCTTTGGGGAATACATAGGAAAGGAGGTATCGTCTATGACAGCATATGAGATTATATCGATCTTTACAGGGATATTAGCACTATTGATGTCCTTTGGAAGCCTGCTTGTAGCGGTAATCGCCTTTCTCGATAAGAGAAATAAGCGCAAATAAAATGCCCATCCTGTCTGCCAACAGGATGGGCGGTGTCCGTAAGGACATTTAACAACCCCTGGAGCATCCACTTTTGGAGTGGGTGCTTTCTTTAAGTCTATTATAATCGAATTTTACCCATTTTTCAAGTACTTTTTAAAACCATCATGATAAATCTCTCGTCCCCCTTTACATTAAGGTTCCAAACTGTTAAAATGAGTAAACCAGCCAGCGTTAGATGCCCCCTATCAGGAAATCTAGCGCTTTTCGGGCGTTCTGAAGTCAAATACTCCGCTATAGGCGCAGAGGGTTTGACATGATTATGAACAAAAAATTTTCGTGCGGCATTATTCACGGAAATAATTGGTATGAACTTGGAGATGTATTAATATAGAACATAATAAGGAGCGAAATATATGTATCTGATCGCAGGACTGGGAAACCCAACAAGGGAATATGAAAAGACGAGACATAATGTAGGCTTTGAAGCCATCGATATTCTGGCGGACAAGGCCGGAACGACGGTGACGGAGAAGAAGCATAAAGCGCTGTACGGTAAAGGTTATATTGGCGGCCAGAAAGTGATTCTGGCAAAGCCGCAGACGTATATGAACTTAAGTGGGGAAAGTATTCGGGAAATAGCGGATTTTTATAAAATAGAACCGGAGAACATTATTATTCTCTGTGATGATATTAATCTTTCTGAAGGGCAGCTGCGCATCCGTTTAAAAGGAAGCGCAGGCGGCCATAATGGTTTAAAAAATATCATCAGCCATCTGGGAACCCAGGAATTTCCAAGAATCCGCATCGGAGTTGGTGAAAAACCGCGCGGCATGGACTTAGCGGATTATGTGCTGGGGAGATTTCCGAAAGAGCAGCAGGCTGTCATGGAAGAGGCATACCGGGACGCAGCCGATGCGGCCTGCATGATGATCGAGGAGGGGGCCGATGCGGCGATGAACCATTATAACAGAAAGCATAAGGAGAATTCATGAGCGATGTGTTTGAAAGTCCATTAAGAGAGCTGAAGGAATTTGAAGACTTAGACCGTGATTTAAACCGGAAAAAAGGGCCGGTTTTAATAAGCGGCTGTATGGATTCCCAGAAAGTTCACCTAATGTACGAGGCGGCGAAGGAGGTGCCCTGGAAGCTGGTGGTTACGTATGATGATACCAGAGCCAGGGAGATCTACGAGGACTTCCGCAATTTCGAACCGGGAGTCTCCCTGTATCCGGCCAGGGACTTACTGTTCTTTAATGCGGATATTCACGGTAATCTTTTGACCAAACAGCGTATGGCTGTGTTCCGCCGGCTGATGGAGGAGAAGTCCGGCGTGGTCGTCACTACCTTTGACGGATTGATGGATCATTTGCTTCCGCTGTCTTTTTTACAGAAACAGATTCTCGAGGTGGAGAGCGGACAGACCTTAGATATCGCAGAGTGGAAGGAAAAACTGGTGGAACTGGGATACGAGCGCGTGGCCCAGGTAGATGGCATGGGCCAGTTCTCGATCCGCGGCGGAATTATCGATGTCTTTCCGCTGACAGAGGAGCTGCCTGTCCGCATCGAGCTTTGGGACGACGAAGTGGACTCCATTCGTACCTTTGATATCGAGAGCCAGCGTTCCATTGAAGAACTGGAACGGGTCCTGGTCTACCCGGCAACGGAGATGGTGCTGACGAAGCAGCAGATCACAGACGGACGGGAAGCCATTGAAAAAGAGGCTAAGAAATACGAGAAAGAGCTAAGGAACCAGTTGAAAACCGAGGAAGCGGCCCGGATCCATTCTATTGTCTCGGAACTGTTGGACGGCTTAAGGGAAGGCTGGAAGCAGCATGGACTGGACGGATATATCCACTATTTCTGCAGGGACAGCGTGTCGTTTCTTGATTATTTTCCGGAAGATAACACGGTTATCTACTTAGATGAGCCGGAGCGGCTGAAGGAAAAGGGGGCCACGGTGGAGGAAGAGTTTCGGGAGAGTATGATATCCCGCCTCGAACACGGCTATCTGCTTCCCGGACAAACGGGACTTCTCTATCCCGCGAAGGAAATGCTGGCGAAGGCTCAGAGAGACCGGACTGCGTATTTAACCGGACTGGAGCAGAAACTTTCCGGCTTTACGGTAAAGGAACGGTACAGCCTTTCCGTGAAAAATGTAAACTCCTACCAGAATGGATTTGAGCTTCTAATAAAGGATTTAACCAGATGGAAACGGGAGGGATACCGTGTCATTCTTCTCTCCGCTTCCAGAACCAGATCCAGCCGTCTTGCCAGCGATTTGCGGGAGTACAGCCTGTGGGCCTGGTGCCCGGATGAGAGCCGGGAAGAGGTGGAGGTGAAGCCGGGCGAGATTCTGGTGACCTACGGAAACCTGCACCGTGGTTTCGAGTATCCGATGATTAAGTTTATCGTGATCACGGAAGGCGACATGTTCGGTGTGGAGAAAAAGAAACGGAAGAGGAAGAAAACCACTTACGAGGGAACGAAGATTCAGAGCTTTTCCGACCTGGCAGTGGGAGACTATGTGGTTCATGAGGACCATGGCCTCGGTATATACCGCGGAATTGAGAAAATCGAACAGGACGGGGTGATAAAAGATTACTTAAAGGTGGAATACGGAGACGGAGGCAATCTCTATCTGCCTGCTACCCGTCTGGACGGAATTCAGAAGTATGCTGGTGCCGAGGCGAAGAAGCCCAAATTAAACCGCCTGGGAGGAGATCAATGGAATAAGACCAAAACCCGGGTAAAGGGCGCTGTAAGAGAGATTGCGAAAGATTTAGTACAGCTTTACGCGGCCAGACAGGATACGCAGGGCTTTCAGTACGGACCGGATACCGTATGGCAGAAGGAGTTTGAAGAGATGTTTCCCTATGAGGAGACGGAGGACCAGCTGGATGCCATCGATTCCACCAAGAGTGATATGGAAAGCCGGAAGATCATGGATCGTCTGATCTGCGGTGACGTGGGCTATGGAAAGACAGAGATCGCCCTGCGCGCCGCCTTCAAAGCGGTTCAGGATGAAAAGCAGGTGGTGTATCTGGTTCCGACTACCATTCTGGCGCAGCAGCATTACAACACCTTCGTCCAGCGCATGAAGGATTTTCCGGTGCGTGTGGATCTAATGTCCAGGTTCCGTACACCGTCTCAGGTGAAAAAGACGCTTGAGGATTTGAAACGCGGACTTGTGGATATTGTGATCGGTACCCACCGTGTGCTGTCAAAGGATGTCCAGTTTAAAGATTTAGGGCTTCTGATTATCGATGAGGAACAGCGGTTCGGTGTGGCACATAAAGAGAAGATCAAGAAGCTGAAGGAAAATATAGATGTTCTCACGTTGACGGCGACTCCGATTCCCAGGACACTGCACATGAGTCTGGTGGGAATTCGTGATATGAGCGTTCTGGAGGAACCGCCGGTGGACCGTATGCCGATCCAGACGTACGTGATGGAGTATAATGACGAGATGGTACGGGAGGCCATTAACCGGGAGCTTTCCCGTGGCGGACAGGTATATTATGTATATAACCGTGTCAGCAACATCGACGAGGTGGCAGGCCACATTGCCAGTCTCGTACCGGAAGCCACAGTCACCTTTGCCCATGGACAGATGCATGAGCATGAACTGGAACGCATCATGTTTGATTTCGTGAACGGAGAGATCGATGTGCTGGTTTGTACCACCATTATTGAGACGGGGCTCGATATTCCCAATGCCAATACCATGATTATACAGGATGCGGACCGTATGGGGCTTTCGCAGCTGTACCAGTTAAGAGGACGCGTGGGCCGGTCGAGCCGTACCTCCTATGCGTTTCTCATGTATAAACGCGACAAGATGCTTCGGGAAGAGGCGGAGAAGCGTCTTCAGGCTATTCGGGAATTTACGGAGCTGGGGTCCGGCATCAAGATTGCCATGCGGGATCTGGAGATCCGCGGGGCAGGCAACGTTCTGGGAGCGGAACAGCATGGCCACATGGAAGCGGTCGGTTATGATCTTTATTGTAAGCTGTTGAATCAGGCGGTATTAGAGTTAAAGGGCCAGCGCAGGGAAGAGGATACGTATGAAACGGTAGTGGACTGCGACATCGACGCCTATATTCCCACTTCCTATATTAAGAATGAATATCAGAAGCTGGATATCTATAAGAGGATTTCCAGTATTGAGAATGAAGATGAATACATGGATATGCAGGATGAGCTGATGGACCGTTTCGGGGATATTCCAAAACCGGTGGAAAATCTTCTGCGTGTGGCTGGGATCAAGGCGCTGGCTCACAGTGCTTATGTCACCGAGGTAAATATCAACAGCCAGGAGATTCGCCTTACCATGTATCAAAAAGCGAAGCTGAGTGTGGCCGGTATACCGGCTATGGTGGATCAGTACCGAGGGGATTTGAAGTTCCATATGGCAGAAGAACCGTATTTTACGTTCATCGACAGGCGGAAAAACCAGACCACTGCCGGCATGATGGAGCAGGCAGAGGAACTGTTGAAACAGTTGTATGAATTGACAGAAAAATAAAGAGTATTCTGAAAAGTGTTTATAAAAAATTAAGCTTACAGTGGTTGCTATTAGCCTATTTTATGATATAATAATAGTAGAAGAAGGGATGAAAATCCCCAATGCATGCTATATTTCCATAATCATAAAACAAGAGAAAGGTGGTAACCATGGACGTTTTAGGTATGTATCTTCTGCAGAGAGTTTCGAATGAGCTGACCATTCAAAGGAATGAATCGTTTGAGAACAGATTTGTTGCTCCGGTTCCTGACAGCACGGCGGCAAGGGTGACGCATGAGGCATATGTATGTTCCTCAAAGGACGTATCACCAAGGGTCACGGAAGGAGCGTTCTGATTCAGACAATGAAGACTGCGAAAGAGTAGTGAGAGTTTCGTAAGCAGGCGGCTGTTCCGGATTCTGTAAGGAGCATGCTTAAAAGATTTTGAAAGGGAGCTGCTGCACCGGCTGTGTAAAATCGGCGGTGCGCAGCTTCTTTTTATCGGGGTGAAAAGAGTAAATTACCATACAGGGAAAGGATAACGATCATGAAGCAGAATTATTTCGTATACGCAGGATGCTATGGACCGGCTGAGGAAGCTGGAATCCACGGATACAGGCTGACGCGGAGAGAAGGCAGAGAGCCGCAGCTCACAGAAGTCTTTGCCGCCGCCGGAGTGTCGAATCCATCGTATCTGGCGGTTTCCGCCGATGGAAAGTTTTTATATTCCGTTATGGAGGATATGGCTTATGAAGGAAGGGAGGGCGGAGGCGTGGCAGCGTTCCGGATCGACGAAGGCTCCCTGACGCTTCTCAATACGCAGGGAACCGCTGGAACTCTGCCGTGCCATCTGCTTCCCGATGAGAAGAGAGGGTTTCTGTATGCAGCCAACTATCTGAGCGGCAGCGTATCCATGTTCCGGTTAAATGCAGACGGCTCTGTCGGAGAACTTTGTGATTTGAAACAGCATTACGGTCACGGGCCGAATGAAGAGAGGCAGGAAGGGCCGCATGTACATTACGTTGGATATTCAGCGGATGAAGCAGGACTCTGGTGTGCAGACTTAGGAATTGACAGAATCCGCTATTACCGGATTGATGAAGAGAACGGAAAACTGGTTCCGGACGAAAAACACGATATGATATTTCCGGAAGGTACGGGGCCGAGACATTTTGTCTTAAATCGGGAAAGAAGGGAGCTTATGTATGTGGTGAGCGAACTGAGCTCGGAACTCTTTGTGATGGAATGCGGCGCAGAGGAAAATCGAATTCTGCAGAGAGTTTCCACGCTGCCGGAATCTATGGAGAATAACACATGTGCCGCTGTTCATTTATCAGAAGACGGGCGTTACCTCTGTGCCTCCAACCGGGGGCACGACAGCATCGCAGTGTATGCGGTGGACGCCGGTACGGGACTTCTGACGTTGGCAGGACGGACCGGAACAAAAGGAAAGACGCCCAGAGACTTCTGCCTGTGCGGGGACATACTTCTTTCTGCCAATCAGGATAGTCATACGATTACCATGTTACATTTTGATGAAGAAAATGGTACGATCACCGATATGAACCGGGAAATCAGCTGCGCCTCGCCGGTGTGCCTGGTTGGAGTACCGGAACCGTATAAAAGAGTGTAGAAGGGAAGGAGAAGTATGGCAGAACGGGCCATCAATCGCAGAACCTGATATCACTGGCGCCAGTTCATAAGAACTGGCGCATTTTCATATAAAAAAACTCCGTTCAATGGAAAGCGACAGGGATATATTACGAAAAATGGCAGACATGAGTATAAATCTCAGCGTTCGTAGCAAAATAGTATCAGTGATATAAAATTGTACACCATGGAGGAGTTTTATATGAAAGCAACAGGTATTGTAAGGAGAATTGATGACCTTGGCCGTGTGGTAATCCCGAAAGAAATCAGGAGAACCCTTCGTTTGAGAGAAGGGACGCCGTTAGAGATATTCACAGACAGGGAAGGCGAAATCATTTTAAAGAAATATTCACCGATGGTTGAACTGACAGCGTTTGCATCTCAGTATGCGGAAGCCATGGCACAGACCACGGGACTTACCGTCTGCATCAGCGACCGGGATCAGGTGATCGCAGTGGCCGGTGGATCGAAAAAGGAACTGCTCCAGAAGACGATCAGCAAGCAGCTGGAAAATGTGATTAACGAAAGAACCGTTGTCCTGGCTGGAAAAGATGATAAGAATTTTATTCCGCTGACCGGCGAAACGCTGGAAGGAATCACCGCTCAGGTAATTGCGCCGATTATTTGTGAAGGCGATGCCATAGGAGCGGTTGCATTATTAAGCCGGGAGCCGAGAGCAAGATTTGGAGATATGGAAACGAAGCTGGCTACAACGGCAGCAGGATTCCTTGGAAGACAGATGGAAGGCTGATAACAGCTCAGAGAAGGAGGTGACGGAAATGGCATTGTATGATCCGAAAGAAGATGATTACGGTGACAGAGATATTCCTGAAGTGGACACAGAGCCATATAAGGACGGTTTCTATGTGGAGCCGCTTCCCGAGTCGACACGCCCCAGAAGGGACGGCCCGGGCGGGGACTGATACGAAAATAAAACGGCCTGTCAGCTTCATGGCGACAGGCCGTTTTATTTTCGTTTTTTACATTGGGAATTAATAGATTACCTGATCGCCATCCTTGATGCAGTAGTTGGCGCGAACTCCCAGTTCCTCCATCCACTGGCGGGTTTCCAGTGTCTTCCAGTCTCCGCTTCCGACTCCGCCGCCGTTGTCATTGTCCCAGAGCCACTGGGGGCAGGGCCATAAGGCAATCTGCGGATTGATGGCCGCATAGACGTCACGGTTTACACCGTACTGTCCGTGATGCGACATCTGCACGATATCGCTCTTTAAATCAGCGGGAGTGTATTCACTCATCAACAGGTTACCGCCTTCCGGCCCTAAGTCCCCCAGGACCAGGATGCTCACGCCGTTTAAATAAAATTTATAGACGACCGAGCTGTTATTGACGGAGGTGACATCCAGGAGATAGGGATCGTTCATGACGACGGCCCGGATATCGCCCAGCTGTATTTCCTGCCCTTTGGTGATGTCGCCATGAAGCTTCTCAGGAGGAAGCCCCGCCAGAGCATCCCGAAGGCTGACCACGAAGTCACCGCGTCCGGAACCATGGGTATCATACCACTCCTGGTCTGTAAATTTGTAATAGACGTTGTCAATGGTAATCTGGCTGTCCGGATTATTTAAAATTTCAATCAGGGCGCCGGCATGATCGGAATGGGGATGGGTGATGAACCAGCCGGACACATGGCCGCCCCTGGAGCGGATCACGTCGAGCAAATGAGCAGAATCACTGTCCCAGCCGCCGTCGATAACGACCAGTGTCCCATCCTTCGACTGCATAACCATGGACAGCATCTGACGGTTGCCGTGGTCAGCTAAGAGAGACAGGCTTCCGCCGTCAAAGAGCTGGCTTCCCGGTCCGATGGCCAGTTTTGAGGAAAACCCCATACGCTGTATGGCAGGCTGTCCTTCCGTTCCTTCTGCGGCCACGGGCTGTCCGATAAAACTGGTTAAAACAATATTCAAAAACAGGATTCCCGCGGCTATTTTCTTCCAGATATTAAATGATTTCATATTTCCCTCCGGTTTCTTTTTTGACTAATCCTTATTATATAAGATTGTCCCTGTTTTTAACAGGCGGTGACGTAAATTGTCAGGAAATCGTCAGAAATGGCGGAAGCTCCCGCTGCTATTGAGAAAATATGGGGATTAAACATCTTTTTCCACGGGCACAAGGATGTGGGAGGCCAGAGCTCCGCCGCGGTATATGGTGTTGTGGGCGACTCGGTTTACTTCGCTGTCGAACCCGTTTTCTGTATTGCTGTTTGGAAACATGAAATTTTTTGCACTGGAAGTAACGGTAAAACGCATCCGGTGGCCGGCTTTAAATGTGTTGGACAGCTTCGTGGTCCGAATGCGCACTTCATAGACTTGCCCCGGTTCCATGAATTCCGGTTTTTCAAAGCTGTTTCTGTATTTTACATCGATGACGCCATCTGCCAGCTTGATGGAGGTTCCGGCTTCATCCACATCCGTAATCCGCACAAACAGATCGGTGTCGGGGCAGTCGGATGAAAGGCAGAGGACAGCAGTGATGTCTCCGGTCACGGTTAAATCGTGGTCCAGCACCGGCGTAGTGTAACAAAGGATATCACTGCGTTTTTCTTCCTCGGTGTAGTCTTCCGGAACCTCCAGTTCATTTTCCGAAACATCAATGATGTGAGCAGCTGGAGATTCCGGATCATAGTCGTAGGAATCGGATTCCTGAATTGCGGGTTTACATAATGTAAGAGCCTCCCGGTCCAGATACCAGACGGTGGAGACTGCTTCCGGCAGAGGCCAGTGTTTCCCGTGCTTCCAGCAGTTATCACCCAGTGTATAATATTCTACAGGTGCGCCTGTCTCGATGCCATTCTCTTCATTCTTCAGAAAATGATCCAGCCAGGCAAAACACAGAAGATCCATATCGTACCGCAGCGCATGTTCTCCCATAAAGATGCCGTGAATGTCGTAATTGGCGTTACCGCTGTGTTTCCAGGGACCGAGGACAACCTTGTACGTTCCGGCGGGGTAAAATGCATCGATCAGTTCCAGGGCCTCGGTCGTTCCCATCCCGTTGTCGTCAAACCAGCCCGACATGACGAGGGCGGGAACGACATGACCGCAGCTGCGCTCTCTCCAGTTTGCCTTCCTCCAGAAATCATCGTAGTCGGGATGGTTCAGCCACTCATTTAAAAATGGAACATCGATGCCAAGTGCCTTTCTGGCCATGTCTCTGACAGGCCGCAGCTTTAAAACCTCCTCCCAGTCACTGCGAACCATGCGGTCTTCACGGAACCGCTTTTCTGACATGGCGAAGTTCCAGGCCATGGAGCCGGAGGTGAAGCAGCCGCCCCGTCTGGGAAGATCGATAAAGGGACTTCCCGCACAGACGCTGCTCAACATGGCTTTCAGATGGGGATTGCCGCTGGCAGCCGCGGCCCACTGAACGTATCCGAGGTAGGAACCGCCGGTCATGCCAACGTTTCCATCGCTCCACGGCTGGTCCGCGATCCAGTCCAGCGTATCGCTTCCATCTTCAACTTCATGGTAATTCGGCATCCACTCTCCGGTGCTGTCTTCCCGGCCTCGGACATCCTGAACGACAACCGCGTAGCCGCGCTGAACAAACCGGTAGTACTGTTCGACACCGTCGTGCTTTCCGTAGGGAGTCCGGATCAGGACCGCCGGTACCCGGGGGGAGGACCCGGAGAAGCCGCGGGTGGGTTCCGGCTGGAGCCCGTCAGCCGTCGTGGCGGGAAGATAGACGTCTGTAGCCAGCTGTTCGCCGTCGGCCGTCGGGACCATGTAAGTACCGGCAAAATGGACCGCGCAGACCGGATCAGCCGTCCATTCTTTTAAGATCGTCTGTTCCTCCATCCCGTTTAATACCAGGACACCGGTATAATCCCGCCCGGCCATCTGCACTGCGTAAACCTTTCCGTCTGAAAGATACAAATCCAGAGGGAATTTGACCTCCCTTTGAATGTAAGAGTCACTGGCAGAAGCGCCGTGACCGCTTAAACGGCGGGTGAAGACCTGTCCGCCTGCGGTCGTAAAACGTTCTTCGCCTGCTTTGGCATGAATCTCATACTCCGGAAGTGATTCGAAGAAGTCCCGCAGTTTCCGACGGCACAGAACTTCATAAAAATCATCGTTGTGAAGCGGTTCCTCCGGGTGAAAGGTGTTGGTGAATACATCCAGCGTCCGGTGATACAGTTCCTTTCCATCCCCGTTCTGATCGCGGATGATACCGTAAAGAATTCCGGAAAAATAAAAGTTCCATTGTTTCATCGTGTTGTTCCTCCTGTTTATGCTTCTGATTATAAGGGAAATGAAGTAATATGGATACCGTTTTATTGGAAAAATATTCAAAAAAAGATTGACAGACGATGCCGTCTCCTGTACAATAACACGCAATACATAGCAAAGAGATATGAATACTATGAATCGAACGTGTTCCGCATGAGGAACGGGGAAAGGATGGAGGCATATGTCAGAGAGAAAAGGGTTAAGATTTGAAACATTACAGATCCACGCCGGCCAGGAGGAACCGGATCCGGCCACAGGGGCCAGAGCGGTTCCGATCTATCAGACCACATCGTACGTATTTAAAAACTGCAAAGAGGCGGCGGACCGCTTCAGTCTTTCGGCGGCAGGCAATATCTACGGACGTCTGACGAATCCGACAGAGGAGGTGCTGGAACAGCGGGTTGCAGCTTTAGAGGGAGGCAGTGCGGCGCTGGCGGTGGCCAGCGGAGCGGCAGCGATCACTTATACGTTTCAGGCGCTTGCCAGGGAAGGCGACCATATTGTGGCAGCTTCCACCATCTATGGAGGCACCTATAATCTTCTTGCACACACACTTCCGGAATTCGGTGTGACGGCTTCCTTTGTTGATCCTGACGAACCCGGGGCGTTTGAGCGGGCCATCCGCCCCAATACAAAGGCCGTCTTTATCGAAACGCTGGGAAACCCCAATTCCAGCATCATCGATATGGAAGCCGTGGCCGCCGTGGCTCATGCCCATAAAGTTCCCCTGATTGTGGATAATACCTTTGCTACCCCGTATCTTTTCCGCCCGCTGGAGCATGGGGCTGATATCGTGGTACATTCTGCAACCAAATTTATGGGCGGTCACGGTACTGCGCTGGGAGGCGTTATCGTGGAAGGCGGAAGCTTCGACTGGGAGGCATCCGGCAAATTCCCCGGGCTCGTGGAGCCGAATCCCAGCTACCATGGCGTCAGTTTTACGAAAGCAGCCGGACCGGCAGCTCTTGTGACGAAAATCCGTGCAGTACTTCTGCGGGACACAGGAGCCACACTGGCGCCGCTGCATGCTTTTTTACTGCTCCAGGGATTGGAAACGCTGTCCCTGCGTGTGGAACGCCACGTTTTTAATGCCCTCCGGGTTGTGGAGTATTTAAACGCCAATCCCCACGTAAAGAAAGTCAACCATCCATCACTCCCCGGGAGTCCGTACCATGAACTCTACAACCGGTATTTTCCGGAAGGCGCCGGATCCATCTTCACCTTTGAGATAGAGGGCGGAGCAGAGAAGGCAATGGAATTGATCGATCACCTGAAGATATTTTCCCTGCTGGCCAATGTGGCGGACGTCAAATCGCTGGTAATCCATCCGGCCAGCACCACACACGCCCAGATGACGGAGCAGGAACTGGCGGCAAGCGGTATCACGCCGGAGACCATTCGCCTCTCCATCGGAACGGAGCATGTGGATGATATTATTGAAGATCTGGAACAGGCATTTGCTTGTGTTTTCTGACAAAAAAGCGTATAATTTTCTGGTAGAGAAAATCGTTCCCGGGCCGGATGGTGCAGCAGCCCATCCGGCCCGGATTTTTGTTAAAAGGGGGATATCTATGTATTCATTTGAGGATCTGGTAAGAATTACGGCGGAACTCCGCTCGGAGCACGGTTGTCCGTGGGACAGGAAGCAGACCCATGAGAGTCTGAAACCATGCCTGAAAGAAGAGAGTGAAGAGGTACTGGCGGCCATTGACAATCAGGACATGGAAAATCTCTGTGAGGAATTGGGAGATGTGCTGTTCCAGGTATTGATACACAGCCGGATCGCGGAGGAAAACGGTGCGTTCACAGTGGCTGATGTGGTAAACGGTATCTGCGAGAAGATGGTGAGGCGTCATCCGCATGTATTTGGTGATGCAAAAGCGGCTACGCCAGAGGAAAGTCTGGAATTGTGGAATGAGATAAAATGCCGGGAGAAGATGGGAAAGAAATAGGCGTAAAAAACCTTGACAAAAACAGGAGAAACAGCTATAAATGATATAGTATCGTATTAACGAGAAAAATCGTAGTTAAATACTACATTCTAGGAGGAAGATATCAATGAACAAAACAGAATTAATCGCAGCAGTAGCAGAGAAGGCAGAACTGTCCAAGAAGGATGCAGAGAAGGCAGTTAAGGCTTTCACAGATGTAGTATCTGAAGAATTAGTTAACGGCGGAAAAATCCAGTTAGTTGGTTTTGGTACATTTGAAGTTTCTGAAAGAGCAGCAAGAGAAGGAAGAAATCCGAAGAGCGGCGAAGTGATGAACATCCCGGCCTCCAAGACACCGAAGTTCAAAGCTGGCAAGGCATTAAAGGATATGGTGAACGCATAATTCATGAGACTTGACAAATTCCTAAAGGTTTCCCGGCTCATCAAGAGAAGAACCGTGGCCAACGAAGCCTGCGATGCGGGCCGCGTGGTCGTGAATGATAAACCGGCGAAGGCCTCCTTAAATGTTAAGGAAGGCGATATCATCGAAATTCATTTCGGGACAAGCTCCGTGAAGGTGGAAGTCCTGGATGTGGCGGAGACTGTAAAAAAGGATGAAGCGAAAGAGCTTTATCGCTATATTTAACAGGAATAAAGAGGCGCGCCTCCTAATATACTTTAGACAGGTATATTAGGAGGTTTTTTAATGGAAGAGAAGATGAATATCCGCCCGCATAAGCTTACACTGGAAAACAGAGGGGCCGGAACCGTTACGGGAATCCGGGAGGTCGTGTCGTTCGATGAGAATCAGGTGGTGCTTGATACAGATCTGGGGCTTCTTACTGTCAAGGGGAAGGACTTGCATGTCAGCAGGCTGACCCTGGAAAAAGGAGAGGTGGATTTAGACGGTACCATCGACAGTTTAAACTATTCCTCCAACGAGGCGTTAAGAAAGTCAGGGGAATCCCTGTTTACCAGATTATTCAAATAATGAGCCTAAAGGAGTCCTATGAGCGTCCATATTCTATATGAGGTGAGACTTCTGCTCTACAGCTTTGCCACGGGCGCAGGGCTTATGATGACGTACGATTTTTTAAGAATCCTCCGCATCTTCATTCCTCACCTTCCCGTCATTATGGGCGTGGAGGACATGGTATACTGGGTGTATGCGAGTCTGGTGACCTTCTCCCTGCTGTATGAACAGAATGACGGAGGCTTAAGAGGATACGTCATCGCAGGTGTCTTTACCGGAATGTTTTTGTACGACCGGCTGATCAGCAGGTTTTTTCTAAAGTTCTTGAAAAATACGTGGAAATATCTTAGAATGAAGCTAGACAAGTGTTTCCGCCGCAGAAGAAAACGGCAACGATAGAATAGCTGGTGATGAAAAGAATGAGTAGTTTTGGAAAATCTAGGAGAAGACGAAAAGATAAATGGGGCAACCGTATGGCTCTGATTGGTATCACTTTCGTGGTATTCAGCCTGGCTGTTATCGTGACGGTCAAGGGCGCCTCCTTAAAGGACAAGGAACTGGAATACCAGATACGTGAGGAGAATTTAACCGCTCAGAGGGACAAGGAACTGGAACGCTCGAAGGAGCTGGAAGAGTACCGGATCTATGTCCAGACGAAGCAGTACATAGAAGAGGTGGCGAAGCAGAAGCTGGGACTGGTGAACCCTGACGAGATTCTGCTGAAACCGAAAAAAAAAGAATGAATTCTGTCGTAATATTTTTGGGACAGGGTGTTAAGATTTGACAAATATTTCCCTCCAACCTGTATATAATGTGCGTTAGGAACAGTATGCATAAAAACAGGCAGGAGGGAATTTTTGTGTTCAGACGTAAGGCGGAGCATCACGATATGGCTGATGTGAATGTATATACAGCGAAGAGATTAAATGACATGGCAGGCTCTCTCGGGGAACTGGCCAGAGCATGTACAGATGAATTGTCCGCCGGACAGGGACTTACGAAGGAAGATGGGATTGCGGCGATGCAGACAGCCGCAGCCATGGTATGCGCAGGCTGCAACAAGTGCAATATCTATTCCAGCCAGGAACAGGAAAACAACTACTATCTGTATTATCTGATTCGCTCGTTTGAGCAAAAGGGAAATCTGGATTACGGGGACATGCCCCGCATGTTTCTTGAGACCTGCAAACGCCGGGAGGAGTATGTCGACCAGCTGAACCGCAGTCTCGGAAAAGCAACGATGAATTTAGCCTGGAAGAACCGTTTTCTGGAAAGCCGGGATGCGGTGATCATACAGTTTAAGGAGCTTGCCGTCATCCTGGAGGAATTTTCCCACCAGATGGAAAAGGCGGTGGACATTACCCCGGAGAAAGCTGACGCCGTAGAGAAAGTATTCAGGCGCCGCCACATCGTAATCGAGAAAATGCTGATTCTGGAGTATGAAAATCACCAGAAAGAAGCCTTTCTCACCATGCGGACCGGAAACGGACGCTGCGTGACCGCGAAAGAGGCGGCGGAGCTTCTGGAGGAAGCCATGGACGAAAATGAATGGTGTGTCGCCCACGACGGCCGAAACTTAATCACGAAGCAGCCGGCCACCATCCGCTTTGTGGAAAAGGGCCGTTACCGTATGGTCTACGGCGCGGCCCGGGCCATAAAGACAGGAGAATCCGTATCAGGAGACAACTACAGCTTCAGCCAGATTATGCCGGGCCAGGTCATTATGAGTCTTTCCGACGGTATGGGAAGCGGTGAAATCGCAGAAGAGGAGAGCCGTCAGGTCATAGAATTGACAGAGAGACTTCTGGAAACCGGTTTTTCTGCGCGGGCCGCCTTAAAACTGGTCAATACGGTTCTTCTGCTGACCGGCAATGTCCAGCATCCGGCAACCCTTGACCTGGCCTGCATTGACTTACATACCGGAATTCTGGAAGCCATGAAGCTGGGAGCCGCGGCCACCTATATACTGACACCTACCGGAGTGGAGCTCCTGGAGGCCGGAGAGGTGCCCATGGGCATCTTAAATCCGGTAGAACCGATTCTTCTATCCAAAAAACTGTGGGATGACAACCGGATCATCATGGTCAGCGATGGCGTCCTCGATGCTCTTCCCGGGGAGGACAAGGAGCTGTCGCTTCTGGAATTCATAGCCGGAATGCCTGTAAAAAATCCTCAGGACATGGCTGACCGGATTCTTCTCTTTGCCCGTTCCTTCCATGAATTTGTAGGCGATGATATGACCGTACTGACAGCCGGTATCTGGGACCGGTGACAGCAGACCCGTCCTGTAAAGCGCTGGCAGGAGCCGAAGCTGTGCGGACAGGTATCAGATTAAGAATTCAGAAGGCGCAGAGGCTGTGCCTTCTGAATTCTTTATTCCGGTACCTGCCGCATTCTTTTTAAATTTCAGGAAGACATTTCGAGTCGGACTTTCACGATTATCCTCTTTATGGTATATTTATAACTATACCGGGAAAAATTTACAAAGGCGGTGTATCCATGCACAGAAAAATACTGGAGAGTATCAGGGAATTCATAGGGGAGAACCATATGCTGGTCCCCGGCGACCGCGTCATCATCGGTCTGTCCGGAGGAGCGGATTCCGTGAGCCTTCTGATGATTCTTCATGAACTGAAGAACGAACTGAACATAGAGCTTTTCGCGGTCCATGTCCACCACGGATTAAGAGGAGAAGAGGCGGACCGTGACAGCGCATACGCACAGGAACTGTCAGAGAATCTGGGAGTGCCTTTTGTTTGTGTGCACGCAAATGTGGCGGAATACGCCCGTGTAAATGGAATGTCAGAGGAGGAAGCAGGAAGGCACCTGCGTTACCGGATCCTGGAGGAACAGCGCCTTGCGCATCATGCGTCGAAGATCGCCGTAGCTCACCACGCGGATGATCAGGCAGAGACGGTGCTCTATAATCTGTTTCGCGGAAGCGGCTTAAAGGGGATTGGCGGGATGAAGCCGGTGCGGGATACCATAATCCGCCCTTTGCTTTCCGTCACAAGAAAAGAGATTCTTGCATATCTGGAAGAAAAAGAGATATCATATTGTGAGGACTCTACAAACAGCGGGACCGATTACATCAGAAACCGTCTGCGCCATGAGATTATTCCGGCGGTCAGGAAACGGATTAATGAAGGGGCGGTCTCCAATATTCTGCAGGCAGCGAAGACGGCAGCGGCAGCGGATGCTTATTTTGAGGAGGCAGCAAAGCAGATTCTGGAGAAGCACGGTATTCGGGAGAAAACGGCTGAGGGCGGCATTTGTTCCGTGGGAATTGCTGCAGAAATCCTGAAACAGGAAGATTCCATTGTCAGGCAGTACGTCATCCGGCAGATGATTGGAGAGACGTATCAGTCATTGAAGGATATTACGTCTGTGCACGTGGAGGCGGCTGAGAAGCTTCTGTTTAAGCCTGTGGGACGGCGGATTCAGCTGCCGGATGGAGGCTGTGCCTTACGGACGTATGGAGAACTGCAGATTAAAAAAGAGGGAAAAACGATTTTTTCTCAAAACGGCGGCAAAGAAACTGGAATAACGCCCGTTATAACGACATTTCCTTACAAAAAAGGGCAGGAAATTCCCAAAAACGGGTATACGAAATGGTTTGATTATGATAAAATCAATAGTACGCTCTCTGTGAGGTATCGGGAAACCGGAGACTATATCACACTCGCCGGCGGCGGCAGAAAGACAGTCAAATCGTTCATGATCGATGAAAAGATTCCGAAGGAAGAACGCGATAAGATTCTGCTGGCGGCCGACGGATCACACATTCTCTGGATCATCGGATACCGGATCAGCGAATATTATAAAATTACAGACGATACTCATACGGTACTGCAAATACAAATAGGCGGAGGAAAAAATGATGAATGATAAGATACGTGTATTGTTATCAGAAGAAGAAGTAGCAAAGAGAATCAGGGAAATCGGCGATGAAATCAGCAGAGATTACGAAGGCAGACCCCTTCATCTGATCTGCATCTTAAAGGGAGGCGTATTCTTCACCTGCGAGCTGTCCAAGAGGATCAGCCTGCCCCTGACTCTGGATTTCATGTCTGTATCCAGCTATGGCGCAGGCACTGTATCCAGCGGAATTGTTAAGATCGTAAAGGATTTGGATGAACCGATTGAAGGAAAGGACGTATTGATCGTAGAAGACATCATCGATTCCGGCAATACGCTTTCTTATCTGATTGAGGTCCTGAAGCAGAGAAACCCGAAAAGCATTGAACTGTGCACGCTGCTCGATAAACCGGAACGCCGTGTGAAGAAACAGGTTACGGTGAAATACACCTGCTTTACCGTACCGGATCAGTTCATCGTGGGATACGGTCTTGATTATGACCAGAAATACAGGAATTTGCCGTATATCGGAGTAATAGAACAGCAATAAGGAGGCAGCCCGTTGAAACAACAGCAACCATTTAGAGGGTTAGGTCTCGTTCTGATTCTTGTGATCATGCTGATCGTAGCAAGCATGTTTCCAAGGCAGAATGAGAAGATCAGTAACCAGGAATATATGAAGGCCATCGAGGATGGCAGCGTAGTCGCAGCCACTGTTAAGCAGAACCAGCAGACGCCTACCGGTCAGGTCGTGCTGATTATCAGTGACGGATCAACAGAACAGGCAAAAGTCGTGAATGTTCCGGATGTGATTGCAGCACAGGAGCTGCTGGACAGGAATGGAATCGTCTATACAACGGAGAATGTCCCTCAGGAGAATTATTTCCTGACCATCGTTCTTCCGATTATCCTGACTGCCGTGGTTCTCGTCGGTATGTTCATGCTGATGAACGCCAGGGCGGGAGCGGGCAGCGCCAACGCGAAGATGATGAACTTCGGACGCAGCCGGGCCCATATGGCCAAGGATACCAATAAGGTTAATTTTGGAAAGGTAGCCGGTCTGGAAGAAGAGAAGGAAGAACTGGCCGAGGTGGTGGACTTCTTAAAGAATCCGCAGAAATACACCAGTGTCGGAGCGCGTATCCCCAAGGGGATTCTGCTTGTGGGCCCTCCGGGAACCGGTAAGACACTGCTTGCAAAGGCGGTGGCAGGGGAAGCGGGTGTTCCGTTTTTCTCTATTTCAGGTTCTGATTTCGTAGAGATGTTCGTCGGTGTCGGCGCATCGAGAGTCCGTGATTTATTTGAAGAAGGCAAGAAACACGCGCCCTGTATCATTTTTATCGATGAGATCGACGCTGTGGCCCGCCGGAGAGGTACCGGTATGGGCGGCGGCCACGATGAGAGGGAGCAGACCTTAAACCAGCTTCTGGTAGAGATGGATGGATTTGGAGTCAATGAAGGCATTATCGTTATGGCGGCTACCAACCGCGTGGATATCTTAGATCCTGCGATCCTGCGTCCGGGCCGTTTTGACCGGAAGGTGGGAGTAGGCACGCCTGATGTTAAGGGAAGAGAAGAGATTTTGATGGTCCATTCCAAGGAAAAACCACTGGGAGAGGATGTGGACTTAAAACGTGTGGCTCAGACTACGGCAGGATTTACAGGGGCCGATCTGGAGAATCTGATGAATGAGGCGGCCATCAATGCGGCCCGCGACAACAAGAAGTTTATCAGCCAGGCCGACATCAACAAGGCATTTGTCAAGGTTGGGATCGGCGCGGAAAAGAAGAGCAAGGTCATCTCCGAGAAGGAGAAAAAGATCACTGCCTATCACGAGGCTGGCCATGCAATCCTGTTCCATTTACTTCCGGATGAAGGACCGGTACACACCATTTCCATTATCCCTACGGGTATCGGAGCGGCGGGGTATACCATGCCTCTGCCGGAGAGCGACCGGATGTTTAACACGAAGGGAAAGATGCTGCAGGATATCATGGTGGACTTAGGCGGCAGAATCGCGGAAGAACTGGTCTTCGGCGATATCACTACCGGGGCTTCCCAGGATATTAAGCAGGCGACGGCGACCGCCCGTTCCATGGTGACACAGTACGGTATGTCAGACCGTGTAGGCATGATTAACTATGATAACGATGGAGACGAGGTTTTCATCGGCCGCGATCTGGCCCATACCAAGAGCTACGGTAATGAGGTGGCCAATGCGATTGACAGCGAAGTGAAGCGCATCATCGACGACTGCTACACCAAGGCAAAGGATATTATTATGAAGCATGAAGAGGTACTCCATGCGTGCTCCAGGCTTTTAATTGAGAAAGAGAAGATCGGCCAGCAGGAGTTTGAGAGCCTGTTTCCTGTGGAGATCTAAAGGTTAAGAGATGGATCCTGTTTAACAGAATTTTGCAGATGCCCGGTAAAATGCCTAAGATTGGCGCTTGGTATCTGCATTTTTTTGTCTGTAAAACGGGGAGAAATCAAAAATGACTAAAAAACAGGAATGAAAAAAATGATGTTTGTGCACACTTATTTCTGAAAGCATGCTATATTAATAATCGTAAACCCCCCCCAATACATTATATAGTTTTTGCTACACCCCATAAGAAACGAAATACCTTCTCCGAAAAACGGTCAGCTCCCCCGCTGACCGTTTTTTATGCCCATAGCCGGGAATACTGAAAAGGTTGGAAGAAAACATGGGAACGGGCATGAAAAAATGAAGAAACTAAGAGCCTGCGGGGTTGTATATTCAGGCCTGATCAGATAAAATAGATACAGGAGTAAATTGAGAAAGGGAAGGATAAATATATGTGCTTCCAGGCAGAGGCGTTAAACAGAGAGGCGTTATTTACCGACGAGACAGAAAATTTCCGATTTCCCACAGAACCCGAGGCCGGAGACGACGTATACTTACGATTTCGAACAGCCAGGAATAATGTGGATTATGTGTGTTATATAGAGGATGGCAGCAGCCTGAAAGAGGCCGTTATGGAGAAGACGGACTCCGATGGCCAGTTTGATTACTATGAATATAAAATTACAGTTGGCAGTGATAAACTCAGCTATAGCTTTAAAGTGGTAAAAGGAAGTGAGGTCTGTTACTACAACCGGCTGGGTGCGACGATGGATAATCAGGAGAGCTTCCATTTCCGGATTGCTCCCGGGTTCAGCACTCCGGACTGGGCCAAGGGCGCCGTCATGTATCAGATCTATGTGGACCGGTTCTGCAACGGTGATCCGGCCAACGACGTTGTGGATAATGAGTATTTTTATATTGACCAGAATGTGGAACACGTATCGGATTGGAGCAGGTATCCCAGTCAGATGGACGTGGGCTGTTTTTATGGCGGAGATTTGCAGGGAGTATGGGATAAGCTGGATTATATCCAGAATCTGGGTGTGGATGTCATCTATTTTAACCCGATTTTCGTGTCGCCATCGAACCACAAGTATGACTGTCAGGATTACGACCATATCGATCCGCACTACGGAGTTATAGTAAAGGACGGCGGAGAACCCTTAAAGAGCGGAGCCACCGATAATCGTCAGGCAACCAAGTATATGGTGAGAAGCACGGCGAAGGAGAATTTAGAGGCCAGTGACGCGTTTTTTGCGCGGTTTGTAGAGGAGGTTCACCGCCGCGGGATGAAGATTATCCTGGATGGCGTGTTTAACCACTGCGGATCCTTTAACAAATGGCTGGACGGGGAGCTTCTTTATCAGATGTCCGGCGACTATGAAGCCGGGGCGTATGTGTCGGAGGATAGTCCGTACCACACGTTTTTTAAATTTTACAAAGATGATGCATGGCCCTGCAATGATTCCTATGACGGCTGGTGGGGCCATTCCACACTGCCGAAGCTGAACTATGAGGAATCTCCGAAGCTGTATGAATATATCATGAATATCGCCCGTAAGTGGGTGTCTCCGCCGTACAATGTGGACGGCTGGAGGCTTGATGTAGCTGCTGATTTAGGGCACAGCAGCGAATACAACCACAAGTTCTGGCGGGATTTCCGAAGTGCGGTAAAGGAGGCCAATCCCAAGGCGATCGTGCTGGCCGAGCATTATGGAGATCCTTCCAGCTGGCTTGCAGGGGACCAGTGGGATACCGTGATGAACTATGATGCATTTATGGAGCCTGTGACCTGGTTCCTGACAGGGATGGAGAAACACAGCGATGAGAGCAATCCCAGTCTTTACGGGGATGGAGAAAGCTTTTTTCGCTCCATGAATTACCATATGAGCCGTATGATGACAAATTCAGTGATGGTGGCCATGAACGAACTGTCAAATCATGACCACTCCCGATTTTTGACGAGGACGAACCGGACAGTGGGACGGATCAGTACGAAGGGTGCGAAGGCAGCTTCCGAGGGCGTCAACTACGGCGTATTCCGTGAGGCGGTGTTGATACAGATGACCTGGCCGGGAGCGCCTACCATCTACTATGGCGATGAGGCCGGAGTCTGCGGCTGGACGGATCCGGATAACCGGAGAACGTATCCGTGGGGCAATGAGAATCTGGAACTGATTGAATTTCATAAATATATGACGGGACTTCACCACCGGATTGCAGCGCTGAGACGCGGTTCCTTAAAACAGCTGCTGGCCGGAAGGCAGCTGATCGCGTACGGCCGTTTCTGCGGAGACAGTGTCTGTGCCGTGATAGTCAATAACCGGGCTGCAGAGCGTGATGTACAGCTTCCTGTATGGCAGCTGGGCCTGGCGGATGGCGATACGCTGGTACGCCATATGCTGACGTACGAGACGGGATACAACGTAGGGAAAATTAGCTATGAGGTGGCAGACGGCCAGGTGTCTGTTTTTATGCCCGCCAACAGTGCCATACTCCTTGCAACGGACCGGGTGTAGGATGAAACTGGTCCGGCAGAGATTAAAGCGCCGGGCCGGGCGAAATGACGGGCTGGGAGAAAATGCACGAAAAAATGTGGGATAGCGGATGAAAACTACTTGATTTTTCACGTTCTCTGTGATAAAATAATCACTGCTTGTCAAAGCAATCTGGATGGTTTCCCGAGTGGCCAAAGGGGACAGACTGTAAATCTGCTGCAAATTGCTTCGGTGGTTCGAATCCACCACCATCCATATGCCGGCGTGGCGGAACTGGCAGACGCACAGGACTTAAAATCCTGCGGGCCTAATCGCCCGTACCGGTTCGATTCCGGTCGCCGGCACTTGAGTAGGATCAGACGAACACGTTTGATCCTCTTTTTTTGCTCTTAACGCATCATCAAGCTGAGCTCTGATTTCCGCACGATGTCCGCTCTCATCATCACAGAAGTTATACACAATGATAGCATAGTCATTGTGAAGATAAATTGAGTTGACAAAGGTATTAATCAGCCGTATCTTAAACTCTGTGCTGTCAACGTCCTGATCTCTAAATTTATTGAGCCAGTACTCTACCATCTCCTCTGTGAGTTTCGGGCGTTTGATTTCTGCCTTGGCGATACAGATTTTGAGTTCTTCCTTACGCTCTTCTAAGGCCATCATACGCTCTTTCGTTGTCTCAGTGATAATTCCCATCTCTACAGCATTAACAAGGTTATTTAAGCCTTTCTGTACGTCTGAGAGCTGCTTTCTGAGTGACTGCATCTGTAATTCCTGTGCATCCGAGTTCTGAATTTCGACAACCTTTTTAGCCAGATAATCAATGGTATCTGGCTGAAGCACGTTATCAATAGTCTGAGAGATAATAAAATTCTCCAGATCAGTTTTACGGACTGTAGATTTTTCACATTTTACTCCCTTGTTTTTCCTGGAAGAGCACTTATAGTAATAGTGGCTTGCTCCATTCCGGCTTGTCCCAGATTCCCCGATGATCGGCCGCTTGCAATATTCGCAAAAAATCTTTCCAGTGAGAAGGAACTCCTCCGGAGCAGTGCATCGGCTCCTGGATCGGTTGCGGGAATTCATTTCAAGTATCATTTGGACTTTCCCCCACAACTCCATATTTATAATGGGGTGTATCACATCATTAACAACAATATCGCCGTAACGGTATATGCCTATATATTTTTCATTCCGCAGAATAAAGTATATGGTATTATTTTTAAAGGGATCTCCCTTGGCATTAACTACACCACGGGTATTAAGGTCGGTAGCTATGGCCTTTGCTGTCTCTCCGGCAGCATACCGCTCAAAAATCTCAACAACGATAGGAGATGTTACTGGATCTACAACATATTTCTTATTAATTATCTTATATCCAAGCATCAGATTACCTCCCAGTGCGTGTCCTTTAAGCATGGACTCTCTCAGCCCACGTCTAACCTTTTGCGACAATTCCGCAGAGTAATATTCAGCCATGCCTTCCAGCAGTGATTCTAGTATAATCCCCTCAGGGCCATTCGGAATATGCTCTTTCGCATAGAGCAGCTTCACGCCATGTTTTTTCATTTTGACTTTGTTCATGGCGATCTCCTCGCGGTTCCTGCCAAAGCGATCCACTTTCCATACAATCACAGCCGAAAACTGATGGCGCTCGCAGTCCTTAATAAGTCGGTTGAACTCGGTGCGGTTTTCAAAGTCTGTACCTGATATATGGCGGTCTATGTAAGTATCTATGATGGTGATATCGTTCTTTTTGGCATAGTCACGGCAGTCTCTTAACTGCCCTTCGATGGATTGTTCATTCTGGCCGGGTCCGGCGCTGTAGCGTGCGTATATTACTGCGTTCACTGTATCATTTCCTCCTTTAAATGTTGTGTATTTCTTTACAGACAAGTCGCGAAATGATACAATAGAAGTGCACTTTTATATCGTATCGGCGCCTTGCCGGTATATTACTTTTTGCCCTCTGTGTTACCAGCACAGGGGGCTTTATGTAATCAGTTATTTTTAATATATTTCAACTCCATAATCAAAAAGATAAGTGCAATAACTGTAAATACCGCTGTTAATATAAATAAATAATAAGATATGTAACATAACAAAGTGCTATATACCGAAAATGTTATCATTAAGAGCATATTAAAAAGAGGTTCCTTATCCTTGTTCAAATTATCTGGAGATATTTTTTTTCCATCTGCATCTTCCACAAAGTTTTGACAAATGCAAAAGAAGTCTACACCTAACATCAAAAAATCAGCACCAAATGCAATACCAGCCCATGTCAGATTAATTGGAACGAGGCATAGTCCTACAACTAACATTGCAGCCATGGCAAGGCCTGTCCATACTTTTTCCATGTAAAACCGATGCATGCCTATTATGCCTCCAATTAGGCAGAGAACTCCTGTTTTAAAATGACTTTTTTTACTCACATCATAAGCACTATAATATGACATTATATTTCCCTCCTAAATAATTTATCAATAGAACAAATGTTCTTTTTTGGGGTTGATTTTTAGCCCTAATAGTTATATAATTTTTATAGAATAAAAGGAACAAACGTTCGATTGCGTTATCCCACAATGTATCATGCTTCCTTTCCCGAGCGTTTGATACATGGCGCTTTGAATATTTGCGATTTATTTGCAACTAATTGGAAAATAATGGCAATTGCCAGATTTTTCCATATATTATTTTGCATAAAATGCACAAATTTAATGACTATATGCTATAATATATGTATAGTACATACATACGGCATATGTTCTCGGAAAGGGAGGTACATATTTATGATTCTTATGGACTATAAAAAAATGTTACATGAATTAGTAGATACACTTGATAATATTTCTGCTAGACGCATATACCAGTTAGCAATGGGGGTATTGGGGAGGAAATTCTAATCCTCCCTAGATTCATTGCTTCCCCTGGCTTCTTTTAAGCAGCCTTCGAACTGATTAAAAATATAATCCCATTTATCATCAGGCACACTATAAACCATTTCGACTAAAGCGGATAACACCGCTTTTTTTTGTGCTGTTCCATTTCCCATTAAATACCCAAAATGATTATATGTAATGTCCATAGAATCCAACTTATTAAACATCTCGCCGTCTCCGGTTCGTAACCATTCCTCGTTAACATTAAACTCTCTACACATGGAAACGATTATTGCATCTATAGGCGTATTGCGTCCTGTTTCATAATTGGCAAACGAGTTTCTCTTTATTCCTATTCTATCAGCAAATTCTTGTTGGGTTAATTCTAACGCTTTTCTTAATTGTTTTATTCTGTCTTTCATTTTCACACCACCTCTCTTATGTCTTTTATTATAATACAAAAATGTGCTAACGTCAACAAAAAGTGCTAACAACAACAAAAAAAGTATTGACAAGAGTGTTAACAAGACTTATAATAGTGCTAACAACAACAAGAAAGGGGTGAAGCTATATGAAAGATCATAGAGGAGTACTAGAAACTAAGGAGCAAAAACGTCTTGAGCAGTTACGTTATATTGCTGAACATTGGGACGAACTCCCAGAAACATTGCAGTGCCGTTTCGATGGACAGGTTCAAACCGCAAGAGATTTTCTTATGCAAAAAACAAACTGATCGGCGCACGTTGATAATCGAGGAGGTGAGAATAGAGATGAAGCACAGAATAGTTGTAGTACCTGAAAGACCACTATCTAAAGAGCAACGACGAAACTTCAAAAAAGAAAACCCGGGATATAAACTTGACTTTATGTCCAGGTACCCCAGCTTTCCATTATTTGTTTCAGTAATTTCGTTATTGCTTGTAATATGTAAGCCAATTCTGAACGATATGCTCCTGAAGTTTATCCATAGTTAGCCTCCACATTTGTACTTGTCCCTGCATGGCCTGTACTTAGATTATAGGAGATATGACAAAAAAATACAATAAACGGATTGGATAGAATTACCACAACTGTTTATACGGAGGTATTTATATGCAACAACATAGACAGTAAAGGGATAATGGTATACATGAAATTTCTTATTATGCAGACAACGAGATATGCATGAAAGAGATACGTATATGTGTATTTGCTAGTGATTGGCACTTACTAAAAGATCAATCCTGCTATCGTGAATTAGTGAGTTTATACGAAGCCTACACACTACATAAAAGAAAAGGAGGTGAAGACGATGTTTGTAAACTGTGACGATGTCGATTCTGGAAAGACCACAATCGCTGAAAAAAGAACTGAATGCGGTCTTTCCCGAATAGAAAATACGGATATTCCTGTTACCACAAAAATAGTTGATAGCAAAATGGATCAGGGTCCGAAAAAAAACGAGAAGATTACGAGTAGAAAATTAGAGTGTAGTCGCCCATTAACTGATGAAGAGAAAAATGATATCAAAGAGATTATAGATTATTTAGATAGTTTATAATTTCTTCAATATCTTTATCTGGCTTCATTGAATCAGTGACGATATCAAACAATTCTGCAAGTTGTTCACAAGTGTACGCATTATCTGTTTTTTCAGAATTTAGTGGCATTATTGATATAAAGTATTCTGCTTCAGCATTATCATCAAAAATTGGATTAGTATTAAAACATTTTGAGATAATCACTCTTTTGTTCGGCGTTTCAAAAGAAAAACTGTTGCAGTCAACGCATGGGTGTGGTGCATATAACGATTCAGCCCAATTGATTTTCTTATCCAAAGTAGTCCAGATAAGTGAAGAAACCAATTTATCTATTTCCATACAAATATCCCCTCTCTTTTGTACTCGGCGCTGCAACGCCTGTACTTAGATTATAGGAGATCTGTAACCAAATGGCAATATATGGGGAATGAAAGGATGCGATAACAATGATTAAAGTGAATATAGAACAGATACCGGAAAGCACTACAAATCCAATGGCAAGATCACTCGGTGAGATTATCAAGATATATTTTGAAAATCCGGATAATATGAGGGAGTTCGAAGAGTGGAAGAAAAGCCGTGGAAAACAGGAGGCAGGATAATGGATATGAAAAACTACTTTGCAGGATTTAGCGCCAGATATTGGAATCGTATGTTTCACGAGGCGTACGAGGGCCGTAGGAGTTACCGGACGGCGGCGCAGGTCGAGGCTGTGGTGATTGTGGCACTGATGGCAATTATTATTTTAACAAAATAAAGGAGAAAAAAGATGAAGAAAGAGACTATTAACAGAGTACTGGAATGGGCGAAGGCAACAAAGGAAATCATGCAGGCCGATGACGCGAAGGACTTTTCGGATCTGCGGAAGAGGGACAAGCAGACTATTTTTAAGACACTGCTCGAGGCCGATGACGACTATGATACGGACGGAGACACCGACGGAGCATACCTTTTCTTTGATGTTGAAGACGCTAGGATAACATTTTTTGCTCATTCTGAATCAAGCTTTCCGTCAGACATGATTAGATGCCTCGACTATATGGACGTACTCACAAACGATGGTGGTACGGGGCTGGACGAGTTGATCGGATATTTGGAGAGTCTCCTCGATACCGAGCTTATCAATCTGACACCACACGCAATTACCATATTAGACAAGGACGACAATGTCATATTGACAATTCCTTCTTCCGGTATCGCCAGAGCGGAACAGACACGGGAGCGGATCGGAGACATCGGCGGTATCCCGGTATCTAAGACAGGGTACGCAAGGTGGTCAATCTTCCGAATCCAAAAGCGGGAATTGCCTACATTGTATCTGTACTGACTGCACAGGCCGCGCCGGATCGCAAGGACTTATACATAGTTGATGAGATGGTGAGGGATGAGGGCGGTAATATTATTGGGTGCCGTGCACTGGCACAGATTTGAGGTGTGGGATGAGCAAGAGAAAGAACGGTACATACAGAGCCGCTGCGGCGGCCGGGCTTAACCCGTACGGCTGGGGAAACGGAAAAGCAAGGAAAAAGCCGCGTGAGGTGCGAACTCACAGCGGCAAATACGAAAAAACTTTACAGGCCCATGATACCATACGGGCCACAGAAAATCAAGAGGGTGAGAAAAATGAGATATCGGTGTGACCAGTGTGGTTGCTATCTCGACCCCGTAGAAGGCCGAAGGTGTGACGAGTGCCAGCGGAAAGCAGAGCAGCGGCACAGGATCACGGAACGGATACGGCTGAACGGGAACCAGTACGAAATGAAGATGGAGGATATGCTATTATGCAGGGATTAAAATTTGAGGTCGCACAGACCAATGGAATTATAAAAGTTAATTTTGAAGAACTGGAAAAGGGCTTGCGGGAGAAGCTTTCCGAGTATGAAGGCGCTGTGTTTACCGAGGAATCGAGAACCACGGCGAAGGGTGAGCTTGCGAACCTCCGGAAGCTGAGAAAAGAGATCGAAGACAGCCGGAAGCAGGTTAAGGCAGAGTGGATGAAGCCATATGAAGCCTTTAAGGTACGGGTTGATGGGCTGCTTGAAATCGTAGACAAGCCGGTCAATCTCATCGACAGCCAGCTTAAGGAAATGGAAGCTGTCAGGGTGGCAAAGAGAAAGACAGATATCCAGGCGTTATATGACAGCGTGATCGGGGAGATGCTGGAATACCTTCCCCTGGAAAAGATTTATGATCCAAAATGGGAAAATGCATCTGTCAAATTACCAGCGGTTAAAAAGGCTATGATCGAGGTGATCGGCAAGTCATACGAAGAGGTTACAACCATTAAAAATATGGATTCCGAAGTGGTTCCGAAGGCGCTTGAAATGTACAAGCGTGACCTGAGTCTTGCGAACGCTGTTAGATATATCAACAATTACGAATCCCAGCGTCTCGAAATCCTCCGCAGAGAGGAAGAGAAAAAACGTGATCTTGAAATCGAGAGAATCCGCCGTGAGGAACGTGAGCGGGTAGCTCAGGAACAGCAGATCAGAGAAGAGACGCGCCGGGAGACGGTAGATGAGTTGAAATCTGTTGATGAATCACTTGCCGGAGTCTGGCCGGTTGCACCGGAAGCAAAAAAAGTTATATATACGGTTCTCGGTACTGAATCGGAACTGGAAGAACTGGAAACTGCGCTCAACAGTCTGGGACTGTATTTTGAGAGGAAAGATGTGTAATGGGCGATAGCCGTGTAATGAATGTGTATGAGAAGTTGCTGAAAGTACAGCAGGAACTCAAAGTACCGAAAAGCCAGTATAATCTCTTTGGGAAATATTATTATCGTAACTGCGAGGACATACAGGAGGCC
>NZ_JANFYJ010000339.1:0-301 GCF_024460495.1 Hungatella sp. SL.1.14 | reverse complement strand
CAGCCATTTAAAGATCGGCGCCGTGGATGTACTGGCAAACAGATCGCGGTAAATCTGCAGCGTCCACGTGTGAGGCAGCAGCGTTGAAGAGGTCATCGCCTCCGCCAGACCCTTAAAGCTGGTAAACAGCATAAAAAGCAGCGGCAGCAGAAACGCATACGCAATCACACATGCGCACATGACCAGCAAAATCCGGTTAAAATATTTCTTTTTCATCTTGCCGCCCTCCTATTTTAAATTATCTTTCTCTTTGGTCTGGTAGTATTGTCCGACGGAGCAGAGGATAATCACCAGTCCCATG
>NZ_JANFYJ010000338.1:0-301 GCF_024460495.1 Hungatella sp. SL.1.14 | reverse complement strand
TTTTTCGGGAACACCAGCTGTGGCGAGATATTTTAAACAGTGGTATGAGGTGTATTCCAACGATCTGTTGTATTTTTCATACGTACTGCAGCGTGCCACCATAGAGAATGACAGTATACCGGACTTTGACCGGCTGAAGGAAGAACTGGGGATTACGGATCCGGTGGAGTACTTTAACGGAAAAGAAACCCGGGATATGTAGAGCTTAGAGCAGAAGAGACGTTTTTTTCAGAATACGTACGCGCCCACCGGCGGCCGCATGTATCTAAATGATGACAATGCCCTGCGCATTGATTATGCC
>NZ_JANFYJ010000337.1:0-301 GCF_024460495.1 Hungatella sp. SL.1.14 | reverse complement strand
CAGGCGCCTTGATTAAGGCAGCCTTTCTTTCCAGGGCGTCATACTGAAATCCCAGGTCCTGCAATTTTCCTTTCAGGGAGATGATAGATCCTTCCGTCTTCAGAAATTCACCATAGTGTCCGTTGTGACGATCAATGTGTTTGGATTTTTGATGGCGTATGCTCTGACGAGAGGCATTAAGGGAACGAATTTATTCCGAACCGTTTTCTTAATGCCGAACTTAATCGGCGGTATCGTTCTGGGCTATATCTGGCAGCTGCTGTTAAATGGTATTCTGGCAAAGTTTGGGGTTACGCTGTCC
>NZ_JANFYJ010000336.1:0-301 GCF_024460495.1 Hungatella sp. SL.1.14 | reverse complement strand
CTGAAAAACATCATTGACGCGCCGATTCATGTTCAGAAGCGAAAGGCGGATGAGGTCATCCGCGAAGCATACGACCTGCTCCGCAAGATGGGGCTGGAGGACAAGGCGGAGGCATACCCCTGCCAGCTCTCGGGCGGTCAGTGCCAGCGGGTTGCCATCGCAAGAGCTCTCGCCTTAAATCCCAAGATTCTGTTCTTTGACGAACCCACCTCCGCGCTGGACCCGGAGCTTACTGGGGAAGTGCTGAAAGTGATTCGTTCTCTGGCCGATTTACAGATCACCATGGTAATCGTGACTCATG
>NZ_JANFYJ010000335.1:0-301 GCF_024460495.1 Hungatella sp. SL.1.14 | reverse complement strand
ACATTCCCTTTTCCCGTAATGATATCCTGCAGGCTGAAATCCGTCAGACAATCGTACTTCAACTCCTGTACATTGTTCAGAAGCTCATCTAAATCACCTGCCACCTCACTCACCAGCGTCTGGTTGATCTGATACTCCTTTTTTCTCGTATTCCCCGCCACGTAAGAATTCAGAAACAGCCCCAGTACAGTCAGCGGTACGACAATACAGATGATCAGTGCCGCAACCAGCTTTTGCTGCAGCGGATAATCGCGGTAACGTTCTATCAGCGGCCTCCCCCCTTTTCCCCATTATACTACAT
>NZ_JANFYJ010000334.1:0-301 GCF_024460495.1 Hungatella sp. SL.1.14 | reverse complement strand
GTGGAGGCGCCGCTGGGCCCTCCACCTCCATGGGGGTCTATATCTACTCTACCTTTTATACAGACCTGGATTACGGAAAAGCAACGGCGGCATCCTGTATCCTGTTTCTCGTCATTGCAGACCGGAATATTCACAAACGGATAATGACAGGCAAATACTATGTGATCCGCTCTCACCACACCTCTGTCCGTCATAATTTCATGCCCCTTCACCTCCCGATTGGGAAATGCGAAATTTGAAGAGATGCTCTGCGGCGCGCGAGAACATTATGATTACGTTTTGATTGATTCCCCTCCTTTGG
>NZ_JANFYJ010000333.1:0-301 GCF_024460495.1 Hungatella sp. SL.1.14 | reverse complement strand
TACAAAGGCGATCTCTACTTCATCCCTCATATTTTCGTATGCAGCCCGATATACAGAAGATATTCTTCCACATCCGATAATACCTGCTTTTATCTTCTCCACTTAACGTTACTCCTTAATAAAAAATTGTTTTATCGCCAGAGCTGCACCTCCCCTGGCTCCCGTAAGGGGGTTGAAATCAATAAATTCAATCTCAATCTCCTGATCATTTAAACCAAAGATATGTTTCTTGGTCTCCTCCAAAAGCTGCCTCCGTTTTCTTTTCACCTGCATCATATAGCCGTCCACAATTACTAAAGGA
>NZ_JANFYJ010000332.1:0-301 GCF_024460495.1 Hungatella sp. SL.1.14 | reverse complement strand
GTATCGTAGTTGCAGTGATTCTGCACCACATTATTCTCTACCAGTCCATTTTCACCGACCTCTGCAAGCACTATGCCGTCGCCGAAAATTTCTTCTATATAGTTTCCACGGAAGGTAATATTGCGGAAAGTTTTTGTATTGCGGAAACCAACGCCCTCCGCGCCTGTACTCTGGCCGCTGGAACGGATTCCTTCTTTTGCTACATTCTTAACATAGTTGTTTTCAATCAGAATTTCATTAAAACCGATATAAGAAGTCATCTCGCCTTCCGGTTTCTGCCCATCGATCCATGCATCGGCAC
>NZ_JANFYJ010000331.1:0-302 GCF_024460495.1 Hungatella sp. SL.1.14 | reverse complement strand
GGAATTTTGATCTTCGGGTTGTTGGGGTTTCCAAATCTGGGGATCGGCGGGGCGGCCGGGGCAACCGTGACGGCCAGAGCGGCAGAGCTGATTCTGGCAATGTGGGAAAACCGCAGAGACGATGTGGTCCGGATTCGCTGGAGCCTTCTGAAAGAATCACACGCCGTACTGAGGAAAGATTTTGTGAAATACACGACACCTGTTATGGCAAATGAACTGGTATGGGGATGCGGTTTTACGATGTTTACCGTTATTATGGGCCATCTGGGGAGCGATGCCGTGGCGGCCAACTCCATAGCCGG
>NZ_JANFYJ010000330.1:0-302 GCF_024460495.1 Hungatella sp. SL.1.14 | reverse complement strand
ATGAGGCTGCCATGCAGAGGTATGGCGGAGAAGTTCCGAAAAAGTTTGACGAATTGATTGCATGCGCCAGATGGTTTAAGGAAAATGAGGGGACCGGTATCGCGATTCCGGCCATGCAGGGACAGGCGGCGGTCGATTTGTTCGGTGCCATACTCTATTCCTGCGGCGGTGAGTTTATAAAGGATGGCAAGGCTGATTTAGGGAGTGATGAGGCTGTACAGGAGATTGCCATCTGGCAGGAACTCTGTAAGTACGCAATGGATGGCGCGTCGACCTGGCATGTGGATGATGTGGGACAGGCG
>NZ_JANFYJ010000033.1:0-57205 GCF_024460495.1 Hungatella sp. SL.1.14 | reverse complement strand
GAAGAGGCTATTGGTTTACCACACAAACGGTAGCGGTAAATATGGCAATGACAAAAGAAAGACTGATAAACAGAGGCTATTATGATTTAGCCACAGCCTATCAGTCCGTGCACGTCAACCGTTGAAAACGCCGTGTACCGAACGGTATGCACGGTGGTGTGAGAGGACGGGAGTTAATCACTCCCTCCTACTCGATTACCCGCTGCTAAACCATATCCGGCTTCCGTGTGGGAAGCCTTTAAAAGAAGGCTGTTTTTCTGTCTGCAGCAGGTGCATCGATGACCCGGTCATATCGGCAGGCTGAAAGGATAAATCCGAGCAGAAGCATATTGACAAGGATGCTGAACCGGCCCTCCGAAACCATTGGAAGATTGGGAAAGCTTCCGTATTGGAAACCGAAGTTTCCCAGAATATAGAGTACGCTCTGAAACAGCAGGCAAAGCCCGCAGTGAAAGGACACCGCCCCGGCGAGCGCCCCGCGTATCCGCAGGATGCAGGAGAAGAGGATCACATAAAAGACGGCTATGACTGCAAGCAGCAGCATGCCGGCAAGCCAGCCGAACTGCAGGATGGATACGGCCAGAAGATAGTTATTGGCGTAATGCTGAGGCAGTATATTCCATAAAGTGACTTCGGACTTATCGTAGGGAAAGGTGATCCAGTGATGTTCGGAAAACGGCTTTTTTCCTTCTGCCGCTGCTTCTTTGGCATCTCCATAGGTGAAATACCACTCGCCGGTTCCGTATTCCATCAGTTCCTCCGGAGTGAGTGAGAGACTGCCGGCAGCCGGTGATTTGGACAGAAGATTCCGAATCAGAACACCGTTATAGGAATCGTCTGAAGTATCGCGGGCATTTGCCTCCGGGTTTACAAATGCCTGAAAATACCGGGACTGGCCGGGAAGCATTCCATAAACCAGAAGGAGAACCACGCTCCCGACGGCTGTGCGAAGCAGAAGTTTTCTTTTATTTCCGGCGAAAATCCCCCGGCAGACCATGTATGTTATACTCCCGATCATGGAAAACAGAAAGATGACTATCTCAGCCAGAGTAAAGCTTTTGTATGTAAAGTAATGGATAAGGACTGCCCCCGCAGTGAGAAGAAAAGCGGCAGTCATGGCTTGATTTTCCTGCTTTCGTATCCGGTAGAGAAAAATGACGAAAACGGGGCCGGACAGCAGGAGCGTATAGTAATCAATCATATGCCAAGGTATGATGTATGCCGTGTTCCAGACGATATCAGGTATCAGATCAAAGTGTATCATCTGCAGAAGTACGGCTTCCACAGAAAATACAGCTGCGGCCAGAATAAGCAGTCGTTTCTGGTAACGGATAAGGAGCGGATATCCTTTCAACACTGCGAATACCAGGAGGATTGTGCCCGTCAGATAGAAACGAATCCCCCGAAGGGACAGTTCCGGTATCATGGCCGTCCAGCTTTCTGCGGCGAGTCCGGTGAAGAGGAGCAGTGCGGTCAGAAGGATCAGAAGACGGTTTGACTGGACGCGGCGGACCGCATTGATCCCGGTGCCGATGGCAACGCCGTCGCCCATGGCGTCCACTGCCTTTTTGACCGCGTCTTCTACGGTCATTCCCTCTGACAGATATTCTTCCGTTCTGTCTTCGATATGGTCTTTCAATTCCCTTACCACTGCCGGTCTCAGCGGTTTATAGGCAATCTGTTCCGCTACATCGTCTAAGAAGGCTTCCTCATAATTCCTTTGCTGATCGAAATTCTTATGGGAGGGTTTATCCAAACAGAACACCTCCGATCACCTGATTTACTGCTGTCTGAAAGGAATCCCATTCTTTCAGTTTCTCGTTTAAAAGCCTGCGGCCATTGTCGGTTATGATGTAATATTTCCGGCCGCGGCCATTTTCCGCAGTTCTCTGTTCGCAGATGACCGCGCCCTCCTGCTCAAGCGCGTGCAGCAGAGGGTAAAGCGTTCCTTCCTTCAAAGTAAAAACACGTTCACTTCTTTTTTCCAGTTCCTTAATAATCTGATAGCCATACATGTCCTGCTGTTCCAAAAGCTTTAATATCAGCATGGAAGAGCCTACTGCCATATAGTTTTTGTCCATAGCGCCTCCGTTTTAAACTGTTTTCTAAAAGATGTTCTGCAGAAGACATCAGTTAAAATAAATACCTCGAGTTCCTATGTATACATAATAATATTATGATACATAGAAAATCGAGGTATGTCAAGAATCAATTCAATATTCTTTTAAATCTCTGTTTATCCTTTCCCTTCCCCGTCAAAATATTCCCTGACCAGTTTTACCACAGTACCTGACAGCAGGAAAACCGCAATTAAGTTTGGAATTGCCATCAGGCCGTTAAAAGTTTCGGCGATGCTCCAGAGCATCCCTAAATCCATGGTGGCGCCCAGGACTGCGACCAGAGAGTAGACGATCATGAAGGCTTTGATAATGCGTGAGGAAAACAGAAACTCGATGCACCGTGCACCGTATAATCCCCAGCCGATGATGGTAGAAAATGCGAAACAGCACATGGCAGCGGCTGTAAAAATGGAAACCCAGCTGCCGTAGGTGGAGGTGAATCCGAGAATGGTCAGTTCTGCGCCAGCCGCTTCCCCGTAAGGAACCGGAACGCCGCTGCACAGGATGACAAATGCGGTCAGCGTGCAGATGACGATGGTGTCGGCGAATACTTCAAAAATACCGAAAAAGCCCTGTTTGACCGGCTTTTTCGTGTCTGCGCATGCATGGGCGATGGAACCTGTACCAAGGCCGGCCTCGTTGGAGAAGATGCCCCGGGAGACGCCTTTTTTCATACTCATAAAGAAGGTTCCGACCACTCCGCCGGTGACAGCCGCCGGATTAAAGGCGCCGTATACGATAGAGGAGAATACAGCGGGAACCCGGTTAATGTTAAGCAGAACTACTCCGGCAGCGAGCACGATATAAAACAGCGCCATAAAGGGAACCAGCTTCTCCGTCACGCTTCCGATTCGTTTGATGCCTCCGAGAAGAACCAGGGCTACCAAAGCCGCTAGAATGATTCCGATGATAAGGCTGGTGGTGCGGGCAGAGCGTGCATTGATCAAATGATAATTCATCAGTGCGGAATTGATGGCGGCTGTGATGGTATTTACCTGAGTGGCATTACCGGTTCCGAATACGGTGAGAACTCCGAAGACCGAAAACAGAGTGGCCAGCCAGCGCCAGTTTTTCCCAAGACCGTTCTTTATGTAGTACATGGGGCCGCCAACCAGGTCGCCTTTCTCATTTACTTCGCGGAAGTGCACGGCCAGAGTTACCTCAGAGAATTTTGTACACATCCCCAGAATTGCGGAGATCCACATCCAGAAGACGGAACCGGGCCCTCCGATGGCGATGGCACCGGCTACTCCGGCGATGTTGCCGGTGCCTACCGTGGCAGCCAGAGCGGTACAGACCGCCTGAAACGGCGTCATGGTACCGTCGGATGCGTCCCGTTTACGGAACATCCGGCCAAGGGTAACCCGGATCGCATAGGAGAATTTGCGGATCTGCAGAAAATTGGTGCGGATACTCAGATAGAGCCCCACTCCGATGATGCAGATCATGGCGGGGACTCCCCAGATAAAATTGTTTACGGCATTGTTGATGGATTCAATTGTATTTAACATGTGATAAAACCTTCCTGAGTGTATTTTTGCTTTTTATTACCTTGTTTTGGTAAGAGAAAAAACAGTGAAAATATAGAAAATAATACCATAATATTACAGAAAAGTACATGACAATTGATATTCTTAAGGCTGTCTGCCGTCGCAGGGGGGAACTGTTCATGCCCCCTGCCTGCCCTTGCCTCCCGGTCTTTTCCTTCAGATAGTGAGAAACATTGTTAAATAGCGGTACTTGTATTTACGGAATCCCAATGCTATACTATTCTGAGTTAGCTGAAACTAACCTGCAAAATTCATACGAGATAAAGGCGTTTCTGCCCTTGTGCCGGTGTTCGGTCCGGCCCTGGAGCAAAAATACTGTGGTTGGTAAAAAAAGAAAGGAAGAGAGGATTAAAACATGAGCAAAACAGCAGTAGTGTATTGGAGCGGAACAGGCAATACGGAGGCTATGGCGGCAAAAGTGGTGGAAGGCGCGCAGGCGGCAGGAGCGGAGGTCTCGCTGTTTACGGCTGCGGAATTCGGGGCGGACAAAATGGATGAATTTGATTCGGTTGCATTCGGCTGCCCGTCCATGGGAAGTGAGCAGCTGGAGGAGGACGAATTTGAGCCGATGTTCCTGAGCTGCAAGGCGAAGCTGAGAGGGAAGAAGATTGCGCTCTTCGGCTCCTGCGGATGGGGAGACGGCGAGTGGATGAGAACCTGGGAGGAGACCTGCCGGGAGGATGGCGCTGTACTGGCCTGCGACTGCGTGATCTGCAATGACGCTCCGGACGCGGAGGCGGAAAGCGCCTGCGAGGAGATGGGAAAGGCGCTGGCATAGGAGAGAAGAAAAGCCGGCAAAGGAAGGCCCGCTAAAAGGAGGAATACAAGGTGCAGGATGCAAGCCGATATTTTAACGATCTTTTTGAACAGATGCCATCGGAGCAGGTCTACGAGGTTTTGAGAAATGCGCCGGAGGAAATCGGACGGTTTTCCATTTGCCGGAAAAATACGAGACAGGGAATCGACCTTCTGGACTGGCGCATGAATTACCAGAGGGATGTCCATGTATACAGGCGGGGAGAGAACAACAGAGATGAGGTGCAGTTTGTATTCTGCATGAATCAGGGTATGGTCTGGGAGATCGAGGGGATCCCCAGACCTGTTTCCATGGAAAAAGGAAATGCCTATATCTATCGGAACGGAGACAGGACCACATGGGGATACTATCCGGGAAAATGCGATTTCGTGTTTAAAAGCGTGCAGATTCCGGTACAGGTTTACCGCAGGCTTCAGAACGCGTATTTTGAAGGCAGGGAAGAGATATCGGCGGAGCGGTTCAGCTCTGCGGTGGAGAGCATTGAGATCACGCCCGGAATCTGCCGGATACTGGCTGAACTGGAACAGTCCGGGCGGTATGAGGACGGGATTGGCTGCCTCTATCTGGAAGGAAAGCTTCTGGAACTGCTCGCCGCCTCCTTTAAGGAACTTCTCACATGCCGAAAGGCCCAAAAGAGACTGTGTGGGATTACCCGAACCGATCAGGAAGCAGTGAGGGAGGCAAAGCGGATTCTGGACCGGCACCTTACCGATGCACCGGACTGCGAACAGCTGGCAAGGGCGGTAGGGGTAAGTGTCTCCAGGCTGGCCCGGTTGTTTTCGGAAGTAACCGGAAACACCATACACTCCTATCTGATCGAGCGGAGACTGGAACACGCGGCGCTTCTGCTGACCGAACAGAAGAATGTAAGCCAGGCGGCCGCGCTGTCCGGATACTCCAACATGAGCCATTTTTCCGCCTCCTTTAAAAAGAAATACGGCGTGCTCCCCAAGGAGTATGCCGGAAAATGAAAAACTGTTAGAAATATACCGTTTTTTGGTAGAAATGCTTCGGTTATCGCCGTAAAATATAACACGTCAAGTTAGACAAAACTAACTTGACGTGCTTTTTTCATACCGGAGAGTCCGGCATGACAGGAGTTACTGTTGAAAGGAGTGGTATCGGATATGTTTCAAAAGATTTTAGAGTACGCAGGACCCTACAAAAAGACGACCTTTTTGGCTTCTGCGGTCATCCTGCTGGGAGTGTTCATGAGTGTCCTCCCGTTTATCTTTGCCTGCCAGATCATCGCGCCGCTGATTGAGGGAGAACCCATGGACTTGTCGTATGCGGCGGTCCGGATAGCCGGTGTGCTGGTGTGTCTGGTGCTGCACGCCTGCCTGTATGTGAAGGGGCTCTCCCTGTCCCATGAAGCCGCCTACAACATCCTCATGAGAATCCGTATTTCTCTTCAGAACCGGATGGAGAAGCTGCCGCTGGGGGTGATTCAGGAGAAAGGGACGGGGAGTATCAAACGTCTGTTTGTAGATGATGTAGAGAGCATGGAGCTGCTTCTGGCCCACGCGCTGCCAGAGGGCTTTGCCAACACGGTGATTCCGGTCGTGGTTTACACAGCTCTGTTCTTTGTGGACTGGAAGCTGGCGCTTATGTCTCTCGCCTCTCTGCCAGCAGGCCTCCTGGCCATGATGGTCATGTACCGTATCGGCCAGAACGGGATGGTGAGTTACTATGAGGCCGGCAAGGTCATGAACAACACCATTATCGAGTACATAAACGGCATGGAGGTGGTGAAGGTGTTCAACAGGGATGGCGAATCCTATGAACGGTTCCAGAGAGATGTGCTGGCCTACCGGGATCTGACGCTCGACTGGTATAAGGCCTGCTGGCCGTGGATGGCGGCCTATAACAGTATTCTGCCGTGCACGCTGATTGTGACGCTGCCTCTGGGTTCCTGGTTTGTGCTGAAAGGATATTCCTCCCTGCCGGATTTCATTTTGGTGATGTGCCTGTCCCTAAGCCTGGGAATTCCACTCCTCAGGGCCCTGAGCTTCCTGCCCTCGCTGCCGCAGATCAATTATAAGCTGAATGCACTGGAGCAGATGCTGGGTGCAGAGCCTCTGAAACAGACCGCCGATGGCTGGCACGGCAAGGACAATACCGTGGTGTTCGACCGCGTAACCTTCGGTTACGAGGAGAAATCCGTGGTCAGCGGCGTCAGCCTGATGGTGAGGGAAGGCCAGAAGACGGCCCTTGTGGGGGAATCCGGTTCGGGTAAGAGCACACTGGCAAAGCTGCTGGTTCACTATTACGATGTTGAGGAAGGAAACATCACCATTGGCGGCCAGGATATCTGTGGGATGAGCCTGGAAGCCTTGAACGCCAGAATCTCTTACGTGGCCCAGGAACAGTATTTATTCAATACCTCTCTGCTTGAAAATATCAGGATCGGCCGCCTTACTGCCACCGACGAAGAGGTGCTCGAAGCTGCGGCGAAAGCCCAGTGCATGGAATTTATCGAAAAACTTCCCGATGGAATCCGCACGATGGCCGGAGACGGAGGAAAACAGCTGTCGGGAGGCCAGAGGCAGAGAATTGCGCTGGCCAGAGCTATTTTAAAGAACGCTCCCGTAGTAGTTCTCGATGAGGCGACTGCATTTACGGATCCGGAAAATGAGGAGAAGATGGAAGCCGCCATCTCCGAGGTGGTAAAGGGAAAGACACTTCTGGTCATCGCCCACCGTTTATCCTCTGTGAAAAATGCCGACCAGATCTGCGTGATGGCGGAAGGCAGAATTGCAGCCAGGGGAACCCATGACGAGCTTTTAAAAAACAGTGAAGAGTACCGGAAACTCTGGAATGCTTCCATGGAGAGCGCAGAGTGGCGTGTATCGGGCGGAAAGGAGGAACGGTAATGGTTCAATTATTTCAGAGAATTTTAAATCTGTCGGGAAAATACAGGGGCAGAATTGAGACTGCCTTTCTGTTTTCCGTTCTAAAGGCAATTCTGTCGAAAATGCCTCTATGCGTGGCCTTTTTCATGCTGTCCCGGTTTTATACCGGTGCCATTACGGCCGAAGACTGTGTGACCGCCGCTGTCGTGCTCTGTGTGTCCGTGCTTCTGGAAGCGTTTTTTCAGCTGATGAGCGACCGGCTGCAAAGCGGCGCCGGGTATATGATGTTCGCGGAGCAGCGGAGGGATTTGGGCGCTCATTTGCGAAAGCTGCCTATGGGGTACTTTACGGCGGGAAATATCGGAAAGATCAGCTCGGTTTTGACCACGGACATGATCTTTGTGGAAGAGATCGCCATGAGCTCTATTGCTAATATGATGAGCTACGCCTTTTCTGCAGCTCTTATGGCAGTAGTTCTTTTCTTCCTCGATGTGCGGCTGGGGATCATCGGCCTGCTCGTTACCGTAACCGCGATGATTACAGCCGGGAAAATGAACCGGATCTCCATGAAGGAGGCCGTCGGCAGACAGGAACAGAGCGAGAAGCTTACGGATGCCGTACTTTCCTTTACGGAGGGGATAGCCATCATCAAAAGCTATAATTTGTTGGGAGAGAAATCCGCAGAGCTTTCCAACAATTTTAAGTTGTCGAGAGACAAATCGCTGGGCTTTGAGGAAGCAATGACGCCGTGGCAGAGGGGATTAAACCTGATTTATGCCTGCGGTATGGCGCTGTTGTTCGGCGTTTCCGTCTACCTGCAGCAGACCGGTTCCCTGACCATTCCGTATCTTATGGGGCTGCTCCTGTTTGTGTTTGATTTATTTGGCCCGCTGAAGGCGCTGTACGGCGAGGCGACGCGGCTCACGGTCATGAACAGCTGTCTCGACCGGATTGAGGATGTCTGCGCGGAGAAAGAACTGCCGGATCAGGGAAAAAAGCACATTCCGGAGCGGAATCACAAGGCGGAGATAGAGTTCGATCACGTTACCTTTGCCTATCACGAGAAGGAGGTATTAAAGGACGTCACTTTTAAAATACAGCCAAATACAATGACGGCCCTGGTTGGACCCAGCGGCGGTGGAAAATCGACGGCAGCCAACCTTCTGGCCCGTTTTTGGGATGTGAAATCCGGATGCGTCCGGATGAGAGGAGAAGATATCCGTGACGTGCCGCTGGCGGAGTTGATGGATCATATCAGCATGGTATTCCAGAGGGTATATCTCTTTCAGGATACAATTTACCAGAATATCAGCATGGGAAAGACGGAGGCGTTGAAAGAAGAAGTGTATGAGGCGGCGAGGAAGGCCAGATGCTATGATTTTATCACGGCGCTTCCGGAGGGCTTTGACACCGTGATCGGCGAGGGCGGCGCAAGCCTTTCCGGAGGAGAAAAACAGCGGATTTCCATTGCGCGCTGTATCTTAAAGGACGCTCCTGTGGTGATTCTCGATGAGGCGACCGCAAGCGTGGATGCCGATAATGAACGATTCATCCAGGAGGCGATTTCAGAGCTGGTAAAAGGGAAGACGCTGCTGGTGATCGCCCACCGGTTAAATACCATCAGAGCTGCCGGTCAGATTCTGGTGATCGACGATGGCCGTGTGGTACAGAGAGGAAATCACGAAGCACTGATGAAGGAGAAGGGAATCTACAGAGATTACGTAAATATACGCGAAAAAGCGGCTGGCTGGAGCATCGACGGACTTTCCCGTCAAATACAAAAAGATTAAAAGTACCTAACCCTCATTGCCATTGACTAACCGGCGCAAAAATGGTTACACTGGGAGTAAGAAGAGGCGGATAGTTTCAAAGCGCATAGAACGAAAACACGCAGCGCGTGATGTGGAAATGGGGGTGCAGCTATGCAGTCACTGGCACAGGCAAAGGCGGGAGACGACTATACGATCAAATGGATGTTCGGCGCTCCCCGGATTCTGGATTTTTTAAATGAATACGGGATCAGAGAGGGAAGCGATATCCGTGTTTTCCAGCAGGGAAAAGACGGAATCATCATCGGACGGGATAACGTACGCCTTGCGATTGGTGAGGATGTGGCAAGGCGGATTCAGGTGTGAGCCGGCTTTAACAGGAAACGGAACAGAATACAAACTATGTAAAAAGCAAAAGCAAAACAAAAACAGAAAAACAGGCGGTCTGCAGAGAAAAGGTTTCTCCCCGGACCGCCTGTTTTCCTATTTTTCCAACAATTCATTTCCTTTTGTCACGTGATCCTTGATAGCCTGAAAGCTTTTTGCGCTCACCACATGCTCGATCCGGCAGGCGTCTTCCGCCGCGGTTTTTTCATCGACTCCTAAATACATCAGCCAGTTGGAAAGCATCGTATGGCGCTCATACATGGTCTCAGCAACCTGTTTCCCGGAATCTGTCAGGGTGATATAGCCATCCTGATCCACCAGAATATAACCATTTTCGCGGAGGTTGCGCATGGCGACGCTGACACTCGGCTTGGAGAAATCCAGTTCATTGGCGATATCGATGGAACGGACGTGCGGCTTTCTATTGCTAAGAATCAGTATGGTTTCAAGATAGTTTTCGGATGATTCGTTCATCTTCAATGTTCGTTTACCTCCCTGCGGTTAAAGTATCAGAATGCGTGATACAAATAGTTTATCATAGCCGGGGAAAAAGGTCAAAATAAGAATATAAAAAAAAATTATTGACAATTCAGTTAGCAGGTACTAATCTATAGTTAGTTACAACTAATAGAAGAAATTGGAAGAAAGGAAGGAGCACATATGGCAACAGCGATTATATGCCTGGCCCTTATTATGGCAGGGGTTCTGGCGATAAGAAGCTACAGAAAGAGGCTGACCACCGGCTGCTGCGGAGGTTCGGGCGAGGCTGCGGTGAAGAAAATAAAGGTAAGTGATAAGGACCTTACCCACTATCCGCACCGCCGGGTTTTAAAGGTGGACGGGATGTCCTGCGGCAACTGCGCCATCCGGGTGGAGAATGCATTAAATTCTCTGGAGGGCGTCTATGCCCGCGTGAACTTAATGGAGGCGGAGGCGGATGTCCGCATGAAACAGGAGTTCAGCGACACCGTGTTAAAGGATACTGTCAAGGACGCAGGATACACTGTTTATCGGATTACGACGGTAAATGACTCGATTTCTCAATAAGGCCTGTTGGCGTTGACTAACCGGGTAAATTTCTAGTAAAACGTTTATAAAAGGAGTGACTGAAGATGAAAAAACACAGGTTTTGGGCCTGGGCAATGCTTTTCTGCCTGGCGATGGTTTTTTACACGGGTTACAAGCATAGATAAGAAAAACAGGAGGATAAAGAAATGTTGGACTGCTTCAAAATGAAAAAGATAGGAATCTTTGCAGGAGGTGTTTTATTCGGTACAGCGGGTGTTAAAATTCTGGCAAGTAAAGATGCGAAGAAGTTTTACGTCAACTGTCTGGCCGCCGGACTGCGCGCGAAGGACTGCGTGATGACAACTGCCACTTCGATCCAGGAGAACGCAGACGATATTCTGGCTGAGGCGAAGGAGATCAACCGCCAGAGAGCGGATGAAGCCTTTGAAGACGAGAGCGAAGAGATGGTTTCAGAGACCGCGGAAGAAGTGGAATAGACAGCAGCAGAATAGACAGCAGCAGAGTAAAAGAAGACACCGCCTGATGGAATTTTCCTCAGGCGTTCCTTTTTGAAGAGCTGGAGAAACATAGGACAGGAGACAAAGACATGAGATTTATAGTGAAACACGAGATAAAAGGACGGCTTCGGATCCATCTCGACCGGCGTGAGCTGACACTGAGAGAGGCAGATATGTTTTGCTGTGCCATGAGCCTGATTCCGGGAGTGAAGGAGGTGAAGGTCTATGAGAGGACCGCGGATGCAGCTATCCTGTATGAAGGCGGCCTTCGGCCAGTTATCATCGAGGAAATCAGGCGCTTTTCCTTTCAGGACGAGTCACTCTGTGAGCTGGTCCCGAAGGACAGCGGCCGGGCGCTGAACCGGGAATACAAGGAAAAACTGATTCAGCGGGTTGTTGTGAGGGCGTTTACAAAGGTATTTCTGCCTGTGCCGTTTCGGGCTGTGTATACAGCGGTGAAGTCTGCTGGCTATATCATTAAGGGCCTCCGGTATCTTCTGAAGGGAAAGCTGACGGTTGAGGTTCTGGATGCCACCGCAATCACGGTGTCGATCGCAAGACTGGATTTCAATACGGCTGGTTCTGTGATGTTCCTGCTGGGGATCGGGGAGCTTTTGGAGGAATGGACCCATAAGAAATCGGTGGGAGATCTGGCGAGAAGCATGTCCCTGAACATTGAGAAGGTATGGCAGAATGTGGACGGCACAGAGGTTCTGGTTCCGGTCTCCAGAATCCGCGAGGGCGACCTCGTGACAGTACATGTGGGCAGCGTGATTCCGCTGGACGGAGTTGTTGTGACCGGGGAAGCCATGGTAAATCAGGCCTCCATGACCGGCGAGTCCATACCGGTGAAGAAGGAACCGGATACATACGTATACGCGGGAACCGCGGTGGAGGAAGGAAGCATCACCATCTGCGTGAAGAAGGCGGCCGGATCCACCAGATTCGAGCGGATCGTCAAAATGATTGAGGACTCCGAGAAGCTGAAATCTAATGTGGAAGGAAAAGCGGCAGCCATGGCTGACGCACTGGTTCCCTGGAGCCTGGGCGGCACGGTGCTTACCTGGCTGCTCACACGGAATGTGACGAAGGCGATTTCGATCCTGATGGTAGACTTCTCCTGTGCTCTGAAGCTGGCCATGCCGCTGTCCGTACTTTCCGCCATGAGGGAGGCAGGAAGCTATCGGGTTACAGTCAAGGGCGGCGTCTATCTGGAGTCTGTGGCGGAGGCGGATACCATCGTATTCGATAAGACCGGCACTCTCACGAAGGCCAGGCCGGTGGTGGCCGGCGTTGTGACCTTTGAGGGGCGGGACAAGGATGAGATGCTGCGGATTGCAGCCTGTTTAGAGGAACATTTTCCCCATTCCATGGCGAACGCAGTTATTCAGGAGTCCGTCCGGAGAGGATTGGTTCATGAGGAAATGCACTCGAAGGTGGACTATATTGTAGCTCATGGAATAGCCTCTTATATCGGAGGAGAGCGGATTATTATTGGAAGTCATCATTTTGTCTTCGAGGACGAGGGCAGCATCATTCCAGAAGACGGAAGAGAGCAGTACGAGAGCCTTCCGCCGGAGTATTCTCATCTCTATATGGCGATTGGAGGCCGTCTGGCCGCGGTGATCTGCATTATCGATCCCCTGCGGGAGGAGGCTGCCTCAGTGGTCAGTCAGTTGAGAGCGCTGGGACTTTCCAAGATTGTTATGATGACGGGAGACAGCGACCGGACTGCAAGGTCCATCGCGCAGAAGGTGGGTGTGGATGAGTATTACTCCGAAGTACTTCCGGAGGATAAGGCCAGTTTCGTGGAGGCAGAGAGAGCCGCGGGCAGAAAAGTTATCATGGTCGGTGACGGAATCAACGATTCTCCCGCTTTATCCGCTGCCGACGTGGGAATCGCCATCAGCGAGGGGGCGGAGATCGCCAGGGAAATCGCGGATATTACCATATCGGAGGATGCACTGGACCAGCTTGTGACGCTGAAGAGAATCAGCAACGCGCTGATGGTCCGTGTAAACAGAAATTATCGGTTTGTGATCGGATTTAATTTGGGCCTGATCCTGCTGGGCGTCAACGGAATCCTGGCGCCGGCCACCTCTGCGCTGCTTCATAATACATCGACGCTCATGGTCAGTCTGAAGAGCATGACTAATTTACTGGAACAGAAACAATAGGGAGCGGTTTTAAAGAGTCATACCACGAAAAACGGTGTGGCTCTTTTTTCATCCATTTCCCATCTATTAATAAATGTTCTCAAGAACGGCTATGGACAAATGTTGTAGTAGCTGGTAAAATATAGTTAGTTATAACTAACTATATAAACCAAGGAGCCGGAGGAAACAGTATTGGTGTAAAACCCGGCAGGCTGTGAATTGCAGACAGCACGATAGAGATCTGGAGGTATTATAAATGAGCGTAGTAATTATCGGCGGCCACGACCGAATGGTGAGCCAGTACAAGAAGATATGCAGGGAATTCAAATGCAAGGCAAAGGTCTTTACCCAGATGAGCACCAACATGGATAAGAAGATTGGATGTCCGGACCTTCTGGTTCTGTTTACCAATACGGTTTCCCATAAGATGGTAAAGTGTGCCCTCGACGGAATCGATGACGGCGCCACCCGCGTGGTCCGCTGCCATACCAGCAGCGGGACGGCGCTTTCTAAGATTCTGGAGGATGAGACTCCGCAGATGGTGTAAATGACAGTTGCAGCTGGAAGAAAAGTTGAATGAGAACGCTATAAATTTTTAAGGTTGTTATGGCATGTTCTGGAAAAGGATGGTATGATGGGGCAGGAGCGCAGTTTTTGGCGGTGAAGGAATAAACAGCCGGCCACGAAACGCGCAAACTGAGGAGAAAGGACCCCTTCATAAAATGATAAGAGATTATTTTAGGAAACTGGACCGCAGGCGGGCCGTCATCATGATCATCGGTAATGTTTTTACAGGAATGGGAATCAGCATTTTCAAACTTTCAGGACTGGGCAACGATCCCTTCAGCGGCATGGTAATGGCCCTGTCGGACTGCACCGGCATTCAGTATGCGTTTTTCCTTATTCTGGTGAATCTCGTGATCTTTATTGCTGAGATCACCATGGGCCGGGAACTGATCGGCCTGGGCACTGCAGTGAACGCGCTGCTTCTGGGATACATCGTTACCTTCTTTTTTGGAATATGGGAGGTGACGCTGGGAATGCCTTCCGTGCTGTGGCAGAAGTTATTGACTGTATTCGTCGGTGTGGTGGTCTGCAGCTTCGGACTCTCCTTATACCAGACCTCCGATGTAGGCGTGGCGCCGTATGACAGTCTTGCGCTGATCATGTGCAAAAAGCAGAAAAAGATCTCCTACTTCTGGTGCCGTATGGCCTGTGACGTGTTCTGTGCGGTGGTATGCTTCGCGGCAGGAGGAATTGTCGGCCTGGGAACGCTGGTATCCGCTTTGGGACTGGGGCCGTTTGTGCAGTTCTTTAATAAAACAAGCAAGAATTTCCTCACCTCTACAGGTGGAGGGATGAAACGTCAAAAACAAGCTTAATGTCAGTGGTGGGCGGAGAGAAATCGGTATCCCCCGCTGACATGAAGTCAGGCCGCGCATCTATAAGATGTAGTCGCACTCTGTGAAATTATCGAGCGTTGATTGAAACAATGTTCATTTTACGGACAGGCTGTTGAAAAAGGACGGAGTATCGAATCCTGTATAAGTGAAAATCAAATCCCCTGTGACTTTACTAAATGGTAATGGCACAGGGGATTTATGCGTCTGTAAGTAATCGTTTAGACTATGAATATCCGCATCCTCGCAAAAGAAGAAGTGGGTCTGGACTGCTTTCTGTCCCGCGAGCCGGATTATGTTTATAAACAAATAGCAGAGTTAAGGTGACTTACAGGATTGACAATTTCCCCGGTTTATGCAATAATATAGATACTTTAATAAAAAGATATATAAAAGTATTTAAAACTATTCCACAAATCAAAATGTAGAAAGAGGGAACATGTATGATGCTGCAGCAGGTAATGACCGCTCCGGGGGAAATTGAGTTTCGGGAGGTGCCGGTTCCGGAGCCGGAAGAGAATCAGGTACTGGTTAAGATCAGAAAGATCGGCGTATGCGGATCGGACATCCATGTCTACCATGGCGAGCATCCGTTTACCAGCTATCCGGTCACCCAGGGACACGAAGTATCGGGGGAGATCGAGAAGCTCGGGAGCGGCGTAAAAGGATGGAAGGTGGGACAGAAGGTGACGATCCAGCCGCAGGTGGTCTGCGGAACATGTTATCCGTGCCGTCATGGCAAATACAATCTCTGCGAAAAACTGAAGGTAATGGGATTTCAGACAACCGGTGTGGCGTCCGATTACTTCGCTGTCGACGCGGCCAAGGTGACGCCGCTTCCGGAGGAGATGAGCTTTGATGAGGGCGCCATGATTGAGCCTCTGGCGGTGGCAGTTCACGCGGTGAAGCGTGCCGGAAATGTGGAAGGTGCGAAGATTGCGGTCCTGGGAGCCGGACCGATCGGAATCCTGGTAGCCCAGACGGCGAAGGGCCTGGGTGCGGAGAGCGTCATGATTACGGATGTCAGTGATTTGAGGCTGGAAAAGGCGAAGGAATGCGGCGCGGATTTCTGCATCAATACGAAGACAAAAAATTTCGGCGAGGCCATGGTGGAAAATTTCGGGCCGGATAAGGCTGACGTCATCTACGACTGTGCAGGCAATAATATTACGATGGGACAGGCCATTCAATATGCGCGCAAGGGAAGCACCATCATTCTGGTGGCTGTATTTGCGGGAACCGCTCAGATTGATCTGGCTGTCTTAAATGACCATGAGCTGGACTTGAATACCAGTATGATGTACCGCAATGAAGATTATCTCGATGCGATCCGTCTGGTAAAGGAGAAAAAAGTGGTGCTGGCGCCGCTGATCTCCAAACATTTCGCATTCAGGGACTATCTGGAGGCATACCGGTATATCGATGAGAACCGGGAGAGCACCATGAAGGTGATTATCAATGTGGCGGAATCGTAACGTGGAAGAATAATTGGAGCTGTGAATCATGATACAGGGGAGAGGAAAATAAAATGGCAGCACAGTACATAACGGGACTCCAGCATATTGGCATCCCGACGAATGATATAGAGAAGACGACGGCATTTTACCATGAACTGGGGTTTGAGACGGCATTTGAGACGGTAAATGAAGCGGCTGGGGAGAGAGTTGCTTTTTTGAAATGCGGAAGTCTTGTGATTGAGACGTACGAGAACCATCAGGCGGCGGAGAGGAACGGAGCGGTGGATCACGTGGCTCTCGATGTGACGGATATTGAAGCGGTATTTGCTGAGATCAAAGAAGCGGGATACCCCATGCTTGACGAGGAGATTCAGTTTCTGCCCTTCTGGGCCAATGGCGTCCGCTTTTTCACCATTCTGGGACCGAACCGGGAAAAGGTGGAGTTCAGCCAGATGCTGTAAACGCCGCACTGCCACTTGCCGTCTTCCCCAATCAGTGATAATATGATTACAGAACTGGAGGAGACGGCTATGACAAAAGAAAAGCTTGCGCTTGAAATCATCAGGCGCCTAAAAGAAGAATACCCTGACGTTGGTTGTACACTGGATTACGATGAGGCCTGGAAGCTCCTTGTGAGCGTGCGCCTGGCGGCCCAGTGTACCGATGCCAGGGTAAATGTGGTTGTACAGGATTTATATGCAGAGTATCCGGACGTGGAGGCGCTGGCAGGGGCCGAAGTGGAAGACATCGAAAAGATCGTGAAGCCCTGCGGCCTGGGGCACAGCAAGGCAAGGGATATCAGTGCATGCATGAAAATCTTAAAGGAACAGTATGACGGCAGAGTTCCCGACGATTTCGACGCACTCTTAAAGCTTCCCGGAGTGGGGAGAAAGAGTGCGAACCTGATTATGGGCGATGTGTTCGGCAAACCGGCCATCGTCACAGATACCCACTGTATCCGCCTGGTAAACCGTATGGGGCTGGTGGAGGATTTAAAGGACCCGAAAAAGGTGGAGATGGCTTTGTGGAAGCTGATTCCGCCGGAGGAGGGCAGTGATTTCTGTCACCGGCTCGTATTCCACGGCAGAGATGTCTGTACAGCCAGAACGAAGCCATTCTGTGAAAAATGCTGCCTGAAGGATATCTGCGCCCGTAACGGGGTATAGGGAAGGCGGCTTCCGGGAGAATGGTATGAATGTCAAGGATTTAAAAAGCTTTGAGGCGGTCTATGAGGAACGCGGCATCAACCAGGCGGCACAGAAGCTGTTTATCACGCCTCAGGGCCTGAGCCGTAATATTAAAATGCTGGAGAGCGAGCTGGATACGGTTCTCTTTGAGCGGACGAAACAGGGTGTGAGACCGACGGAGAGCGCAGAACTGCTCCATGAGAGGGCGGGTATCCTGATTCGGGAATTTGAGGAAATCCGCAACGGTATCCAGCAGCTGAAAAATGAAAAACGACTGCTCCGCATTGGCTGTGCCTGCGGAGTATTTAATGTACTTTCTTTTCCGGTGATTCAGAGATTTATCGATGAGAATCCTGAGATTTCCGTGGAATGGTGTGAGTACTCGAATCAGGAGGTGAAGGAGAGGCTGAAGGATTCCACCATCGAATACGGTTTCGTCGTTGGAGCGTGGAAGGAAGACGGCGTAAAAAACAGGCGCCTGGCCGGCTGCAGAGTCTGCCTTCTGGTTTACGAGGGCCACCCCTTCTATGATCTGGAAGAGGTCACCATTGATATGGTCCGCGGCGAAAAGCTGATCCTGATGAACGAGTACTTTCATATGTACCACGATTTTCTGGAGGCCTGCGAGGTCAGGGGCTTTAAGCCGCTGATTGCTGCCAAAACCGCAGATGCAAACTTTCAGTACCAGCTGTGCAGGCAGATGACAGGGCTTGCTGTGGTGCCTGATTTTGCTGCAGAGCATTTCCGCATGGACCACATGAGGGCCATTCCTTTTCGGGAGCGGCTGAAATGGGAAGTGTACGGCGTTTATAAGGAGAGTAACGGCTGCTATTCGGTGATTCGGGCGCTGGAGGATTTTCTGCAGAGCCAGTAGAGCGTTGCATATCAAGCACACAATTCACCGAAATTTACGCAATGCTGTACTGGTCTGCGGATTTGCCGGAAGAATAAAAAAAGTATTGACAGCCGTCAAGCGATTGTTGATAGCGCCTGTCCTGTACGGAATGGTATCATATTGTTATAAAAATAACAGGAGGGTGCCATGAAGTACAAGAATCTGTTTACACCGGTCAAAATAGGATCGGTCACATTGAAAAACCGTTTTGCCCTGGCTCCCATGGGGCCATTGGGACTGGCTGATGCCGAGGGCGGATTTAATCAGAGGGGAATCGATTATTATACGGAACGTGCGAAGGGCGGAACAGGCCTGATCATTACGGGAGTAACCTTTTCAGACTGTGAGGTTGAGACCCAGAGTATGCCAAACTGCCCCAATTCCACGTACAATCCCGTTCATTTTATCCGGACGTCGAAGGAGATGACAGAGCGGGTTCACGCCTATGGGAGCAAGATATTTCTTATGATGTCGGCCGGCTTTGGAAGAGTGACGATCCCTACCAATCTGGGAGAGTTTCCTCCGGTTGCACCATCTGCGATTCCACACCGGTGGCTGGATAAGATCTGCCGGCCGCTTACGAAGGAGGAGATCCACAGCATTGTAAAATCCTTTGGAGACGGAGCGTACCATGCAAAACGGGGCGGTTTTGACGGTGTGGAAATTCACGCGGTTCACGAGGGTTATCTGCTGGATCAGTTTGCCATTTCCATGTTCAATCAACGGACTGACGAGTATGGAGGTACACTGGAAAACAGGCTGCGGTTCGCGCGTGAAGTGGTAGAAGAGATCAAGTCCAGGTGCGGACAGGATTTTCCTGTGGTGCTGCGTTTCAGCTTAAAGAGCATGATAAAGGACTGGCGGGAAGGCGCTTTGCCGGGAGAAACGTTTGAGGAGAAGGGCCGCGATATCGAGGAAGGTCTGGAGACTGCGAAGCTGCTGGTGCAGTATGGTTATGACGCGCTGGATACCGACGTGGGAACGTATGATGCATGGTGGTGGAACCATCCGCCGATGTATCAGAAAAAGGGGCTTTACCGTCCGTACTGCAGGCTGGTGAAAGAGGCCGTGGATGTCCCGGTGCTGTGTGCAGGCCGTATGGACAATCCGGAGATGGCTTCCGAGGCCGTGGAGGCCGGCGAGTGCGATATTGTAAGCCTTGGCCGCCCGCTTCTGGCTGATCCCGACTATGTAAATAAGCTGAGGGCCGGAACCTGTGAACAGATCCGCCCGTGCATCTCCTGTCAGGAAGGCTGTATGGGCCGTGTCCAGGAGTATTCCATGATTAACTGTGCGGTGAACCCACAGGCGGCCAGGGAGCGTGTGACCGCCTATGAACCTGTCTTAAAGAGCAGGCGGGTGATGGTCGTGGGCGGCGGTGCGGCAGGCTGTGAGGCCGCAAGAGTGCTGGCGGTGAGAGGCCATAAGCCGGAGCTGTTCGAAAAAGGCGGCAGGCTGGGAGGCAACTTAATTCCCGGCGGAGTTCCTGACTTTAAGGAAGACGATCTTGCGCTGGCTCACTGGTATGAGGTCCAGCTTCAGACTCTGAAGGTTCCGGTTCATTTCAATACGTGTGTGGACCGGGAGATGGTCCTGGCGGGAAATTACGACGCTGTGATCCTCGCCACCGGTTCCAGACCGAAGGTGTTTTCTCTGGGAGACGACGAGCGGGTATTTCCGGCAGCAGAGGTTCTGACAGGGGAAAAAGACTGCGGGGATACCACCGTGGTGATAGGCGGCGGTCTGGTCGGCTGTGAAACTGCGCTCTGGCTGGCAGAACAGGGGAAGCGCGTAACGATCGTGGAGGCGCTGGACCGGCTGATGGCGGTCAATGGTCCCTTGTGTCATGCCAATAAAGACATGCTGGAGCGCCTGATTCCTTACCGTGGAGTGAAAACTGTTACTTCCGCCAGTGTTACCGGATACCGTAACGGAATTCTGAGTCTTGTCTGCGGCGATGAAGAGAGGGAGATTGCCTGCGACAGCGTGATTCTTGCAGTGGGGTATCAGGAGGAGGACTCTCTGTACCGCCAGCTGGAGTTTGACGTGCCGGAACTGTATCTGCTGGGAGATGCAAGGAAGGTTTCCAATATTATGTATGCGATATGGGATGCGTTTGAGGTGGCAAACCATATTGGCTGAGGAGTGGATGAATAACGACCGTTTATTCCGGCGAGCGGCGGATCAGGTATGATACCCGATCAAGTGGGGCAGGCTCTGCCTGCGGGGCGTTTCACCCTTATGGCATCGGAGCAGGACATACAGCAGAACGATACGATATCCTCTGCTGCGTCCTGTTCCGATGCCGTTTTTCTGTGCAAAAATAATTAGTCGGCGAACAGCGGGGAAATGAATAAACATGACATACAGATGACGTGATTAGTGTGGTATTGTAGTTACAGTTCGATTATATTCGAAATGGAAATGAAAAAGGAATCGGAGTCGGATTTGTATTGCAATGATGTGATATGACTTGAAATGTAAGCGGATCCCGGGAGGAAACTATATGCATGAAAAACAGGTAAAGTTGATTCTCTCTGCACAGAACGGCATGAATCTTTACAGAGGCTGCACGCACGGATGCATTTACTGCGATGCCAGAAGCACCTGTTATCAGATGGATCATGCGTTTGAGGATATTGAAGTAAAGACCAACGCTGCAGAACTGTTGGAGAAGGCGCTTAAGAGCAAACGAAAGAAGTGTATGATTGGAACAGGCGCCATGAGCGACCCCTATTTACATCTGGAAAAGCGGCTCTGTCTTACGAGGCGGAGCCTGGAACTGATTGACTACTATGGATTTGGCCTGTCCATCCAGACGAAATCGGATTTAATCCTGCGCGACCTGGATTTATTAAAAAGTATCAACCGGAAGACGAAGTGTGTGGTATCCATGACGCTTACGACGTATGATGAAGAGCTTTGCCGGATCATCGAGCCGAATGTCTGCACAACCGGACGCAGAGCGGAGGTACTGCGGATTCTTAAGGAGGAGGGAATTCCAACCATTGTCTGGCTGTCTCCGATTCTTCCATTTATAAACGATACAGAGGAGAACATACGCGGCATTCTGTCATACTGCCGTGACGCGTCGGTGTACGGGGTGATGCTCTTTGGCATCGGCGTGACGCTGCGGGATGGGGACAGGCAGTATTTCTATGCGCAGCTGGATAAGCATTTTCCGGCGATGAAGGAGCGCTATATCCGTACCTATGGAAACAGTTACGAGATCCCGTCGCCGGATACCAGACATCTGCTCTCCCTGGTGAAAGAAGAATGCCGGAAAATGGGAATGGTCTGCAGCAGCAATCGGCTGTTTGAGTATATGCATACCTTTGAGGATAAACAGGCGGGAGTTCAGATGTCGTTGTTTGAGTGAGGAAAGAGGGCGAGAGCCTGGGGCTTTAGCGGGCTGCTTGTTTATAAGGATAAGGAGGTACGATTTCATAGTGTACATCAAAACATAATGATCCATTTATAAGCCGCTACTTTTTCCGGTTTCTCCATAAGTATTCGATAAAATTGACAAAGAAGAACAGTAAGAAAAAGATTACTTCAGGTATGAAGGTTATCTCATAAGGATTGTTGGATATGAATCCATAAATGACACAAAGCAGAGTGAAGCAAACCGACATTACAAGTGCTTTTAATAATGCAGGCAGTACGTATTGTTTCACAAAAATCTCCTCTTAATATAATGCAAATGATTTTCTGGTTATGTTATTCTTTTTCTTTGAATTTCTTAATGACAGTTCCTGTGATCACTCCAATAATCGTTCCAAATAATAAGCCATAACACATAGTTATGCCTGCTCTTCCGTGTGACAGGCCAGCCGCACCGCCGATGGTAAGGCCGATTGTCATACCGGAACACATACATGTAATAACTGCGAGATTGTTTTTGTCCATTGTCCTTCCCTTCCGAATCCGTTTTGCTAAGCCCTTTTTTGCTAAGGTTTTATTTGCCTGATATGAAAGAATGATGTTATGGACAGTGTATAATATTACACGAAGCCTGTCAATCCGGAGCGGCCATAATCCAACATGCATTTCAGGTTTGGCGGACATGCATGCCGGAACCGTTACAGATACGGATCGAAACCTTTCATGAGGACTTTCGCGAATTTCGTGTTTATGATAGAATATAAAAATACATAGAGTTAAACAACAAGGCAGCCAATAAGAAAAGGAGGTGAGGCAGATGAACGCGGCTTACAAGGAAGCCTACCTTCACTATCGGGAATCCTTCTCATCCATATTCAATGAAGAACACAGAGAAGAGCAGAAGGGGACACCGGAAACAGCGGCTTTAGACGATGGTTTCTCTTTGCGCTCCCGATATTATACAGGAACGTTAAAGGGGAATATCCACGCGGTGATCCATGATCTTGTGGGAGAGGACGGAACCGTTCTGTTAAGCTGGACGAATCTGGATGATGACGGAGATTTCTGCCGGCTGATTCACCACCGGAATGGGAAGAGGTATCTGGTATTCCGGGAGGATTTATACGGATGCAGTATTTTCTGTGTGGAGACGGGAGCGGTGTTCCGCTATCTGCCGGCATGCGTCTGGCCGGATAAACAGGAAGGGTTTCAGGAGAGTTTTATCTGGACAGATGCAGTGTATGACAGAGAATCCGGCCTTCTGGCGGTGACAGGCTGTTTCTGGGCCTGCCCAAATGATGTCATGATTCTCGACTTTGAGGATCCTTTTACAGAGCCGGAGGGAATCAATGGCCACGAGCTAATGGATCGGGAGTATGATCTTTACGACGATATCGAGTTTTCCGATTTTCAAAATGGGGAAATACTTTTAAAAGCATATAACACCAGAGATGAGAAACAGGAGATTCTGGCTTACGATATTAAATATTTAAAGCGACTGCTGAAGGAACGGCTTAAGGCTGTCAGAATGGAGGATGCGCGATGATTGAACTGCCGGAGGCCATAAATCTGGCAAAACAGATGAGAGAGACAGTGAGAGGAAAGACGGTATCAGCGGTATATCCCCCTTCCTCACCCCACAAATTCTGCTGGTTTAACCATGAACCGGAGGAGTATCAGTCGCTTCTGGCCGGTCATACGGTGACGGGCGCGGCCGGTTTTGGTATCTTTTCGGAACTGGAATTCGACGGCGGCGTCAGGCTGGGGTTTAATGACGGAGTAAATCCCCGTTTTATCCGGAAGGAAGAGGTCCGGCCGAAGAAATACCAGCTTCTCCTGGAATTTACGGATGGGTCCGCGATTGGATTTACAGTGGCCATGTATGGCAGTATTTCCTGCCATTCGGGCGATTATGATAACGAGTATTACAGAAAGAGTATCGAGAGTATTTCTCCTCTGACAGAGGAATTTGATGAAAAGTACTTTAAAGAGCTGCTTGCTTCTGTGAAACCGGCGATGAGCGCCAAGGCGTTTCTGGCTGCGGAGCAGCGGATACCGGGGCTTGGCAACGGCTGCCTTCAGGATATTCTGTTTCAGGCGGGAATCCATCCGAAACGCAAGGTTTTAACCCTTTCAGACTGTGAACAAAATGTTCTGTGGAAACAGGTAAGGATGGTACTTCAAGCCATGACGGAACAGGGCGGGCGCGACACCGAAAAAGATCTCTTTGGAAATCCAGGGGGCTACCAGACGCTGATGTCAAAGAATACAGTGGCTTCCGGCTGTCCTGCATGCGGCGGAGGGATTATAAAGGAAACTTATCTGGGCGGGGCGGTCTATTACTGTCCGTCGTGCCAGAAAATGGAGGAAGAGAAGAGATGAAGACAATCGGCCTGATCGGCGGTATGAGTTGGGAAAGCACGGTTACTTATTATCAGGTTATCAATGAGGCGGTGAAAGAAAGGCTGGGAGGTCTCCACTCCGCCAGATGCATTCTTTACAGCGTGGATTTTCAGGAGATCGAAGAGTGCCAGGCCGCGGGAGAATGGGAGAAAAGCGGAAAAATACTGGGAGAGGCGGCCGAAAGCCTGCAGAAGGCGGGGGCTGATTTTATTGTAATCTGCACGAATACCATGCACAAGGTTGTACCTCAGATTCAGAGTAAGATCCATATTCCTATCCTGCATATTGCGGAGGCGGCTGCTCTGCGGCTGAAGGCAGAGAGAATGGACCGTGTGGGACTTTTGGGAACGAAATATACCATGACTCAGGATTTCTACAAGGGAAAACTGGCAGAGTACGGCGTGGAGGTGCTCATTCCGGAGGCGTCGGAGATCGAAACCGTGAACCGGGTGATCTACGGGGAACTGTGCAGGGGGATCCTGTCAGAGACATCAAAAGAGGCATATTTAACAATCATCGCCCATTTAAAAGAGAGAGGCGCCCAGGGGGTGATCCTTGGCTGTACAGAGATCGGTCTTCTGGTAAAGAGCGGGGACACGGATGTGCCGCTGTTTGATACGGCCCTGATCCATGCGGAGAAGGCGGCGGAACTCTCGGTTGTGGGTGATACAGACGAAAGATGAGAGACATAAGAGGAAAGGGAGGTGTTCCGGGTGGCTGTCAGAACATTTGGCTGGGTACAGGAGGCCTATAAGCTGGACAATCTAAAAAATGTGGTATCGGTCTTTGTGCCGGGGTCTCCCGTTAACAGACGGTTAATAGAGGACAAACTGGTCCGGCTTATTTCAGATGAAGATGGCAAAGCGGAGTTTATAGAGGAACTGGAGGCGGATCCGGTCATCGTGCCGTACGCCCATCTGAAAGGAAAAGGGACACCGAAGGGATACACGAGAAGTAATGCACCGTGTTCGGGGATCATACAGGCGGTACTGCCCGGGCAGAGAAAAGAGTACCAGAGCGACTGGCCGGCGGATTCATTTCTGCGCTGGGCGGTCAGCATCGGATTTTTGAACTATGACAGAAATACCGATACCTGTTCGCTGTCCGGTCTGGGGCGTTCCTATGCGGAGGCGGAAGCTGGGAGCAAAGAAGAGGAGGATGCGCTCACAACGGCATTTCTGTCGTATCCGCCGGTCTGCCGGGTGCTTTCGCTGCTGGCATCGGGCGCCCATCTGACAAAATTTGAAATAGGAGCCAAACTGGGCTTTATCGGTGAGGCCGGTTTTACCTCGATTCCGCAGCATATGATCCTGCAGGGGCTTTCCGAAACGGCGGAGGAGAACCGGGCAAAGCTTCTTCAGGATACAGAGGGAACCAGTGATAAATACGTCCGAACCATCTGCAGCTGGCTGAAACAGATGGGCTGGGTGGAACAGGCGGCGAAGACGGCGGCAGAGGATGCCGGAACCAGGCGGTATGAGGGAACCATTCCCCAGTCCTACCGGCTTACGTTAAAGGGGAGAACCGTATTTAAGCATACCACCGGCGTCTCGAAATTTGCCCGGATACCGAAGCGGGTGATGTGGGATATGCTGGCAACGAAGGCGGCGGACCGGGATTACTTAAGGAACCGGAGGACCCATATTATCCAGTATCTGCTGAAGGATTATCGTTCGCCGGAGCAGGTGAAAGCCTATCTGGAGATGGTGGGACTGGAAGAGACGGTGGAGACTATTAAAGATGATATCTGTGGTTTTGAGAATATCGGCTTAAATGTGAAGCGTACCGGAAAGACGTATAAGATCATGGACGATATCGTAGGCCTGGAGATTCCGGCAGATGACGCGGGGCGGATTTCCGTAAAATCCGATATGGCTGTCGTAAAAGACAGCGTCAGAGAGCGGCTGGCCCATGTAAGTCACGAGTATCTGCTTTTGATTGATCTGGGCTTCGATGGCACATCAGACCGCGACTATGAGATTCAGACGGCGGAGCTTCTCACCAGGGAACTGGATTTTCTGGGAGGCAGACTGGGAGATACCAGGAAGCCGGATGTCTGTATTTATTATGGAAAAGACGGCATGATTATCGACAATAAGGCGTATGGAAAAGGATATTCCCTTCCGATCAAGCAGGCGGACGAGATGTACCGCTATTTGGAGGAAAATAAGGAGCGGAACGAGAAGATCAATCCGAACCGCTGGTGGAAGGTATTTGATGAAGGCGTGACCGATTACCGGTTTGCTTTTGTGTCAGGGTCCTTTACCGGGGGCTTTAAGGATCGTCTGGAAAATATCCACATGCGCTCCGGACTCTGCGGCGGCGCGATAGACTCCGTGACACTTCTGCTGCTGGCAGAAGAATTAAAGGCGGGCCGTATGGAGTATTCCGAATTTTTCCGCCTGTTCGACTGTAACGACGAGGTCACTTTTCAATCAATTGTGATATAATGGTTAGTGGAAGTAGAAGGAGGGAATGTTCATGGAGTTGGGAGAATACCTTCCATTTTGGAAAAAACTGACGGAAGCGGAGCAGAGGACACTGGCAGGAAGCGTGCAGAGGCGCCGGTTTGAGAAAGGGCAGGTGCTTCACCACGGATCGGATGAATGCACCGGGCTGATTCTGACGCTGAATGGACAGCTGCGGGTCTATACCATATCGGATGAGGGCAAGGAGTTGACACTGTACCGGCTGCTGGAACGGGATTTATGTATATTTTCAGCGCCCTGCATGGTAAAGAGCATCCTGTTCGATGTAATCGTGGAAGCAGAGCAGGACACGGAGATTCTTCATATCCCGGTCGATGTCTACAGGGATCTGATGGATAACAGCGCGGCAGTGGCTAATTATACCAATGAGCTGATGGCGGAGCGCTTTTCCGATGTAATGTGGCTGATGGATCAGGTATTGAACAAAAAGATCGACAGCCGCCTTGCTGCGTTTCTGCTGGAGGAAAGCGGACTTGATGATAGCCGGAAGCTTTCCATCACTCACGACCAGATCGCCCGCCACATGGGGACGGCCAGGGAGGTTATCACCCGGATGCTGAAGGCATTTCAGGCAGACGGCCTGGTTAAGCTGAATCGGGGAGGAATCGAACTGCTGAACGAGAAGAGGCTTACGGAGCTGGCGGCGGACAGTTTGCGGTAGGCGGGGGCAGCCGGAAAAATCTCCGTATGCCGCCGTACAGAATTACGTGTGTAACAAAGTCACTGTAAAGCAGATCATTTTCGTGTATTCTAATATCATCAATCAATGAAAAAAGGAGTACAAATAAAATGTCTGTATTTTCAATCACAAATAATAATTATCATGAGGAAGTCGTTGCTTCCGGAAAGCCGGTGCTTCTCGATTTCTGGGCGCCTTGGTGCGGACCGTGTAAAAAGCTTTCCCCTGTTGTGGATAAAATTGCCGAGGAAAATCCCCATATTAAGGTGGGAAAGGTCAATGTGGAAGAGCAGAGGGAGCTGGCTGAGAAGTTTCATATTATGAGTATACCGGCGCTGGTCTTAATGAAGGAAGGGAAGGCGGTTGCATCCTCTGTGGGTGTGAAGCCCCAGGCCGCCATCGAGAAGATGCTGAACTCATGATAAACTCATGATGGAAGAGGTACCATGGACTTTTATGAACGTGTCAGATTTGTCATGAATCATATTCCATATGGAAAAGCAGCCACCTATGGCCAGATCGCCCTGTTATGCGGAAAACCCGGGAATTCAAGGCAGGTGGGATATGCACTGAACCGCCGCCTGGGCGGAGCGGATTTGCCGGCCCACCGTGTGGTAAACGCCTCCGGATATCTAAGCGGAGCGGCTTCCTTCCGGACTCCGGATACACAGAAGAAGCTGATGGAGGCAGAGGGAGTGGCCGTAAATGACGAAAACCGGGTGGATTTAAAGCGGTTTGGGTGGCATCATACGCTGGAGGACGCACTGGAATTCAGGGAGTGGTTTGAGAAGAACGGGATTTGACGGTGCGCAATAGAAGCGATGATTGATACATGGTTACAGCAAGGTATTTGAAAAGGACTCAAAAAGCATTTTTTGTTTTTTGAGTCCTTTTTGTGTTCTGATTTTTGCACTGATAACCATTCATTTATTGCTGTTTCGTATCTGTCAAAAAATAAACAAATATCAGGAAAAATAAAAAAATCACGGATTAATTTCAAATCCATCTTCTGGTGAAAGTATAAATGCATAAAATAATAAGAATAACTCACGTAATATTATTGAAAGTTACAAAAACACATCGCAATTTATGTAGCATGAAAAGCAAGATGTGTAGAGAAAATCCTCATTTACATATGGTAAAATAAAGCTACCAAAAACGTTGCAGGTCTTGAGCGAATGGGCCTGCGAATCAAGATCAAAGGAGGATTTACAATGAAAAAAATGATCGCTGGGTTGTTATGTGGCTGTATAATCGCGGCTTCCCTTACGGGCTGCGGGAAAGCACCTGCTTCCGATGGTGGAGCGGCAGAAAAGCCTGCTGCTGCGGAGACAGAAAAAACTGCGGATAAAGCCGGAGCTTCCTCCGATTCCAAGGTAATCAATGTCTGGTCCTTTACCGATGAAGTGCCAAAGATGATTGAGAAGTACAAAGAACTGCATCCTGATTTTGATTATGAGATTAAAACGACAATTATCGCAACTACCGATGGTGCGTATCAGCCGGCACTGGATCAGGCGCTGGCAGCCGGAGGCAGCGATGCGCCGGATATCTACTGTGCGGAAGCCGCATTCGTGCTGAAATATACGCAGGGTGATGCCAGCCGTTATGCAGCACCGTATGAAGATCTGGGACTTGACGCCGACGGAAAGATCAAATCCTCTGAGATTGCACAGTATGCAGTCGATATCGGAACGAATACCGACGGTAAGGTAGTTGCATTAGGCTACCAGGCAACCGGCGGAGCGTTTATCTATCGCCGCTCCATCGCCATGGACACCTGGGGAACCGATGATCCGAAGGAAGTCGGAGCAAAGCTTGGCGCAGGAACCAACGACTGGACACAGTTCTTTAACGCGGCAGAGGATTTGAAGGGCAAAGGCTACGGTATCGTATCCGGTGACGGAGATATCTGGCATGCAGTGGAAAACAGCTCAGATAAAGGCTGGATTGTAGATGGGAAATTAAACATCGATCCAAAGAGAGAAGCATTCCTTGATTTATCCAAGAAATTAAAAGATAACGGCTATCACAATGACACGCAGGACTGGCAGGATGCCTGGTTTGCCGATATGAAGGGAGAAGGTGCAAAGCCGATTCTCGGCTTCTTCGGACCGGCCTGGCTGATCAACTATACCATGGCGCCCAACTGCGGCGGTACAGCAGTCGGCGAAGGCACCTTTGGTGACTGGGCTGTCTGTGATTCCCCAATCGGTTTCTTCTGGGGCGGCACCTGGGTACTGGCGAACAAGGACACGAAGGTAAAAGATGCGGTTGCAGATATTATTGACTGGATCACTCTGGATGACTCAGAAGACAGCCTTCAGTACATGTGGGCAAATGGAACAATGAACGACGCCGGAACAAAAGATGCGGTGGCTTCCGGTACGGTTATGAGCAAATCTGACGGTTCCGTAGATTTCCTGGGCGGTCAGAACATGTTTGACGTCTTCGTTCCGGCCAACAAGTTTGCCAACGGTACAAACTTAACCCAGTACGATGAGACCATTAACAATTACTGGCGCGGCCAGGTACGTGAATATACTGCCGGCAATAAGAGCAGAGAACAGGCAATCACAGACTTTAAACAGCAGGTGGCCGATAATCTGGATATTATTGTGGAGTAAGCGGCGGGGCGTTGTATCAGAAATACAGCACCCGATATCGAACACCATCATGGGGAGGACGGCAGTTTCTGTCCTCCCTGATTTTACAGGGAGGTAATAACGATGAAACGCAAACGATTGAGATATGCGAAATGGGGCTACATATTCTGTGCTCCGTTTGTACTGGGATTTCTGATCTTTTCCCTGTATCCCATTATCTTTACCGGGGTGATCGGATTTACGGATTTTAAGGGAATGGGAGCCGTGGATTTTAACTTTCTGGAAGATCCGTTTCAGAACTTTAAAACGGTGCTTACCAATCCTTCATTTAAAAAAGCGTTCGGCAACACCATTCACATATGGCTGTTTAATTTTGTTCCCCAGATTGGCCTGGCCCTTCTGCTGACTGCGTGGTTTACGGATAAGCGGTACCATATAAAGGGGGAAGGACTGTTTAAAGTTCTGTTTTATATGCCGAATATTATCACGGCGGCAACCATTGCAATCCTGTTTAACGCTCTCTTAGGCTACCCGATGGGACCGGTCAATGATATCTTTATGCGTCTGGGAATATCGAAGGAGCCCATTAACTTTCTGGTTGATAAATCGGTGGCCCGCGGGACGGTGGAATTTATCCAGTTCTGGATGTGGTACGGATACACCATGATAATTCTGGTCTCCGGCGTCATGGGGATCAATCCGGAGCTGTTTGAATCCGCAGAGGTGGATGGAGCAAACCGGATCCAGACATTTTTCTATATCACCATTCCGAATTTAAAGACGATTCTGCTGTTTACACTGGTTACCAGTTTAATTGGCGGCCTGCAGATGTTCGATATCCCGAAGCTGTTTCTGATGGGCGGACCGGACAATGCCACGCTTACCACCAGCGTCTTTATCTATAATCAGGCATTCAGCGGCAGTTATATGTATAACCGCGCCGCAGCAGCCAGTATGATAATGTTTATCATCATCTGCGCGGCTTCAGCCGTCCTGTTTTTCCTGATGCGGGATAAGGATGAAGCGCTTCTGAATAAGCAGAAGCGCAGACAGGAGAAGGAATACAGAAAAGCGTTAAAAGAAGGGAGGAAAAGCTGATGAAATATAAGAAACGTACGTCGACCGCGTTAAAAATTGTCATTTACGTTGTCTGCATCTGCCTCGCCATACTGAGTATCCTTCCTTTCTGGATCATGATCGTCAATGCCACGCGTTCGACGACACAGATTCAGCAGCATGCCATCTCCATGATTCCCTCCGGCTATATGATGCGCAACTTATCCATCCTGTTAGGCAAAAGCTTTAATCCGATGGTGGGCTTTATGAACTCGCTGATTATCTCGGCATGTTCTACAGGCATCGCGGTGTACTTTTCCACAATGACGGCCTACGGGCTGGTGGTATATGACTGGCGTCTGCGCAGACCGTTTTTCAGTTTTATCATGGCAGTCATGATGATTCCGGCCCAGGTGACGATGATCGGTTTTTACCAGATGGTGTACCGGATCCATATGACGAATCAGCTGTCGATGCTGATCCTGCCAGCGCTCGCCTCACCGGCCATGGTATTCTTTATGAGACAGTACATGATGCCGGCGCTGTCCCTGGAGATCGTACAGGCGGCCCGTATCGATGGAGCAGGAGAGTTCTTTATTTTCAATAAGATCGCTCTGCCGATCATGAAACCGGCGATTGCCACGCAGGCCATATTCAGCTTTGTATCCAGCTGGAACAACTTATTCACACCGCTGGTTCTTCTCACCAACAAGGAGAAATATACGATGCCCATTATGGTAAGTCTTCTGCGGGGCGATATCTACAAGACGGAATACGGCTCAGTCTATTTAGGCCTGGCACTCACTGTGCTTCCGCTTATCATCGTGTATCTGCTGCTGTCAAAGTATATCATTGCAGGTGTGGCACTGGGCGGTGTAAAGGGATAGTACCGGCATTAAAAAACCGTGACATTCCCCGGCACATCTTCGATGAATTTGGTGCGGTATTCACTGGGACTGTAATTGGTGTACTTTTTAAAACACCGCGTAAATGAGGTCGAGTTGTTGAATCCCGTCTGGAATGCGATGGACGTGATCGAGGCATCGGTTGTTAAGAGCGTCTGGGCCGCCTGGATCCGCTTGCGGCTCAGATAATCATAAAAGGTTGAATTGGTATGCTGCTTAAACAGTCTGGTAAAATGGTATTTGGAAAATCCCGTGTAATCAGCCATTTTCTCCAGAGTCAGCGGCTCTGCGAAGTGATCGTTGATGTAGGACAGCAGACTGTTGAACTTCTGATAGTAATCGTAGCTCTTTTCCGCAGTATTTTCCGTTCCTGCAAAAAGGGCGTCGTAGTGTTCCCGGCCGATGGTGGTCAGGATATCAATCAAATTAGCGTATATGGAGTATTCCCGGAAGGTGATGCTGGAGGAAAAATAGAGCGTGCTGATCTCCATAAGCCGGGAGTAAATATGCTCATAGATGCCGGGAGTCGTCCGTTTCGTCAGAAAACAGGGATCGAGCAGCACGGGCTCCAAGGAACTGTAATCGTGGAAGCTGGTCAGAGGATCCATATTAAACATAAAGATGAAACGCTCGCCCCAGTCCGGCTTCATAATCTCGTGAAGGGTGAGCCCGGGGATAAAGAGGATGTTGCCCGGCTCCAGCTGATAGGTATGGTTGTTGGCGAGAACGGTGTAGCTGTTCTCGATCGGAACGAGGATCTCTATGGCGTTGTGCTGGTGCAGGGCATAGCCTTCGTTCTGGATATTATGCCAGATACGGATATTGGAATTTAAGTAGTAATCTACTTTTTCCACGCATCCTTCCATCTCTCTCCCGTGGTACTCATCCGGCAGCGTATAGTTTAAGCGGCTCATACTGCGTCCTCCTTTCGACATGGCAAGTGGGATTCTAACGTTGAAATTATGATGCAATTATACCGCAGGTTCGGAAGCTTGAAAAGAAAAATTACAGATAAAGACATGAAATAAAGATTATTTGGAGGAACTTATGGACAGACAAACAGCAAGGCAGAAAGCAATGGAACTGGTGGAGCAGATGACTGTGGAGGAAATGGCCTCCCAGATGCGTTACGATGCGCCGGCGATACCGAGGCTGCAGATACCGGCTTACAACTGGTGGAATGAAGGGCTGCACGGCGTAGCCAGAGGCGGTACCGCCACCGTGTTTCCGCAGGCCATCGGGCTTGCCGCCATGTTTGACGAGGCGTTGATTGGAAGTGTGGCAGATACCGTGTCAACCGAAGGCAGGGCGAAATACAACGAATTTCAGAAGGAAGGCGACGGGGATATCTACAAAGGGCTGACCTACTGGACGCCGAATGTGAACATCTTCCGGGATCCGAGATGGGGCAGGGGCCATGAGACCTACGGGGAGGACCCGTATCTGACTTCCCGCCTGGGAGTTGCCTTTGTAAAGGGCCTTCAGGGAGAGGGAGAGCATTTGAAAATAGCCGCCTGCGCCAAACATTTTGCCGTGCATTCCGGACCGGAGGCAGTGCGCCATGAGTTTAATGCCACCTCAACGAAACGCGATTTGTGGGAAACGTATCTGCCGGCCTTTGAGGCCTGCGTGAAGGAAGGCGGAGTAGAGTCCGTCATGGGTGCTTACAACTGCTACGAGGGAGAGCCATGCTGTGCCAGCACACTGCTGATGGAAGAGATTCTTCGCGGAAAATGGGGCTTTGAGGGCCATTTTGTATCGGACTGCTGGGCAATCCGTGATTTTCACCAGAGCCATATGGTGACCGATAATGCGGAGGAGTCGGCGGCGCTGGCTGTCTCTAAGGGCTGTGATTTAAATTGTGGAAATACCTATTTATACGTGCTGAAGGCGTATGAAAAAGGGATGATTTCGGAGGAAGAGATAAAACAAGCCGTTGTTAGGCTGTTTACAACCCGTTATTTACTCGGACTGGGGGAGACAACGGAGTATGATGCGATCCCGTACGAGGCGGTGGAATGTGAAGAACACCGCAGGCTGGCCGTGGAAGCGGCGGAGAAGAGCATGGTATTATTGAAAAACGACGGGATTCTGCCTATCAACCCGGACTCTGTCAAAAAGATCGCGGTGATTGGCCCTAATGCGAACAGCCGGATCGCTCTCATTGGTAATTATCATGGCACCTCATCCCACTATACGACGATTCTGGAAGGAATTCAGCATGAGGCAGGGGAAGGAACCACTGTGCTGTATGCCCAGGGCTGCCATCTCTACAAAGACCGGGTGGAGCATCTGGGACTTCCCGGAGACCGGCTGTCAGAGGCGAGAATCGCAGCAAGACACAGCGATGTGGTCATACTCTGCGTGGGACTGGATGAAACACTGGAGGGAGAGGAGGGCGATACCGGAAACAGCTATTCCTCCGGAGATAAAGAAGGACTTGAACTTCCGGCTTCCCAGCGCAGGCTGATGGAAGAAATACTGGCTCTGGACAAACCGGTGATTGTATGCAATATGACGGGAAGTGCCGTAGATTTATCACTGGCACAGGAAAAAGCAGGAGCGGTGATTCAGGCATGGTACCCGGGAGCGGAAGGCGGCACGGCATTTGCGCGGCTGATCTTTGGCAGGAGCACTCCCGGTGGAAAGCTGCCGGTGACATTTTATAAGGACCTGTCTGCGCTCCCGGAGTTTGAGGACTATTCCATGGCAGGCAGAACGTACCGGTACATCAAAGAAGAGCCCCTTTATCCGTTTGGTTTTGGATTAACCTATGGAAGGGTGGAATTGTCTGACGGAGCAGTAGAAGGGAAAAAAGCATCTGTAACCGTTCGGAATACGGGAGACTACTGTGCACGGGAAGTGATTGAAGTCTATGTGAATCCGGCGGATTCGCCCGATCGTGTGGATCACTGGAGCCTGTGTGGTTTTAAGCGCATCGAGCTGGAGCCGGGGGAAGTAAAACGGGTTGAGCTGGAATTGGGAAGCCATACGTATGAGTGTGTTAATTCCGAAGGCCAGTACGTGGAAAATGCTACGGTCTATGAGTTCAGCATTGGAACGAGCCAGCCGGATAAGCGGAGCAGGCAGCTGGGAGCACCGGAGCCGGTTGCCGTGGTATGCCGGAGAGGAGTGTGAGTCTGTGGAGGAAAAGATGATATGGGGAGCGGCTACATCTGCGTATCAGATTGAAGGCGCTGCGGAGGAAGACGGAAAGGGCCTGAATATCTGGGATATCTATTGCCGACAGCCCGGAAAGATATTCGGAGGCCATACCGGAGATGTGGCCTGTGATCACTACCATCGCTACCGGGAAGATATCAGTATTATGAAACAGATCGGTATTTCGGCGTATCGGTTCTCCATCAGCTGGGCCAGAATTCTGCCGCAGGGCCAGGGAACCGTCAATGAGGAAGGGATTGCATTTTACAATCGTCTGATCGACGAACTGATAATGAATGGCATTGAGCCTTACATTACGCTGTTCCACTGGGATTATCCCTATGCGCTGTATCAGAGGGGCGGCTGGATGAATCCGGACTCCGTGAACTGGTTTGCGGAGTATGCGCGCCTTGTGACGGAGCGCTTTTCGGACCGGGTAAGATACTTTATTACGTTTAATGAGCCGCAGTGTTTTATCGGGATGGGTCACGTCACCGGTGAGCACGCTCCGGGGCTGAAGAATCCGCTGCATGATGGTTTTCTCATGGCGCACCATGTAATGATGGCCCACGGCAAAGCGGTACAGGCCATGCGCGCGGCCGCAAAGAGACCGATCATGATCGGTTATGCGCCAACCTCAACCGTAAGCGCTCCTGCCAGTCGGAGTCAGGAGGACATCGAAGCGGCGAGAGCGCGTTACTTTGCCTGCCCGGAGGATGCCGGCGGCTGGAGCTGGAACGTCAGCTGGTGGAGCGATCCGGTCATGCTGGGCAGGTATCCGGAAGACGGGGTGAAACGGTATGAGGAATATCTGCCGGATATCCGTCCTGGTGATCTGGAACTGATGCATCAGCCTCTCGACTTCTACGGTCAGAATATCTATAATGGCTACCGGGTCAAAGCCGGAGCAGACGGAAGGCCGATGGTCCTGGAACGGCCCGCGGGATATGAGACTACCGCCATGGGATGGCCGGTGACGCCGGAGAGCTTATACTGGGGGCCAAAGTTCCTGTATGAACGTTATGGAAAGCCGATTTATATCACCGAAAATGGGATGGCCTGTCACGATATGGTCAGCCGTGACGGGAGGGTGCACGATGCGTCAAGAATTGATTTTATGGACAGATATATAGAAAGCCTTCTGAAAGCCAGAGAAGACGGCACAGATATCCGCGGTTATTTTTACTGGTCTTTACTGGATAATTTCGAATGGGCGGAAGGGTATAAGGACCGGTTTGGGCTGGTTTATGTGGATTATGCTACACAGAGGCGCGTGCTGAAGGATTCGGCTGAGTGGTATCAGAAGTGGATTGCGGGGGAAAATGGGTGAGGGGTACGCCTCATAGCCTGTAAAGAGGAGACGGGAGTCCGGGGCGGCGGAGGCTGAGCCGGTTTCCCGTTTCTTCGGTGGCAGGAAGTAAAGCGGAAAGACGGAAAAAAGGGGCGGACCGCGCAAACTCCGCCGAACTCCTGAAGGACTTCGCCTCCGTGTCCACTTGAAATCAGGCTTTGAGGCCTGATTTCACCACCCCTTTTTCCCGCCTTTCCACTTAACTTCCTGCGAACCTCAGAAAACGAAACCGCCCCAGCCTCCGCCTCCCCGGACTCCCGTCTCCTCTTTACAGGCTATGAGGCTGGGGCTGGCCGAGCTGAGGAAAAGCAACCCCTTTTTAATTTTTAATCTTTAATCTTTACGATACACCGGACTGTCACTACTTTTTTCTGCCACTCTTTGTGGAGCCGTTAAGCAGCGGACGTTTCGTAACCTGGCCGGAAAAGGGAGTGCGGGCGGCAGGGAGGGCAGGGCGAATGATATGGTGGTCGGTGGGACTTAGGGCGGACAGTTGTCGGAGCAGGGGCAAAACCGCGTTTACAGGACGCGGTTTTGCGGACTCTGAGAGCGAACTCATCAAGAGTTCGGTCGAATAGTCCGGGACCCCTGCGGAGACAGCTGTCCGCCCTTAGTCCCACCCCCGCCAGATCCCTGAGTCCTGCCCTCCCTGCCGCCCGCGCTCCCTTTTCCTCAACTGCCTCACTTAACGTCCGCGTACCCCCCTCCACAAATCCCCCCTCCTACTTTGTTACCAGCTGATCCAGGGACTTAAATGTGTATCCCATCTCCTCCCATTTCGTCAGAAGCTCATCAAGGATCTGGGCATTGGTGCTGGAGGTGCTGTGCAGGAGTACGACGGCGCCGGGGTGGATACGTCCCAGAAGCTTTTTAAAAGCCTCCTCCTTGGAGGGCTGTTTATCCTGGTACCAGTCTACATAGGCCAGGCTCCAGAAAAATGTGCTGTATCCCATGTCTTTTGCCATCTGCAGATTCGTCTCGCTATATTTTCCCTGAGGCGGCCGGTAGTATTTTTTCATGGTCTGCCCTGTCGTCTCAGTAAATAATTTCTCCAAATCTCCCAGTTCTTTCTCAAATGCCTCTTTTGACGAGATTTTTGACATATCGGGGTGGTGGTACGTGTGATTGCCTACGATATGGCCCTCCGCTACCATGCGTTTTACAAGATCCGGTGCGGTTTCTATGTAGTTTCCAACCACAAAGAAGGTGGCCGGGGCATTGTGCTTTTTTAACGCGTCCAGAATTGCCGCGGTGTTGCCGTTTTCATAGCCTGCGTCAAATGTCAAATAGAGCACTTTTTCCGGTGTGTTTTCCGCATAATATGCGTTGAATTTCTTTAGGTAATCGGCGGTGGCATTGGCCACGGGGGGCTGCCCTTCCTGCTGGAAGCTTAATCCCCAGTTCCCGTCAGCCGCAGTTTCAACCGCCTGCTTTCCATCCGTCATCATGGCGCCGAAACGACCGGCCATAAAGGCCAGGGCAAATAAAAGCAGCACCTTTACAAGACGGAAGAGTTGTTTTTTCTTATTCATATCCATAGCATCACCTGAGTCCGTTTGGTTTAATATATTGAAGGACGGTCTGTCTCTATTCGTTTTTTGCAGTTTTATTTCTGCAGGGCTTTGGACTTGTACTGTGGGAAATGGATGTTGACAGATATGAGAAAAGATGGTATAGTGTATATATAAAGTATATACATTAATTACGGTAGATACAGTTACAGACGCAAATTATGGAGGCGGTGCAGTGAATATCATCATCAGCAATTCCAGCGGGAAACCGATATATGAACAGATTACATCACAGATACAGAATATGATTATCAGCGGGCAGCTGATGGCGGGGGATGCCCTGCCGAGTATGAGAACCCTGGCAAAGGATTTGCGAATCAGTGTCATTACGACAAAAAGGGCGTATAACGATCTGGAGCAGGAAGGGTTTATCGAGACGATAACCGGAAAAGGCAGCTTCGTGGCGGCAAGAAATACGGAGGTAATCCGGGAGGGGAATTTAAGGATGGCGGAAGAGCATTTGACGAAAGCCGCGGAGATCGCCAGGAGAAGCGGCATTTCCTATGAGGAGCTGTGTGAGGTTTTAAAGATGCTTTATGACGGAGAGTGAGGGAATCATGATGGAATATGCAGTCAGAATAAAGAATTTAAGCAAGCAGTATCCGGATTTTTCTTTGAATAACATCAGCCTGGATATTCCCATGGGAAGCATCATGGGACTGATCGGGGAGAACGGATCTGGAAAAACGACGACGATTAAGGCCATGCTGGATATTGTTAAGCGTGACGCAGGCGACGTGGAGATTCTGGGAATGGATATCAGGGAACGGGAACAGGAGGTCAAAGAGGAGATCGGCGTGGTCTTCGGCGAGAGCCAGTTTCACGATTTCCTAAGTGCCGTTCAGATCTCCGGAATTATGAAAAGAGTTTATAAAAACTGGGATGAGGAGCTGTTCTCCTCGTATCTGTCCAGATTTGCTCTTCCAGAGAAGAAAAAGGTGAAGGAATATTCAAGAGGAATGGCCATGAAGCTGGCGATTGCGGCGGCTCTGAGCCATCATCCGAAGCTTTTGATTCTGGATGAAGCGACCAGCGGCTTAGATCCGGTTGCACGGGATGAGATTCTCGATCTCTTCTTTGAGTTTATCGAAGACGGGGAACATTCCGTGCTGATCGCTTCCCACATTACGAGCGACCTTGACAAGGTGGCGGATTACGTTACCATGATTCATAACGGAAGCATTCTGTTTTCGGAGGAAAAGGATCAGCTTCTGGAGGATATGGGAATTCTCCGATGCGGGGAAGAGGAACTGGCCGGCCTGACCGATGTCCATGTCGTGGGAGTCAGGAAGAATCCCTATGGGGTGGAAGCGCTGATCAGGGGGAGAGAATATGTGAAGAGAAGATATCCGGAGATTGTGACAGACCGGACGAACATCGAGGAAATCATGCTGTATTCTGTGAGGAGGGATAGAAAATGAAAGGACTGCTGATCAAGGATTACTATATTTTGCGGCAGAGTATAAAATCCATGCTGTTTATTCTGGTAGTATGGTCCCTCGTCTTTCTGGGCGGCAGGAAGACGGGAATGTTCCTGATTCCCATGTTTATCATGGTAGCAGGCATCAATGTGCTGAATCTGTTTTCTTATGACAGGCAGACAAAGTGGGAGACGTATGTGCTGACCTTACCGGTTCCGCGCTGGAAAATGGTGTTGGAAAAGTATTTTTACGCAGTCTGCATTTCCACCTTTTTCGGACTGATCGCAGTGGCCGTGGTGGCTGCCGCAGCCGCCGTCAAGGGGATGGCAATGGGACCGGAATTTCTCTTAGAGCTGCTGATGAACTGGCTGACCGGTATTGTAATCTCGTTTTTTTATAATTCGTTCTCAATCCCGCTCACATACTGGCTGGGAGTAGAGAAGGCCAGGCTGATTCCCAGCGTATTAATCGCAGCGGCAGTCTTCCTGTTCGTGGCTTTTGCGTCAGCGTATGGCAGCGGCTTCACGGTGAGTGAGGGGACAGCGGCCATCGCCATCGCTGCTGGTGCTCTGGGAACCGTGATCATGATGGTCCTCTCGTACTTTATCAGCGTTCGGATCTATAAGAAAAAGGAGTTTTGAGCTGTCTCCATCCCCATCCGGTTTCTGCTTGCGGAACCGTGAAAATCGCTGCCAGCCGTGGTAAATAATTGATAGTCAGCCGCGAGTCCGTTTAGAAAACTTTTCTCCGGGAGGGAGAACGCGGGATACTCGGTCTCCAGACCGTCAAGCCCCATGCGTACCAGTTCGTTCAGCATGACAGATACCTCATCTGCCTGAAGCGTTTGCTTCTGAAAAAGGTGGTAGCTGTGATAGGGGTGAGCCCAAACTGCCTTTCCGCCAGCGTGGTGGATGGCGGCAATGCCGTCCTCCACGGTGATGTTGGCCTCCGTCAGGTTTTTTGAGAAGGAATCAATCAGCCGTATGGTCTCCTCGCTTACCGAGGGAAATGTTTTCCTGACGTGAGCCATGACATCACGAAGCTGAAGTACGTTTCCGCAGCTTTTGGGGACGTCGGGGATACGGAGCGGGCAGCCTGAAGCGGTTACCGCCTCTGCCAGATCCCGGTAGACGGTTTCAGTCCGTTCCTTCCGGCTGGAGAGCAGTGCACACAGAGTCTCGTCATTTTCATCAAACCCGTATCCGAGCAGATGAATGGACTGCGGCACGGGTAGAGAACCCCAGGGCCGCTCCGCACATGTAAGCTCCGTTCCTGTCATGTAACGGACACGGCCCTGGCAGCGCTGCCTGGCCCGTCCTATACCCGCCAGCGTATCATGGTCTGTGACCGCCATGGCAAGAATTCCGTTGTTTACCGCCATGTCAACGACGGTTTCCACTTCGTAGATTCCGTCGGAACACAGCGTATGCATATGATAATCAACCTTCATAGTTTTTAATCCCCATTCTAAACCTGTATATCACATAGAGAGTGACACGGCAGCTTTGCTGCCTTTTTCCTGTGGTTCGGACAGAAAACCCGCTGCGTGAAGAAGATTCTTCATGCAGCGGGTCTGCGGTTATTCGATTGTCGTGCCGGCTTTGCCTGCCAGACTCGCTTTCGCTTTGGAAAGAGAAGTAATGATAGCGCAGCGGCCTTTGCCGTGTGTGACAAAGTCTACGGAAGCTTCGATCTTCGGAAGCATGGAGGCAAATTCAAACTGACCTTCGTTGATATAGCTCTCCGCCTCTTCGATGCTCATATGGGAAATCGGCCTCTCCTGTGGTGTGCCGTAATCAATGGTGACGTTGTCCACACTGGTTAAGATCATGAGGACATCGGCGTCGATCTCCTTGGCCAGAAGTCCGGCCGCCCTGTCTTTTTCAATGACTGCACTGGCGCCCTTTAAATTATAGCCCTGTTCCATAACCGGAATTCCGCCGCCGCCGCAGGCGATGACGATCTGATCCGCATCCATGACTGCCTTAATAACGTCAATCTCCACGATTGAGACAGGCTTCGGGGAGGCGATGACTCTGCGGAAGCCCTTTCCCGGGATTTCTTCCACGTAATTTCCTTTTTCTTCCTCTTCCTTTGCCTCCCCGGCTGTCATAAAACGGCCAACCGGCTTCATGGGAGTGTAGAAGGAGTCATCGTAGGGATCTACCATCATCTGGGTTAGGATTGTGGCTACCGGTTTATAGATACCGCGTTTTACCAGTTCGGCGCGGATTCCATTCTGTAAATCATATCCGATATAGCCCTGGCTCATGGCTGAGCAGACGGACATGGGAGCAGAGGTGTAACCGTCATGCTGTTTTCCGAATTCGTTCATAGCCGTGTGAATCATGCCGACCTGCGGGGCGTTGCTGTGGGTTAAAGCAACCTGCCATCCGGCCTGGATAAAATCTGCGATTACTTTCGCTGTTTCGGTCACCGCTTTTTTCTGTTCCGGAAGATTTGTTCCCAGGGCATTGTGACCCAATGCCATAACAATACGTTTCTTTGCCATATCAGTTACCTCTCAGTTCGATGTAATTTAATCAAAAAAGTATAAGGATATTATATTATCTGGAAAGAGAAAAAGCAATCAGTTCTTATTTCCACGCAGAATAAACTTGTAAACTTACAAAATTATTAAGAATTGTGGTTCCTCATGAGACTGAGAGAGATTTCGGCGTTTTCGTTCCGCCAGGGAGCCGGGGCCGGAGCGCTTCCCCCAGTTTCGGCTCATGGTTTCGGCCGGGGCATCTCTAAGGCCGGAAGGATACAAAAACAAGGGTACCGATGACATTCATCGAGAACTCCTGAAGGACTTCTCGATTCAGGTCCTCTAAAAATCTGCCTTTGAGGTCAGATTTTTCCCCTTGTTTTTGCACCCTTCCTACCTAAGCGCTGCCGACGTCCTGCAAAAATCGCCGAAACTGGGGGAAGCGCTCCGGCCCCGGCTCCCTGGCGGAACGAAAACACCGAAATCCCGGCTGAAGTTATTGACGAAAACTACTTTTTATAATTTTGTAAGTTTATAAGTTTATCCTGGTTTCCACGCCTTTGCACGAGAAAAATCAGGAAATACTAAGGAATAATTTAGAAATTGGGGGCTGGATATATTGCAAAGAGATGATATAATGTTCATATTAATATAGGTAAAGAGAGGTTCGAAGTTCATGGTGATTCTGTACCTGATTCTTCCGCTTGTGTTTTACAGTCTGGTAACAGGAGTTATCGCACTGATCCTGCCGTTACAGGCAGTGACGTGCACTCTGCTGGGGGCTGTGGTTACGTTTCCGGTACTCTGTTACTGGCCATACCGGTCCGATCAGGCCAGGCGGGGAGTGATTCCGCCCATGCCGTTTCGATTTCGGGGCTGCCTTCCCGTCATAATTCTTTTGGGAATTGGAACATGCATATCTGTCAATAATATCATTAGTTTAACTCCGCTGCCGGAGCTGTCGTCCGGTTTTGAAGCGGTCAGGGATACCTTTTACTCACCTCCGTTACTGATTCAGATTCTCGGTCCTGGGGTCTTGATCCCTGCGGCAGAGGAGATGATATTCCGGGGGCTGATGTTTGCTCCCCTGAGAGACCGGATGCCATTCTGGCCGGCCGCTCTGATATCGGCCGTACTGTTTGGACTTTACCATGGCAATCTGCTTCAGGGAGTCTACGCGTTTCTCCTTGGACTGGTACTGGCATGGCTTTACGAGCGCTTCCAGACGCTGGCCGCTCCATGGCTCTTTCATGCGGCGGCGAATATGACATCCATCATTGCTGTAAATACAGGTCTGGAGATTCTGACAGAGAAGACGGACCGTTTTGTGTTTGGCACCGCCCTGGTTCTGGCAGCAGTTCTCTCGGTTTTTTGTTTGATCAGAATAGAACGTAAGACGAATATAAAGGAGGAAGAAGTGTGAAGTTATTATCCATTGCAATTCCGTGCTATAATTCAGAGGCCTATATGAGGCACTGTATCGAATCGCTTCTGCCGGGAGGCGACGAGGTGGAGATACTGATTGTTGACGACGGCTCCACAAAGGACCGTACGGCAGAGATCGCAGATGAATATGAAAGAAAGTATCCGGGCATCTGCCGGGCCATCCACCAGGAAAACGGCGGACACGGCGAGGCAGTAAATGCAGGGCTTCGCAATGCCGCCGGTATTTATTATAAAGTAGTGGACAGTGACGACTGGGTGGATGAGGCGGCCTATCAGGAGATTCTCTCCACACTTCGCCGGTTCGTATGCGGCGAGGAGACGCTGGACATGCTGATCAGCAACTTTGTCTATGAGAAACAGGGAGCAAAGCGGAAAAAGGTCATGAATTACCGGACGGCGCTTCCGCAGAACGAACTGTTTACCTGGGATGATGTAAAGGTCTTCATGCTGGGCCAGTATATTCTGATGCATTCCGTCATTTACCGTACCGAGCTTCTGCGGGAATGCGGTTTAGAGCTTCCCAAGCACACGTTCTATGTGGATAATATTTTCGTATACCAGCCGCTTCCTCACGTAAAGACCATGTATTACTTAAATGTCAATTTCTACCGCTATTTCATCGGAAGAGAAGACCAGTCCGTAAACGAGGAGGTTATGATCGGACGAATCGACCAGCAGATACGCGTGACGAAGCTGATGCTTGGCTACTGCGATGTCACAAAATTAAAGAAGCGTAAGCTCCGCCATTATATGGTGCGTTATCTCGAGATTATGATGACGGTTTCTTCCATACTGGCCATCAAGTCCGGGACAGAGGAAAATATGGAGAAGAAAAAGGAATTGTGGCAGTATCTGCGCAAACTGAATCTGGCTCTGTATCTCCGGCTGAGATGGGGATTTCTGGGACAGGGAACGAACCTTCCGGGAAAGAGCGGCCGAAAGTTTTCCATTGCAGGATACAAGATTACACAGAAATTCTTCGGATTTAACTGATATGCGAAATGATGTACGACGCAGCAGGAAGAGGAAACTGAAAAAGAGCCTCCAGCCGATTCAATCGACTGGAGGCTCTTTTTCATCTTCTGCAGTTCAGGTACCCGTGCGGCTGACGCCTGAGTGCCGGTTTGTCTGGTGTCAGCTGATTGCTTTCTGTGTGACTTTCTTTCGGCTGGTGACGTAACCGTCTGTGTAGATAAACTGGAACATGACGTATGCCATCACCACGGCTCCCAGTCCGTCGAAAGCAGAATGCTGCTTTAAGAAGACTGTAGCCAGACAGATGGAAACCATTAAAATAAAGGAACCGATCTGAACGGACTTAAACTTCTTAAGAACTTCACTGTGGCTGACTGCGATATGAACGCAGACAGAGTTGTATACATGAATGCTTGGAAAGACATTCGTGCACGTGTCGGTGGAATAGAGCCACGCAACGATGGCGGAGCAGATATTCTTATCCGGGTTCACCACCGGACGGAAATCCGTTCCGTTCGGGAAGATGGTGCATACCAGCAGGCTGATGGTCATTCCGGTGAACAGCATGGTGCAAAGCCTGTAGTAGCCTTTCACGTCTGTAAAAAAAAGATAAAGGACTGCGCCCGCCACATAGGCGAACCAGAGCATGTAAGGAATAATGAAGTATTCATTAAACGGAATAAAATCATCGAGCCTGACGTGCATGATGTGATAGTTGCTTGTCACCGTCTTCTCCAAATATACGAACCATGGAATATAGATGAAAGCATAGCATAAAATCCATGCGTGCCTGTACTTATGAAGCAGATTTTTCATAAAAGATTAACCCCTTCTGTTGTTAGGTGTGAGTTGTCAGATTCTGATATTACTGATATATATTACCAACTTCCGTGGATTATATCACACCCGTTTGGAGAGTACAAGGGGATTCACGAAATGTTAAGATTTTTATTATGAAAGATTAAGCTCCCATTGCCTGATCCATGAGTACAAAACTCAAGTCCGGACCATACTATCCGTGAGGTGATCAATATGGACAAAGACAAGCAGGAAAAACTGGCACAGAAGAAATCAAACGAACTATTCAACAGTATTACCGAGAAGGTAAAGCCGGAAAACCAGAATCAGACCCATAATTCCCGCCGGGAGGGCATGGGCCCGAATACGAAGAGAAAACCAATGTAAAGCGCCGGGCAGCCGGTGCAGGATATGGAAGCATCAATATGAAAATACCGATTTCCTGATATAAGGGCGAATCCCCCTTTGGAGACCGGTATTTTTGCTTTTCTGCAGAATGCGCTGTGCAATTATAAATAAAAAGAAGAATTTAATATACGAATAAAGATCAAACAGAAAAAAGAGTAAATAAATGGAATATATCATGGAAAATACTGTTATTTCATAGTATAATAGTACCATAAAATAAAGCGGAATCAAAAGCTTTGAAGGGAGGTTTTATTATGGAAGGAAAGATTTCAAAACTGAGGGAAATTCTTGATGAGAGCAGATACACGGTGGCCATCTGCGGCTCTGGTATGATGGAGGAAGGCGGTTTTATAGGTGTAAAGAATCCGGATAAAGCCTATGATATCGAGACGAAGTATGGATATTCTGCGGAAGAGATCTTTTCCAGCGCCTTCTATAATACGCGTCCCGAGTTTTTCTTTGAGTTTTATAAGAAAGAGATGCTGGATAATCCGCCGGAGGACACGGCATCCGGTCCGGCACTGGCTGCAATGGAACGGGCGGGGAAGCTGCAGTGTCTCATTACCAGTAATATCTATGCAAAGGCCCAGAGAGCCGGCTGTAAAAATGTGATAAATCTTCACGGGACGATCTATGAGAATAAATGTCCGCACTGTGGAAAGGACTATACCATGGAGCAGGTGCGGGATGCAAAAAAGATTCTTCTCTGTGACAAATGCGGTATTCCTGTCCGCCCCCAGGTGTCCCTGTTTGGGGAGATGGTGGACAGCCGCCGGATGACGAAGACCTCCAACGAGATCTCGAAGGCGGAAGTCCTTCTTCTCCTGGGGACAACGCTGGATTCCGAGGTCTTTGGAAACTATGTAAAGTATTTTACCGGGCGGTGGCTGGTGATTATCCATCCGAACCGCAACTATCTGGATGACAAGGCGGATATGCTGTTTTTGGATTATCCGAAAAATATTCTGCCGAAACTGGGGTACTGATCAGACACGGGAAACTGCAGAAACAGCAGTTTCCCGTATTAATTTTCTGCATAAATTTATTATCTTTTTCTAAAAAGGTTGTAACGATCCCGAACTTTGTGTATAGTATAATGGCAGACTTTTTATAGGAAAGGAATATCAGGATGTTACAAAGTTATATATTGGTTTTTTTAATCTCCATGGTACCGCTCATTGAGCTTCGCGGCGCCATTCCTTATTCCCAGGTGATGGGCCTGCCTCTTTTAGAGTCGTATATCATCGCCATCATCGGAAACATGCTCCCGGTTCCGATCATCTATTTATTTGCCAGAAAGGTATTGGAATGGGGAGCGGACAAGCCCGTGATCGGCGGATTTTTTACGTGGTGTCTGGAAAAAGGGAAACATGGCGGCGAGAAGCTGCAGGCGAAGGCGGGCAGAGGCCTGTTTGTCGCGCTGTTACTGTTCGTGGGAATCCCGCTTCCGGGTACAGGCGCATGGACCGGTACGCTGGCGGCAAGTCTTCTCGATATCGACTTCAAATCCAGTATCCTCGCGGTAATGGGAGGTGTACTGCTTGCCGGAGTCATTATGGGACTGGCCAGTGTGGGCGTTTTGGGAGCGCTTAATTCTGTTATTTTTTAAAGCCGGGCCGCAGGGACCGGGGAGGAGGAATTCCTATGGAACTGAAGAATGAAGATGGGCTGACCGAGAAAGAGTTTTTAGCACAGTACAGGCCCGGAAATTATGAGCGTCCATCGGTGACTGTGGATATGCTGATTTTTGCAGTCGATCCGGAGGCGGAGGAAGAGGAGCCGGAACTTCTGCTGATCCGCAGGCGGAACCATCCATGCATCGGCCAGTGGGCCATTCCCGGCGGATTCGTGAATATGGATGAATCGCTGGAGGAAGCTGCGGCCAGGGAACTGGAGGAAGAGACCGGGATCACCGGGATCTGCCTGGAACAGCTCTATACGTGGGGGAATGTAAAACGTGATCCCCGGACACGGATTATTTCCGTATCCTATATGGCGGTGGTGCCGAAGGACGAATTGAATCCGGTCGCAGGAGACGATGCAAAGGAAGCCGTATGGTTTCAGGTAAAGAAAAAGAAACTGTCCGATCTGGCAGACGGCGCGACATACGCCCTGACTGTGGAGAATGAAGAACGCCATATTTTCATCGGATACCGGATTACGGAAGGTTATACCCACATGGGACTTATGTGGAAGAAGGATACCCATGCAGAACTGCTGCCTGCAATCGATGTAACCGATACGGAGGCGCTGGCTTTTGACCACGCCTATATTTTAAACGCGGCGCTGGACCGGCTGGAAGAGATGCAGAAGGAGTACCGCGAGCAGCTGGAATAAGGATGCAGAGAAAGCCGGGAAATCAAAGGATCATACTTTGGTTTCCCGGCTTTTATATGTAAAGTGTCAGACGCTGCTTTCTTCACACATAAGCAGAAACTGGGCTTCTTCATAATCCTGTTTATTCACATATAATGAATATTCTATTATGGGCTTCGTCTGCAGCATAGGGGCGGTCAGACGGCAGAACCCCGGCCTGATCGGATTCAAATCGCAATCCTTTATGGTATAAGGGATGTTGTTCGATTTCAGAATCCGTCCAATGCGGGAACATTCCACCATGGAAAAACCGGAGTACAGTTCTTTGCGGTTAAATATGGTAATCATGGTTAAATCCCCCTTTCTTCTTATATTCAGTATATCACCTCCGGATTCAGACTTCTTTACATTTCCATTAAAAATCCATACGCTTTCAGACAGAGGAGTTCCTTAGCAAAGCTTTTGAAATATTTAAAGAAAAAATTAAGAAATGACTGGTAGAATAGGTGGCGAAAGAGAAAAGGGGGAAGCCAATGTATAAGATACTGATTGTAGAGGATGATGAGGTGATTGGCAGAACCGTACAGAGGCATCTGCAGGAATGGGGATATGAGGCGGTCTGTGTAAACGATTTGAAACATGTGCTGGAAGAATTTGCAGCCTTTGAGCCGCACCTGGTTCTGATGGATATCCTGCTGCCTTACTATAACGGCTGTTACTGGTGCGGGGAGATCCGGAAGCTTTCCAATGTGCCGGTAATATTCCTGTCCTCGGCGTCCGACAACATGAATATCATTATGGCGGTTTCCATGGGCGGCGATGATTTTATTGCGAAGCCGTTTGATTTGAATGTGATGACGGCCAAGGTCCAGGCCATGCTCCGGCGAACGTATGATTTTGCGGGGAATCACCATTTAATCAGTCACGGAGGAGCGGTCTTAAACGTTAACGACGCCACTCTGACCTATCAGGAGGAGAAGGTGGAACTGACCAGGAACGAATTCAGGATTCTTAAACTCCTCATGGAGCAGGCCGGGCGGACCGTCACCAGGGAAGAGGTGATGACGCGGCTGTGGGAGACGGACAGCTATGTGGATGACAATACGCTGACCGTCAATGTGAACCGGCTTCGGAGAAAGCTGGATGGAGCGGGCCTTACGGATTTCATCGTCACGAAGAAAGGCACAGGGTATATGGTCAAATGAACGGAAGAGAAAAACTGCCTCTGGTACGCACCTATTTAAAACGATGCAGGGTGGTAATCGCAGCATGCGTCTGCGGCGGAATTCTGTGCGCGTCAGTATTCTGGCTGTATCGTCTTCCTGTGGAGGCGGTGCTTTACGCCTGCATATTGAGTGCCGTGCCGGGGCTGGGGCTGGCTGTCCGGAGTTTTTACAGTTACTGCAGGAAATGCCGGGACTTAGAGCGGATGCTGGCCTGGAAGACGGGATCCTCGGAGTTTGCTGCACCCGCCTCGGACCAGGCGGAGCTTCTGTACCGGAAGCTTCTCGTCTCCTCTTATGAGGAGAGAGAACGGCTGCTTCAGGAGGAAGAGGAGAAACGGACGGAGATGAAGGACTATTACACCATGTGGGTCCATCAGGTCAAGACACCGATTGCGGCCATGAATCTCATCCTTCAGACCGGGGAGGGGCCGGATCATGGCCGGCTTTCCACAGAACTTTTTAAGATTGAACAGTATGTCGAAATGGTTCTCCAGTATTTGCGGGCGGACAGCCCTTCCGCCGATCTGGTTATCCGGGAATATCAGCTGGACTCCATTGTAAAAAAGGCGATTCATAAGTACGCCCCTGTGTTTATCAGGAAAAAGACCGCGCTAGATTACAGACCCGCTGTCTGCTTGGTGCGAACCGACGAAAAATGGCTGTTATTTGTCATAGAACAGCTTCTCTCCAATGCGTTAAAGTATACGGAGCGCGGCAGAATCACCATCCGTCTGGAAGAGGAACGTGAGACTGAGAATGGAGGAGAGCTGCGGACGCTGATCGTGGAAGATACAGGCAGGGGAATTGCGCCCGAGGATATCCCAAGGGTGTTTGAGAAAGGCTATACGGGCTGTAATGGCCGCGTGAATCAGGGATCATCGGGAATCGGGCTCTATCTGTGTAAAAAGGTAATGACGCGTCTGGCCCATGAGATGGTGATCGAATCGCAGCCCGGAGTGGGAACGAAGGTGAAGCTGCGGCTGGATATGACGAAATTTACGCCGGAATAAAGAACGATGAAGCATGTCTCAGAAATGAGTCAGGAAAATAAGAGATGCGGTCCGGCATGGAGGAATGCATCTGGTGTGGCCGGACCGCGGGAAACTGGCATGTGAAAGAACGGATCCTGTATAACGTGGTAAAGCCTACGCGTGAAAATACTCTTTCAGCCGCTGAAACAGGGATTTTTTAGGAATTCCCATGGATTCTAAATACGCTTTTTCCGCCTGTTTCATAGCTTTTTTCGGGTTATATCCGGAGATGGGCGTGCGGGACTTGCCGGGGCGCCCATGCGTGGTTTCAAATTCGTGAATGGTATCGATGCCCCGCTGGCGTGCGCGCTGTTCAAAACTGCTGTACATGGCAAGACCTCCTTTCAGTAGAGAACCATCTGTATCTGATTTCAGTATACCACCGGAATGTGGCCGGAGTCTTTAAGCTTCCCTTACATTTTTGTAAGGATACTGTGAAAAAATGTAAGGCTCTTCGATGGCAGCCGGTCTTTCCCGTCTGTTATACTGAAACATACAGAAGGAAAGGAGGCAGCATTATGCCATTGCTTGAAGTAAATCAATTAAAAAAGGTTTATACCACCCGGTTCGGAGGAAATCAGATAAACGCATTAAATGGGGTCAGCTTTACGGTGGAACCGGAGGAATACGTTGCGATCATGGGAGAGTCAGGATCGGGAAAAACCACCCTCTTAAATATTTTAGCCGCTCTCGACAGGCCCTCCGGAGGCACTGTCCTTTTAAACGGAAGGGATATGAAAACGATTCCGGAAGGAGAACTGGCTGCGTTTCGCCGGGATCATCTGGGGTTCGTATTTCAGGATTTTAATCTGCTGGATACATTTTCCCTGGAAGATAACATCTATCTGCCCATGGTTCTGGCAAAGAAGAGCTACGGGGAAATGAAAAAGAAAGCGGATGCTGTCGTGGGTAAGCTGGGAATTCGGGAACTCATGAAGAAGTATCCGTACGAGGTCTCGGGAGGCCAGAAGCAGAGAGCGGCGGTGGCCAGGGCTCTGGTGATGGACCCGGCAATCATTCTGGCGGATGAGCCTACCGGCGCGCTGGATTCACGGTCATCCGACCAGCTTCTGGATCTGTTCGAGGGGATCAACCGGGAGGGACAGACTATCCTCATGGTAACCCACAGTGTCAAGGCGGCCAGCCATGCAAAACGGGTGCTGTTCATTAAGGATGGAGAGGTGTTCCATCAGCTTTACCGCGGGGAAATGACAGAAGAGAAGATGTACCAGCGCATATCAGATACTCTTGCCGTATTAGAGGCGGGAGGTGGCCGTGATGAGTAAGCTGTTTTATACGAGGCTGGCCGTTCAGAATTTAAAGAAGAATTCGGCTGTCACGATTCCTTGGCTCCTGACCTGCATCGGCTCCGTGATGATGTACTATATCATCTCATCCCTGACGGTGAATCCCGGCTTTGCCCATATGCAGGGCGGCGGATCCATGGTCTTTATTCTGCTGCTGGGCTGCGTGGTCATGGCTGTGTTTTCATTCCTGTTTCTGATCTATACCAACAGCTTTCTGGTGAAACGGAGAAAGCAGGAATTCGGGCTGTTTCAGGTTCTGGGGATGGGAAAGAAACATCTGGCGCGGATTATGGCTCTTGAGACGCTGATTACAGCGGCCGTCAGCCTGGTTGCCGGTGTTGCACTCGGCTTTTTGCTGTACCGGGTCTTTGCGCTGCTGTTGTACCGTCTGATGAAGCTGGATATCAGCTGGGACTTCAGCTTTGTACCAGGCGCGGCGTTCTCGTGCGCAAAGCTCTTTGGCGTCATATTTCTGTTCATTCTCTTCTATAATATATGGCAGGTTGCAAAGGCGAGGCCGGTGGAGATGCTTGCAGGAAAGCAGACCGGAGAGAGGGAACCGAAGGCGCCGTGGCTGTTTGCGGTTTGCGGCATGGTTTCACTGGCGGCGGGCTACTGGATCGCCATTTCGACGGAACGGTCAGCAATGCTGATTATCGCTTTTTTCATCGCAGTGATGTTCGTCATTGCCGGTACCTGCCTCTTATTTATGGCAGGCAGCATTACACTTTTAAAACTGCTGAAAAAGAATAAGGGATACTATTATCAGACTCGCCATTTTATTTCTGTTTCAGGAATGATATACCGGATGAAGCAGAATGCGGCAGGCCTGTCAGTAATCTGCCTTCTGTCCACCGCGGTTTTAGTCATGATCTCGTCCACAATTTCCCTTTATGCAGGCCTGGATGACGTGATGAGGAACCGGTTTAAACGGGATTTTGTGGTGACGGTACGCGATTATTCGGATGAAACGGCTGCGAAGACCGACCGGATTGTGGAGAACGCCTTAAAGGAGGCAGGAGAGACCGCAAAAGAGCTGATCAGCTACCGATACGTCAGCTTTGCTGCAGTGGAGACGGGGGACGGCTATGAGGTGAGAGAGGAAAACCTGGCGGACTACAGCAGTCTGGACTACCTCTTTTTTATGACTCTGGATGACTATAACCGGATCACAGGACAGAATGTGGGGCTGGATGAGAATCAGGTGATGGTGCTTTCGGATGGAATGCGCTATGATCGGGAGACATTTTCCATTTTTGGGAAACAGTATGAAGTCGTTGGAAAGAAAGGGCAGGCGGTGGAGGACGGAATGGATGCCATGGGTTCTGTTGGAAGTCTTCATATTGTCCTTCCTGATTTTTCCCAGCTGAAGGCGATCGAGAAACAGCAGGCCGAGGCGTACGGCGATGCGAAATCCAGCCCAATTTACTATGTGGCTTTTGACGCCGGGGATGGCAGGGAAGGGTCCGAACGGCTGTACCAGATTCTGGAGGAGCAGTTAAGCGGGCTGGGTGCGGCATACCGCCTGGAATCTGCGGCGATGGAACGGGGCTCCTTTTTCTCATTGTACGGGGGACTGTTTTTCGTCGGACTGTTTCTGGGGACGCTGTTTATCATGGCGACCGTTCTTATCATCTATTACAAACAGATTTCTGAGGGATACGAGGACAGGAAACGGTATGAAATCATGCAGAATGTGGGCCTTTCTGCCCGTGAGATCAAGGCGGCTGTCCGTTCCCAGGTGCTCACCATGTTCTTTCTGCCGCTGGTTACGGCCGCCGTCCATATCTGCTTCGCATTTCCGATGATTGCAAGGCTTCTGGCCCTGCTGAATCTTCGCAATGTCGGCCTGTTTGCCGCATCTACGGCTGCTGCGGTACTGGTGTTTGCTGTCTTTTACGGGGTGATCTACGGGGTTACTTCTAAAAAATATTATGAAATTGTAAAGAGGTGATGTGTCAGTGAAAATTCTGATGGGAATTATGGGTTCCATATCCGTTATTATTCTGATTCTGTTTATCCAGGAGATCCGGAATGAACTGGAGGAAGAGCGGTGGTGGAGGAACCGGGGAAAATCTTAATGGTTTCTTAGCACCATTTTCTCTCATAACAGTCTATAATGAATGACGATAAGAAGACTACGATGAGACGAAAAGGAGAGCACTATGAAACCGGGAAAGAAAACACTTGGAATCCTGACGGTAATCGTCATCCTTGCGGTTTATACCGCATGCTTCGGCCTTGGAAAAGACATTAAGGGCGCGGGGGACATGAGATTTGGTATCGATATCCGGGGCGGAGTCGAGGCCGTATTTGAGCCTGTAGGCTTAGACCGGAACCCTGCGCCCAATGAGATTGAAGCGGCCAGGAACATCATCGAGACGAGACTGGATGATAAGAATATCACGGACCGCGAGGTCACAACGGATAATGAAAAGGGGTATGTGATCGTCCGTTTTCCGTGGAAATCTGATGAAAAGGATTTTAAACCTGAGGCTGCCATCGCAGAGCTGGGAGACATGGCCAATTTAACCTTCCGGGATGAGAACGGCACTGTCATGCTGGAGGGAAGAGACGTTTCCACAAGCCGGCCTGTCGAGTATTCGGACCAGACAGGAATGAAAAAATACGAGGTGGAACTGCAGTTTACGAAAGAAGGCGCGGATAAATTCGCTGACGCCACCGGTAAACTGGTGGGCCGCCGTATGGGAATCTACATGGATGAGGAGCTGATCTCCAATCCGGTGGTACAGGATAAGATTACGGGAGGAAATGCCGTGATTAACGGCATGGAGACGTATGCAGCCGCAAAGAATTTATCGGACAAGATCAACGCGGGAGCCCTGCCGTATGCCATGGAGACGAAAAACTTCAGCACCATCAGCCCCAGTCTGGGCTCCAATGCGTTGAACATTATGATATTTTCCGGTGTGCTGGCGTTCATTTGCATCTGCATTTTCATGATTGCCATGTATCGTCTGCCTGGACTGGTGGCCTGCTTCGGTCTGGTTCTTCAAACCTCCATACAGCTGCTGGCGATCTCGATTCCGCAGTATACGCTGACGCTGCCCGGTATTGCCGGCATCATACTGACCATAGGAATGGCGGTGGATGCCAACATTATCATCAGCGAACGGATTGGCGAGGAACTGGGCAGCGGTGCTTCACTGACCGAAGCGGTCAAACGGGGATACAAGAGGGCATTTTCCTCCGTACTGGATGGAAACTTAACGAGTGCCATTGTAGCGGTGATTCTGATGTTCTTCGGTTCCGGCACGATGCTGAGCTTCGGATACACGCTTCTGGTGGGGCTGATCATCAATCTGGTTGTAGGCGTCTGGTTCTCCAGAACGGTGCTTCTTTCCATAATCCGGGAAGGAAAGTTCCGCGATTTAAAGTGGTATAAGGTGAAGAAGAATCAGAAGATTTATCCGATTATGAAACGGAAATACATATGGTTCGCCATCTCCATCTGCATGCTCCTGGCAGGTGCAGTGGGATTTGTGAAGAACGGCGTGAGCCTGGATACCCAGTTTACAGGCGGAACGACCTTAAAATACGAAATCGAGGGAGCGGCTGACGTAAATTCTGACGCCGTTGCAGCTAAGATATCCGGTGAGACCGGAAGAAATGTAAATGTCCGTCTGACAAAAGAGGACGGCCTTGGAAAGCAGTTTATGGTCCTGACTTTTGCAGGGCAGGAGGGAATCAGCCCGGAGAGCCAGGAATATGTGACACAGATCTTAAACAGCTATCAGGATGGCTTTACGGCTGCCCTGTCGGAGACGTATGCGGTTCAGCCGTATATGGGACAGAAAACACTCCATAACGCTGTGATTGCCATGGTTCTGGCCGCAGTGCTGATAACGGTGTATGTCTGGATCCGGTTTTCCATCCTTTCGGGCCTTTCTGCGGGAGTATCTGCGGTAATTGCGCTAATTCACGATGTGCTGATCGTGCTGTGCGCGTTTTTAGTCTTCGCAATTCCGCTGAACGATGCATTTGTGGCCGTGGTGCTGACCATCATCGGCTATTCCATCAACGATACGATCGTAATCTATGACCGCATCAGAGAGAATATGAATCTTCACAAGTGCAGCAGTATCGATGAACTGGTGGATACCAGCGTATCCCAGAGCCTTGGACGGTCGCTGCACACATCGCTTACGACGTGTATCAGCGTGCTGATTCTGGTGATTGCATCGTGGCATTTCGGAATTCAGTCCATTTTTGAATTCTCCCTGCCGCTGCTGTTTGGGCTTGTAAGCGGCTGTTTCTCCTCTATTTGTGTGGCAAGCGTTCTGTGGGCCATGTGGAAAAATTCCCGCAGGGCGGAAAGCAAAAAATGACAGGCCGGGCATAAGAGGTTCTTTCTCGGCTTTGGGAGCGGGGCCGAGAAAGAACCTCTTACGCTCTCATTGTAAGAAAATTTTAAGCCGTGTCCAGGCAATTCTGTGCTATACTGTTTATGGAAATACGACAGATTACAGGATGACACGGGGAGAAACAGACATGATAAAACGCTTTAACAGAATATGGAGCATTGCAATCAGCTTAAGCCTTCTGGCTTCAGTTCCGGCTTTTGGAGATATACCCATCGTTCCGCCTATAGGAGAGGGAGCGAATACTCAGACTTCGGGACCGGAGACAGCAGGGCCGGGCGGCGGTAACAGCCAGAACAGTCAGGGAACCTCTGCGGGACCGGGAGCTGCGGCAGGTTCGGGAACTTCGGCAGGGCCTGGAACTTCCGCTGGGCCAGGGGCTTCCCAGGGAAGCGGAACCGGCGGCAGTGTGGTGAATACGGTAAAGCAGCCAGAGATACAGGCTCAGGGAGCAGTGCTCATGGATGCAGCCACGGGGAATCTGCTCTACTCAAAGAATGCGGAGACGAAGTATTATCCGGCCAGCATCACAAAGCTGATGACGGCTCTTCTGGTAGCAGAGAAGTGCAGCCTTGACGACACGGTCACATTTTCCAAAACGGCGGTCACGAACCTGGAATCCGGTGCTGTGACACTGGGACTGGTGGAAGGGGACAAGCTGACGGTACGCCAGTGCCTTTACGGTCTCCTGCTAAAGTCTGCAAACGAGGTGGCCAATGGTCTGGCGGAACATACGGCGGGCAGTATCAGCGCGTTTGCAGATATGATGAATGCCAGAGCAAAAGAACTGGGCTGTACGAACACAAATTTCGTTAATCCAAACGGGCTTAATGATTCCAACCACTATACGACGCCTCATGATATGGCACTGATCGCGCGGGCGGCATTTCAGAATGCCACGGTATGCAAGGTCGCTTCGACCTTAAGCTACCAGATTCCGGCGACACAGAAGGCGGCGGCCCGCACGATATCCCTGGGGCACAAGATGCTTTATCCCAATGATTCCAGGTACTATCAGGGCGTCATCGGCGGAAAGACCGGATATACCTCCCTGGCTGGGAATACCCTAGTGACATGTGCAGAACGGGATGGCGTAAGGCTGATCGCTGTGATTATGAAGAGCAAGTCAACACAGTATACAGATACGTCGGCTCTGCTGGACTACGGGTTTGCGCTGAAAAGCGGGGGATCACAGACTGCAAAATGGCAGCAGGAGGGAGAAAAGTGGTACTTTGTAAAGAGTGATGGAAACCGGGCCGCCAACGAATGGATGACCATAGACGGCGCGGATTACTGGTTCGACTCCGACGGTGTCATGGCTACAGGCTGGCGCCATTACTCCAACGATGCATGGTATTATTTCAAGTCCAGCGGGGCGATGGCTTCCAGCTGCTGGGTGGAAACCGACGGCCAGTGGTTTTACTTAGGGGCCGATGGTGTGATGATGAAGAATACGGTGACTCCGGATGGATACACGCTGGATGCGTCCGGCGTATGGGTGCAGTAGGAGTTGCAGGGTGAGATATGCGGGAATAGAGAAGAAGGCATGCGTGGTGAGTTCACGGCATGCCTTCTTTATGAATATTGATGAGGAAGCGCATGACATGAGAAAAGGACCTTTCGTTTCACGGAAATTCCCATCTCATAAAACGTGTAAGCTTACGCATGCTTTACCTTGACGC